>JBBRZQ010000155.1:0-10543 GCA_038236535.1 Actinomycetales bacterium
CGGCGAGCCGGTGGAGGATCGCATGCGCGGCAGGCGTGGCCGCCTCACCGACGCCGAAGAACTCCTTGGCCTCGGTCACCGACATCGCGAGCACCTCACTGATGTCGCGGCCGCCCAGATGGTGCTCCAGCACCGATGGCTGGAACCGCTTGCCGTCGCAGTCCTCGCAGGTGGTCGCCACGCCGGCCATGATCGCCAGGTCGACGTAGATGACACCGGCGCCGTTGCAGTTGGGGCAGGCACCCTCGGAGTTGGCGCTGAACAGCGCCGGCTTGACACCGTTGGCCTTCGCGAACGCCTTGCGGATCGGGTCGAGCAGGCCGGTGTACGTCGCCGGGTTGCTCCGTCGTGACCCGCGGATCGCCCCCTGGGTGATCGAGACCACCCCCGCGCCGGCCGGCCCCGAGAGGCGTGGCAGTGACCCGTGTACCAGCGAGGTCTTGCCGGAGCCGGAGACGCCGGTGACGACGACCAGCATGCCGAGCGGGATGTCGACGTCGATATCGCGCAGGTTGTGCGCCGTCGCGCCGCGGATCTGCAGGGCGCCGGTGGGCGTGCGCACCGTCTCCTTGAGGGTGGCCCGGTCGTCAAGGTGGCGGCCGGTGATGGTGCCGCCGGCCCGCAGCCCCTCGACGGTGTCCTCGAAGCAGACGGTGCCGCCCGCCGTGCCCGCGCCGGGCCCGAGGTCGACGACGTGGTCGGCAAGCGTGATCGTCTCCGGCTTGTGCTCCACGACGAGCACGGTGTTGCCCTTGTCCCGCAGCAGCAGCAACAGGTCGTTCATTCGCTGGATGTCATGGGGGTGCAGCCCGATCGTCGGCTCGTCGAAGACGTAGGTGACGTCAGTCAGCGACGACTCCAGATGGCGGATCATCTTGGTCCGCTGCGCCTCGCCGCCCGACAGCGTGCCGGCCGGGCGGTCGAGCGAGAGATAGCCGAGCCCGATCTCCACGAAGGACTCGAGGGTCTGCTGCAGCGCCGCGAGCAACGGCGCCACTGACGGCTCGTTCAGGCCGCGGACCCATTCGGCCAGGTCGCTGATCTGCATGGCGCAGGTGTCGGCGATATTGGTGCCGTTGATCCTTGAGGAACGGGCACCCTGGTTGAGCCGGGTCCCGTCACAGTCCGGACAGCTGGTGAAGGTGACGGCGCGGTCCACGAAGGCCCGGATGTGCGGCTGCATCGCCTCCTTGTCCTTGGAGAGCATCGACTTCTGGATCCGCGGGATCAGCCCCTCATAGGTCATGTTGATGTTGGCGATCTTCATCCTGGTCGGCTCGCGGTGCAGGAAGTCGTGCAGCTCGGCGCTGGTGTAGTCGCGGATCGGCTTGTCCGGGTCGACGAAACCCGACTCCTTGTAGAGCCGCATGTTCCAGCCGCCCGCGTGGTAGCCGGGGACGGTGATCGCGCCCTCGGACAGGGACAAGCTGTCGTCGAAGAGCTCGGCCAGCTCGAGATCGCTCACCCGCCCCATACCCTCGCAGCGCGCACACATGCCGCCGGTGACGCTGAAGTCTCTTCGTACGACCTTGCTGGACCCACGCTCGACGGTGATCGCGCCGGAGGCCCGGACCGAGGGGACGTTGAAGGAGTACGCCTTGGGCGAGCCGATGTGCGGCTGCCCGAGCCGGCTGAAGACGATCCGCAGCATCGCGTTGGCGTCGGTGACGGTGCCGACGGTGGAGCGGGAGTTGGCCCCCATCCGCTCCTGGTCGACGATGATCGCCGTGGTCAGCCCCTCCAGCAGGTCGACCTCCGGCCGCGCCAGGGTCGGCATGAAACCCTGCACGAAGGCGCTGTAGGTCTCGTTGATCATCCGCTGGGACTCCGCGGCGATCGTGCCGAACACCAGCGAGCTCTTGCCCGAGCCGGAGACGCCGGTGAACACCGTCAGCCGGCGCTTCGGGATCTCGACGCTGACGTCCTTGAGGTTGTTCACCCGCGCGCCCTGGACGCGGATCAGGTCATGGCTGTCGGCAACGTGCGACGCAGGCGACTGCGGGTCGTTCCCCGGGTCCATGCTCATCGTGTAAGGCTCCCCTGTCCGAATCGACATCATCACGTGCCACTGTATGGTGTTCGGAAGCGCTGTTGTCAGACGCGGTTCCGACCGCATGCAGGAAGCAGGTGGCTCGATGGTAGATGACACTGTGGAGGGCACAGACCCCCTGCGTATCGGCGAGCTCGCCTCGCGCGCCGGGGTCAGCAAGCGGACGGTGGACTTCTACACCGGCCTGGGACTGCTTGCCCCGGCCCGCAGCGGCGGCAACTTCCGGCTCTACCAGCCCTCCGACGTCCAGCGCATCGCGGCCATCCGCCGGCTGGAGGCCCAGGGCATCCGGCTCGAGGAGATCGCCCGGCTGCTGACCGTGTCCCCGCTGGCCGAGCAGACGCCCTGCACAGACCATGCCGAGGGACAGTGCCCGGCAGATCCGATCACGCTCAAGGCCTACCTCGCGTCACTGGATGCCCAGATCCAGGCCCTGCGCGAGCTGCCCGAGGTCGCCGACCACGGGACCCGCGGAGTCCTGGCCACTCTCGTATCGCGAGCACAGGTCCTCATCGCCACCGCGCTGATCATGGGCGAGGAGCTGTTGCCGGGCGCAGAGCTGCTGCCACCGCTCTAGTCCCGCCAAACGCTTTACCCTCAACATTTTTGCCGCATCAAGCAGTACCGCATCAAGCACCACAGCAGTAACGCACCACAGCAGTAACGCACCACAGCAGTAACGCACCACCGCGTCAGCGCAGCGTCGCGCGCCGCAATACCGTCTCGCAGCAGGACCGCCACAACCAATGGAGTCACAGTGCCCAGCCTGATGAAGAAGCTGACAGAGCTCGCCCGCAGCCCGCAAGCCAGCTCCGCGGTCGCGAAGGTCAAGGAGCAGGCCACCAAGCCGGAGAACAAGGCCCGGATCCAGCAGCTGAAGGCAAAGATGGGCCGCAAGGCCTGATCCCCGCCAGGCCACGGGCGCGCTGAGCTGCCGGTGGCCACTGCTCCCCCCGTCCTCGCCGACGTGTCCTGGCTGACGCGAGATCCGCATGCCAACCTGAAGGAGGCTCTTATGTGGGAGTCGATCAAGAATGCCCTGATGAGCGTGAAGGAAGCCACCGGGATCGAGATCCCGGGACTGCCGGCCGACCTCGGCTCGATCGGTGAGTCGGCAACGGCCGCAATCCAGTCCGTGACCGAGTCGGCGAACGGCGTCATCGCGGGCGCTGCCCCGACCATCGAGGCGGTGACCGGTGGCGTCACCGACGTGACCGAGACCGCGACGGCTGCTGTGGACTCGGCATCGCAGAACCTGCCGGACCTCGGCGGGCTGATCGGCGGCGCCCAGAAGTAGCCCGCACCACCCGGCAGCCTCGGGCGAGATCCCTTCGCCTCGCAGGTCCGGTCGTCAGGCGTTCACCGGACTCCGGTGAGCGCCTGGCGTCTGCCCAGCAGGTATTCACGCTCGGGCACGTTCCGGGTGAGCGCGATCGCCCGGTCGTAAGCCAGCGCGGCCTCGGCCACCCTGCCCAGGCGGACCAGAAGGTCGGCACGGATGGCGTGGAAGAGGTGGTAGCCATCAAGCTCGAGACCATCGATACTGCCGAGCGCGGCGCCAGCTCCCTCCACCTCGGCCACTGCGACCGCCCGGTGCAGCGCCACGACCGGGCTCGGAGCACAGGCCAGGAGCTGGTCGTAGAGCGCCAGGATCTGCCACCAGTCAGTGTCGGCCGAGGCGAGCGCGTCGGTGTGCACGGCATTGATCGCCGCCTGGATCTGGTACGGGCCGGGCTCGTTACGCCGCAGGCACTCCCGCACGAGGGCCTGGCCCTCGTCGATGAGACCCCGGTCCCAGCGGCTGCGGTCCTGGTCGGCCAGCAGGACGAGGTCGCCGCCGGGGGTGGACCGGGTGGCCCGCCTCGACTCCACCAGCAGAATCAGCGCGAGCAGCCCGCTCACCTCCGGCTCGTCCGGCAGGAGCCCGGCCAGCAACCGTCCCAGCCGCACGGCTTCGGCGCAGAGGTCCTCACGGACCAGCCGGTCCCCCGCGCTCGCCGTGTAGCCCTCGTTGAAGATCAGGTAAACCACCGCCAGGACCACCCGGAGACGTTCCGGCAGCTCGGCGCCATCCGGAACCCGGTAAGGGATACGCGCGTCGCGGATCTTGCCCTTGGCCCGGACCAGCCGCTGGGCCATCGTCGGCTCGGGCACCAGAAAGGCCCTGGCGATCTCCGCGGTGCTCAGCCCGCCCAGCAGCCGCAAGGTCAGCGCGATCTGGGCGCCGGGGGCCAGCGAGGGGTGGGCGCAGGTGAAGATCAGTCGGAGCCGGTCGTCGCGCACGACACCCTCCACGGCCGGTTCATCACGGGCGTGCAGCAGTGCGGCCTCGGCGTGCCGGCTCTGCCGCGAGGCCTCGCGGCGCAGGCGGTCGATGGCCCGGTTGCGGGCGGCGGTGATGATCCACCCGGCCGGGCTCGGCGGCATACCGTCGGACGGCCAGCGAGCCACCGCAGCGGTGAACGCCTCCTGGACCGCGTCCTCGGCGATGTCGATATCACCGAAGACGCGGACCAGGACAGCCACCGCGCGACCGTACTCGGACCGGAAGACGCGGTCGATCTCCGAGGCTGTGAGGTCAGGTCCACCATCGGACAACCGGGTCAGCCCTCGGCGCCGTGCTGGAAGGGCCGCACCTCGATCGGCAGCCCGTCCCGGCCGTCCAGCGAGATGGCGCGGGCGAACTTGGCGCCCCACTCGAGGGCGGCATCCAGATCAGGCGCCGCGATGATGGTGATCCCGCCGAGGTGCTCCTTGCCCTCGGTGAACGGGCCGTCTGTGGTGAGCACCTCGCCGTCTCGCAGGCTCAGCATGGTGGCCGTGCTGGCGGGGTGCAGCCCCCCGGCGAACACCCACGAACCGGCGGCCCTGAGCTCGTCGTGCAGGGCATCGAGGTCCCGCCCGATCCTGGCCAGGTCCTCGGCCGCGGGGATGGGTCCGTCCGGCTGGTACACGCTCAGCAGGTACTGGGTCTGACTCTGGGACATGCGGGCCTCCTTCTGGTCTGGGCCGGCGCCGCGCCGGCCTCTCACCCTCTATACGAACGGTCCCTGCCCAGATCGACAGCACTGATCAGCTCCGCCTCCGCGGCTGCTGACTGAATATCGTGGCTCCGGCGGCGTGGCCGCTACGGTGTCGCCGCCGCCGGCAGATCGGCCTGCTCACCGGTGGGCCAGGACAGGGGGTCCGGCCCGAGGGCGTTCAGCTGCACCACCTGCTCGACGCACCACGAGGACAACGGGTCGGTTCCGTCGACCTGAGCCGCGAACTCGACCCAGGGCATCCACCAGGTGTCGTGAACCTCAGGCGGGTGCCCGGTCACCGGCCCTGAGTCCGTGGTCATCGCCCGGTAGACCGGGCACAGCTCGTTCTCCACGGTCCCGTCCGGCGCGGTGGCCCGGTAACGGAACCCGGGCAGGATCAGCTCCAGCTCCGACGGGACGACCCCGAGCTCGTGCTCAAGCCGGCGAAGCACGGCGACCCGCATTCCCTCGCCGGGTGCCGGATGCCCGCAGCAGCTGTTCGTGCGCACCCCCGGAAAGGTCCGTTTGTGGTAGGCCCGGCGGGTCACCAGCACGCGCCCGGCCGGGTCGAACACATAGCAGGAGAAGGCAAGGTGCAGCGGCGTATCGCGGTGGTGCACCGTCGCTTTCGGCGCGGTCCCGGCAGCGGAGCCGTCCGGCCCGCAGAGCACCACAAGCTCCTGGCTGGCGGCCTCCTCGGTGACGGACTCCTGCGTGGAGGTCCCCTGGGCTGCGGTCGGTCCCGGCTCTACGGTCATCTGCGCGCTCCGGTCATCATCATCGTTACGGCCGTCATCATCGACTGCGGATCTCATCATCGTTCCGGTCCTCATCATTGTCCCGCCATCTCACTTCGCCAACTGCTGGACGGCGCCGCCGAAGACTCCCGGCAGGCGGGCCGCCATCGGGACGATCCTCGAGGAGAGCAACCGCTGGCGCCGGGCCCAGAGCAGCGACGAGGTGATCACCCGGTATCGCCGGGACGCCGCGAGCCAGCGCCGTTCGTAGGCGGCCGGGTCGTCCGCGGCGACGCAGTCCGCCAGTGCGCGGGCGCAGGCCAGGGACACCGCGACTCCCTCGCCGGTCAGCGCATCGACATACCCGGCGGCGTCCCCGACCAGGAGCACCCGCCCGGCCACCCGGGCGGAAGTCCGCTGCAGCAACGGACCGGCTCCGCGCACCGACGTGACACCCTCGGCGGGCAGCCGTTCGAGCAGGGCCGGGAAGGCCGCGAGCTGCCGGGCGAACGGAGCCTGCACGCTGGACAGCAACGCCACGCCGACCAGCCCGGGGCCGACCGGGGTCACGTACGCCTCGGACTCGGGCCCCCAGTGAACCTCGACGAGATCGGTCCACGGCGCCACGGCGAAGTGTTGCCGGGTGCCCCATCGCGGCGGGGTCCTGACCAGGGCCCGCGCCAGGCCGAGCTGACGGCGGATCGGCGAGTGCAGCCCGTCGGCCACGGCCAGGTAGCGCGCCCGCCGGCCATCGACGCTCACCCCGTCGGCGTCCTGGCACACCTCGACCGCGCGGGACTCCATCACCTTGACCCCGGCCGCCCGGGCCGCGTCCAGCATCGCCGGCTGCAGTGTCGTCCGGCGCACGCCCAGGCCGTCGCCGTGACGGAAGGCGGCGTCGACGACGTGGCGGCCGTCGGTGTAGCGGATGCCGCGGATCGCCCGCCCCTGCGGACGGACCCCGAGCTCGCCGAGAGCGCGGACGGCTGCGGGCATCAGCCCCTCGCCGCAGGCCTTGTCGATCGGGCTGGGCCGCGGTTCGAGGACCACCGTGCTCAACCCGGCGCGGGCCGCATACAAGGCGGTGGCCAGGCCGGCAGGACCGGCTCCGACCACGATGAGGTCGGCGTCGATCACGGCCGCACAGCCCTGGAGGCCGGAGGCGGCATCTGTGCAGGCGCGATCAGCGGCTCGTCCCGGGACGGCAGCTCGGCCTGCGACGGGGAGGATTCTGAGAGGGCTTGTGTCATCGCCGCGTTCTCAGCCTGGATGCGGACTCGCAGCAGCCCGGCGTTGGCCACGGTGAAGACGAGGGCGCTGACCCAGGCAGTGTGCACCAGCGGCAGGGCAACCCCCTCCAGCACCACCGCGACGTAGTTGGGATGGCGCAGCCAGCGGTACGGCCCGCGGGCGACCAGTCGCAGCCCTGGAATCACGATGATCCGGGTGTTCCACCGGGGGCCGAGGGTGCTGATGCACCACCAGCGCAGGATCTGGGCCAGGACCACCACGGCGAGCATCGACCAGCCAAGCGCCGGCAGGAACGGACGGTGCGCTGCTTCGACCAGGCAGGCGACCAGCAGCCCGGTGTGCAGCACGACCATGAACGGGTAGTGCCCGAAACCGTATTCGCGGCCCCCGCGGGCCAGCGCCCAGGCCAGGTGGCGCCGGGAGACGACCAGCTCGGCCAGCCGTTCCAGCGCGACGGCGGCGATCAGCACGGCATACCAGGTCATCGGCTGCTCACCACCCGAGCAGGACGAGCTCGGAACAGAAGCCGGGGCCCATGGCCATCAGCATCCCGGGAGTCCCCGGCGTCAGGGAACGCTTGTCCAGGGTGTCCCGCAGCACGTGAAGCACCGAGGATGACGAGAGGTTGCCGATCTGGTCCAGCGAGCGCCAGGTGAGCTCCAGCGGGTCACCGGGCAGTCCTAGCTCGCCCTCGATGGCCTCGATCACCTTCGGGCCCCCGGGGTGGGAGACCCAGGCGCCGACGTCGGAGACCTCCAGCGAGTGCGTGGCCAGGAAGGAGCGCACGTCGTCGCCGAGATACTGCCTGACGATGGCCGGCACCTGGGCGTCCAGCACGATCTTCAGCCCGCTGCCGCCGACGTCCCAGCCCATCGTGCGCTGGCTGTCCGGGTAGAGGTGGCTGCGCGAGTCGATGACGCCCGGGCCCGGCTCGGAGCGGTTCGCCCCGACTGCGACCACGGCGGCCGCGCCGTCGCCGAACAGGCCGCTGGCCACCAGGTTGGCCACCGACCGGTCCTCGCGCTGCAGCGTCAGTGAGCAGATCTCGACCGAGATCAAGGCTCCGACCTCGTCCGGGTGACCGACCAGGTAGTCGTGCAGCCGGGCGACACCGGCAGCCCCGGCGACGCAGCCCAGCCCGAACAGGGGCACCCGCTTCACATCCGGGCGCAGGCCGACGACCTGGGCGATCCGGGCCTCGATCGAGGGAACCGCGATGCCGGTGATGGTGGTCGAGACGACCAGGTCGACCTCGTCCGCGCGGATGCCGGCGCGCTGCAACGCCCCGGTCAGCGCCTCGGCACCGAGCCGGACCGCGTGGGTGATGAACAGGTCGTTGGACTCCCGGAAGCCGGGCAGCGTGACGTACTGATCCAGCGGCAGGACAAGGTGCCGGCTGCTGACCCGTGAATGGGCATGCAGCCGGCCCAGCAAGGCCTCGTTGCCGTCCGGGCCGAGACATAACTCGGTGAAGGCCGAGGTGAGCTCCGCCTGCGAGTAGCGATGCGGCGGAAGTACGGCGTGGACGCCAGCCAGGGTGGTCACCCGGTCAACCCTAGGGTGACAAACCTGTTCCTTCGCCTTTAGACACCAAACGAATAGCGCTCCGTGGCTCTAGCATCACGTCATGCCCTCAACTGCGACCGTGAGAGCGCTGGCCCTGTCCTGCCATCCGATCCCCTCGCTGGCCGTCACCGCACTGACCGCCGGCCTGTGCGCGCTGGCCGGTCTGCCGCCCGGGGGCGGCCTCCTGGTGACCGCGGCGGTCTTCACCGGCCAGCTGTCGATCGGCTGGTCCAACGACTATCTGGACGCCGGGCGCGACCAAGCCGTGCAACGGCCCGACAAGCCCCTCGCGGCCGGGGCAATAGCACCCCGAGTCGCCGGTATCGCTGCCCTGGTCGCTCTCCTGCTGAGCATCGCCCTCTCGCTGGCGATCGGCTGGCCCGGCGGGGCGGCCGCGCTGCTGACGGTGCTCTGCGGCTGGCTCTACAACCTGGGCCTGAAGGCGACCGCCCTGTCCTGGCTGCCGTACGCGATCGCCTTCGGCATGCTCCCGGCGATCGCTACCCTTTCGGCCTCGCCGCCGGGCTGGCCGCAGCCCTGGGCTCTGGCGGCCGGGGCGCTGCTCGGGGTCGCCGCGCACCTGGCGAACGCCCTCCCTGACCTGCTCGAGGACGTGGCCACCGGAGTCCGGGGAATGCCGCACAGGCTGGGAGCCAAGGTCACCGCGCTGGCCGGGGCGGCGATCCTGCTGGTCGCCTCGGCGGTGATCCTGTTCGGCTCCGGCGGCGAGCCGGGTCCCTGGCGCTGGGCCGGCTTCGTCGCAGCCCTGGTGGTGGGCGGGACGGCTGCGGCCAGCGCCTACCGCGACCCGTCCTCCCGGCGGTTCTTCCGGGCGACCATCCTGATCGCCGCAATGGACCTGGCGTTCTTCGCGCTGTCCGGGACCCGGCTGTGACAGGGCGTCGCAGGAGGCTCCGCGGGGTCGGGCATACTTCCGCAGGTGAGCACACAGTCCGGCACGGACCAGGAACCTGACGACGCCGTTCCGCAGGTCCGGCAGGGCAGGAGAAAGCTGGTGGTCTGGTTTTCCGGGGGCGTGACCCTGGCAGCGGTCGCGATCGGCGTGACCGCGGCCTTGTTGCTGAGGCATCCAGGTGGCGACCCCGGGGGTATCCGGGTCACGGCGCTGCGCGGCATCGCGGCGGCGGTGCCGGCCGATGCCAAGGTCCAGCTCCACCACGCGGCCGGCCCGGTCTGGGCCTCCTGCTTCGGCAGACCCGGCACCAAGGGCTGGAACGACGTCAGCAACGAGTACCAGTTCACCAGTGCCAGCCCGGTCGACACGGTGGTGGCCGGCGCCAAGGCCACCCTGAAGAGTGCCGGCTGGGCCCAGACCTCTACCTTCACGTTTCCGCTGGGCCCCGCAGTCGAGTGGACCAAGACGCTCAAAGGCAACGTGCTGGCCCACGCCCTGCTCTCGGTCAATAACCGTGGCGCCAACACCGCCACCTACTGGGACCTCTCGGCCTCGGCGCCCTCGGCCGGGCAACAGGTCGCCGGCTGCTGAACCGGGCTCGCCTCCGGATGAGCTGGACCCTTTCCCAGCCCAGTGAGCCAGGCCGGCGCACCGGGCCCGTTCGGCCCTCGGCGCCGACGATCGAACGGCAGGCTCCCCAGTGACTCGAACAGCACGATGAACGGGATCCAGGCCAGCGCGGTGGCAACGCAGACTCCTGTGCGGTGGATGACGCCCAGCAGAATGCCGCGAGCTCACCGGACAGCCTGGTGGCGCTCCGGTGAGCTCGACACGCCTCACACTGCAGGGATCGCGACCCGGGTCAGTCGTCCCACTCGATCAGGACCTCGCCACCCCGGACGGCGTCGCCGACGGCCACGTCGACCGACTTGACCTTGCCATCCTTGGGCGCGGTCACCTCGGTCTCCATCTTCATGGCCTCGAGCACCAGCAGGGTGTC
>JBBRZQ010000156.1:0-10275 GCA_038236535.1 Actinomycetales bacterium
AGGTCGTAGGCGACCGAGGGCACCAGCAGGGAGCGGACCACCGTGGTGTCCAGCAAGACACCGAACGCGACGATGAAAGCGATCTGGACCAGGAAGACCAGCGGGATGAGCGACAGTGCCGAGAAGGTCGCCGCCAGCACGATGCCGGCGCTGGTGATGACGCCGCCGGTCACCGCGAGCGCCACCAGGACTCCCGGTCTGGTGCCCCGCTCAGCCGACTCCTCGCGAACCCGGGTCATCAGGAAGATGGAGTAGTCGATGCCCAGCGCCACCAGGAACACGAAGGCGTAGAGCGGGGTGGCCGGATCAGACCCCGGGAAATGGAAGACGTGGTTGAAGACGACTGCCGACACACCGAGGGTCGCCGCGAAGGAGAGGACGTTGGCGGCAACCAGGATCACCGGCGCGGCCAGCGAACGCAACAGCAGCGTCAGGACCAGGAACACCACAGCCAGGATCGCCGGGATGATGACCCGCAGGTCCCGCTCGCTGGCCGTCCGGACGTCGAAGTTGATGGCGGTGCTGCCGCCGACCAGGGCCTCGGGTGCCACAGCGTCAAGGGAGCTGCGCAGCTTCTCGACCACGGTCTCGGCCTCGGGCGAATCGGCGGCAGGGGTGAGCGTTGCCTGGATGAGAACATTCCCGTCGATCACCTTCGGAGGTGCACCCGGCGCCTCCCCCACGAACGCTGAGGCGACCCCTTCGGTGGACTTCACTGTGGTCAGGACGTCATCTGCGTGCGGTGCGGACGCGATGATCTGCACCGGGGAGCCTGACCCGGCCGGGAAGTGCCGCGCAAGGACCTCCTGCCCGGCTACGGAGTCGACCTTGTTCAGGAAGATCTCTGACTGGCTGATTCCCCGGGCGTCAAGGGTCGGGGCGAAGGCGGCGCAGGCCAGGAGCCCCACCAGGGTCAGCACCCAGGTGCGACGTGGGTGACGACCGACCATGGCGGCAACGCGCCCCCAGAGGCCCCGGCGCCCGACCGAGTCCTCGGAGTGGACGTGGTCGACCCTGGGGATGATCGGCCAGAAGATGCGCCGTCCGAAAAGCAGCAGAACCGCAGGCAGGAAGGTCAGTGCCGCGACCAGTGCCCCGGCAATTCCGAGCGCGCCGATCGGCCCGAGGCCGCGCGTGCTGCCGAGCTGGGACAGCAGCAGACACAGCAGACCGAGGATGACGGTGGCCGCACTGGCTGCGATGGGTGAGAACGAGGCCTTCCAGGCAGTCGCCATGGCCACCCACTTGCTCGGGTGTTCATGCAGCTCCTCGCGGTAGCGGGAGACCAGCAGCAGCGAGTAGTCCGTTGCCGCACCGACGACCAGAATCGACAGGATCCCCTGGCTCTGGCCGTTCAGGCCGATCACATCATTCTTGGCCAGGGGGAAGATCACCAGCGCAGCGACGGCGAGCCCGAAGATCGCGGTGAAGAGCACGGTAATCGGCAGGATCGGGCTTCGATAGACGACCAGCAGGATGATGAAGACCACCCCGAGCGCGACCAGCAGCAGGATGCCGTCGATGCCGCTGAACGCGGTCACCAGGTCAGCCAGGGTCCCTCCTGGGCCGGCGACATACACGGTCAGCCCGCTCGGGGTCAGCAGCGTGGTCGCAGAGACCTTCAACGCCTTGGCCCCTTCGAACAGCGGGCTCGACGAGCCGATCACCTCGGCGGCCTTGGTGGCGTCCAGCTGCACCGGCACCAGGAGCGCCTTGCCGTCCGCGCTCGGAATGGCCACTGCCGGGGGCCCGGAGAGGTAGGACCCCAGGGAGTAGCCCTGGATCTCAAAGGGCAAGGACGGAATACCGTCGATGAACGTCTTCACCGCCGCGGCATCCGAGGGTTTCAGCCCGCCTGGCCGCTCGATCACCACAAAATAGGGCAGCGTGTTGGTCGAGCTGAACTTCTGGGCGAGCGCGGCCACCTCGGTGGACTCGGCAGTCTTGGGCAGGAAGGAGGCGTTGTCGTTCTTCTGCACCTCGGACAACCGACCGACCAGCGGTCCACCCACCCCGGCGAGACCCAGCCAGACGAAGAGCACCAGCACAACGCTGACGAGGCGGATCAGCCGTGTCCGCGCAGTGGCCTTGGCACGCTCCGCGGCCTCTTGCTCCGGCGTGATGTCGTGACGGTTCAACTGTCCTGCTCCCCTTGATTGCCACTCGACGGATTCATCGACGCTAACTCAAGCACGTCTTGGGGCCGCGTACCCTGTCAGCATGCGTTTCGAACACCTGGGCTTCGCCCCCGACTACGTTGACTACACAGCTGCCTGGGACCGTCAGCGGGAGGTTCACACCGCGGTGGTCGCCGGCGACGAACCCGACACGGTGCTGCTCCTGGAGCACGCAGCGGTCTACACCGCGGGCAAGCGAACCGAACCTCATGAGCGCCCTTTCGACAGCACCCCGGTCATCGACGTGGACCGCGGCGGCAAGATCACCTGGCACGGTCCGGGCCAGCTGGTCGGATACCCCATTGTTCGCCTGGCCTCACCGGTCGACGTGGTGGCACACGTTCGCCGCCTCGAAGAGATGATGATCCGGGTCTGCGCCGACCTCGCCGTCACGGCAGGTCGCATCGCTGGGCGCAGCGGGGTGTGGATCCTGGCCGACGACTCGGGGCCTGACCGCAAGATCGGCGCCATCGGCATCCGGGTGAGCCAGAACGTCACGATGCATGGGTTCGCGCTCAACTGCTGCTGTGACCTGTCCTGGGCCCAGGTCATCGTGCCGTGCGGTATCGCGGACGCCGGAGTGACCTCTCTGAGCAAGGAGCTGGGGCGCGAGGTCCCGGTTCAGGAAGCACTCCCCTACGTCGAGAAGCACCTGAGCGACATCCTGGGCTGACCCGGCCTCCCCGGGCCCGACCCACACGCCGTAAAGTCACGCCACGCGTCAGAGTGACGCATCGGGGCGATCATCGGGGCGGGCAAATGAGCACAGCGACCGCAGAGCTGGCCATCTCTACCAGAGGTCTGCGCAAGACGTATCGCAACCGCAAGGGCCGCCACGTCGCCGTGCAGGGGCTGGACCTCGACGTGCCGGTCGGCGGCGTCCACGGGTTCCTGGGCCCGAACGGCTCAGGCAAGACCACCACGATCCGGATGCTGCTGGGGCTGGTTCGTGCTGACTCGGGCACCATGAGCATCTTCGGACACGACGTGCCCAGACAGCTGCCTGAGGTGGTCGGCCGGGTCGGTGCGATCGTCGAGTCGCCCAAGTTCTTCCCTGCTTTCACCGGCCGGAAGAACCTCCAGCTGCTCGCCGAGGCCATTGGCCGGCCCCGAGCCGTGGTCGATCAGGTCCTGGAGCAGGCCGGGCTCGGCGATCGCGGCAAGGACAAGTACCGCACGTACTCGCTCGGTATGAAGCAGCGGCTCGCCATCGCGGCCACGCTGCTGAAAGAGCCCGACCTGCTGATCTTCGACGAGCCCACCAACGGGCTGGATCCGGCGGGCATCCGGGAGATCCGCCTGACGATGCGGTCCCTCGGCGAGCAGGGCAAGACCGTTCTGGTGAGCAGCCACATCCTGGACGAGGTCGAGCAGGTCGCCGACCGGGTCTCGATCATCGGTCACGGCCGGCTGCTGGCCTCGGGCCCGGTGGCCAACGTGATCGGCGACCAGACCGCGACCTCCATCCGAGTCGGAGTTGCCGATCTCGTTGCGGCACAAGCCATCCTGACCGACGCAGGCCTGCTGGTCCGTCAGGACGGCGGGCTGCTGGTAGTGATGGGCGTGAGCGATGGCGCAGAGATCACCCGGCGCCTCGCGGCTCATGACCTGTACGTGAACGAGCTGACCCCGGTGCGCGCAGATCTCGAGTCGGTCTTCCTGGAGCTGACAGCCGGCGAAGGACTCGAGACTGCCGGAGCCACCCGATGATCCGTTTGACCAGGGTCGAGCTTCGGCGGCTGTTCTCACGCCGGCTCACCACGCTGGCCCTGCTGGGCGCCCTGGCGGTCGCCGTCCTGCTGCTGTTCAGCAGCTACCAACAGGCCAAGCCGCTCAGCGCCAGCGAGCTGAGCTCGCAGCGGGCCTCCTTCGTCCAGGCGCAGCAGGATTGGCAGGCGAACGGTCCCCAACAGGTCAAGGACTGCCTGGCGCAACAGCCTCAGGCAGGGCCGGCTGAGCAGAAGGCGGCGGCCCTGGCCTGTAGCCAGATGGAGCCAAAGTGGGAGACCTGGGGCAAGCCAACGGCGACCTTCCCGGCGGTGATACCCGATATCCTGCTCGGCGGTTCCTTCGTCCTGGCCTTCTTCGGCTTCGTGGTCGGCGCCGGCTTCCTCGCCGCGGAGTTCAGCAGCGGGTCGATGGCCAACTGGCTCACCTTCGAGCCACGCAGGATGCGGGTCTACGGCAGCAAGCTGGTGGCCGCCGGGCTGGGCCTGCTACCGGTCTCGCTGGCGTTGCTGGGTCTGCTCACCGGCGGCGCCTGGCTGATCGTCGGCCACTTTGGCTCCACCGCCGGCACGACCTCCAAGATGTGGGGTGATCTCGGCTGGATGGGTGGGCGCTCCGTCGCGCTGGCTTTGGCTGCCACCGTCAGCGGGGCCGCCATCGGCGTGCTGCTGCGTCACACCGCCGCTGTGATCGGCATCGCCATGGGGTATCTCGTACTCGTGGAGGGCGTCTTCGGTCAGGCGCTCCAGGGGGTCCAGCCGTGGCTCCTGCAGCTCAACTTCACCTCGCTGGTCAAACATGGCGCCACGTACTACCCCACCGTCTGCACCACCGACAGCCGGGGCAGCTACAACTGCCAGGGAGTCGAGAAGATCCTCACTTTCGGCCACAGTGCGACATACCTGGGCATGATGGCCGTGCTCCTGGTCGTGCTCGCCGCCGTGGTGTTCCGCCGCAGAGACGTCAGCTAGACCCCTGCCGTATTGTCGCCCCCGCAGGACCATGACGTCGTCCGGGGGACAGCCATCACGGCGTACTGTTGGGGAGGTCCCCGGTTCGCGTCCGCCTGGGCGGTTGCTGATCTCTGCGAACCCGTTGTGACACGAACGTCCCGATACCGAACATGGCAAGGAGCTTTAGTGAGTGTCGCACCTGATGGTCGCCGCATGCTGCGCGTCGAGACCCGCAACGCGCAGACGCCTATCGAGCGCAAGCCCGAGTGGATCCGGACCACCGCCAAGATGGGGCCGGAGTACACCAAGCTCAACACCATGGTCAAGACCGAGGGACTGCACACGGTCTGCCAGGAAGCGGCCTGCCCCAACATCTTCGAGTGCTGGGAAGACAAGGAGGCCACCTTCCTGATCGGTGGCGAGCAGTGCACCCGACGCTGCGACTTCTGCCAGATCGACACCGGCAAACCCGAGGACCTCGACCGAGACGAGCCGCGCCGGGTCGCCGAGTCGGTCCGCCAGATGGGCCTGCGTTACGCCACGATCACCGGGGTTGCTCGCGACGACCTGCCGGACGGCGGAGCCTGGCTGTATGCCGAGACGATCCGGATGGTGCATGAGCTCAACCCCGGCACCGGCGTAGAGATCCTGGTCCCCGACTTCAACGGCGTCCCCGAGCTCGTCGCCCAGGTGCTGGAAGCACAACCCGAGGTCTTCGCGCACAATGTCGAGACGGTCCCCCGGCTGTTCAAGCGGATCCGCCCGGCGTTCCAGTACGAGCGTTCACTGGCGGTCATCACGATGGGTCGCGACGCCGGCCTGGTCACCAAGTCCAACCTGATCCTGGGCATGGGCGAGGAAGAGCACGAGATCGAGCAGGCGCTGCACGACCTGCATGAGGCCGGCACCGACCTGATCACGATCACCCAGTATCTGCGGCCCTCGCCACGCCACCACCCGATCGACCGCTGGGTCAAGCCGGAGGAGTTCGTCCGCTGGTCCGACCTGGCAGAGGAGATCGGCTACAAGGGCGTGATGAGCGGGCCGCTGGTGCGTTCCTCCTACCGCGCCGGCCGGCTCTGGGCCCAGGCCATGAAGCGCTGGGGGCGTCCGGTGCCGGACCAGCTCTCCCACCTCGTGGCAACCGCATACAGCCCGGCCCGCCAGGAGGCTGCGTCACTGCTCCGGCGCGGCCTCTCGAACGTCTCCTGAAGGTAGTCTGATCGCCATGGCCCGTAAGAAGTCCGAGAAGTCCACCAAGCCCAAGAAGGTCAAGAAGGACGGGCGGTTATCCCAGATCCGTCAGGTCTTCACCGCTGCCCACAGTGTTGACCCGCTGATCGGCTGGTGGATGGCGGCGGCGGCGCTCGGCACCGTCCTGCTGATGGTGGCCATCGGTCTGCTGGTCGACATGCCGATCTACTTCCTGATCCTTGGCGTCCCGCTGGCCGCCATGGCCGCGTCGATCGTGCTCAGCTTCCGGGCCAAGCGTGCCGCGTACAAGTCCATCGAGGGCAAGCCCGGCGCCGCAGGTGCTGCGCTGTCCTCGCTGCGCAAGGGCTGGTACTTCGAGCAGCAGCCCGTCGCCGCCGAGGCCGGACGGGCAGGCGACATGGCCTCGGCCGCCATGGTGTTCCGGGCCACCGGACGCCCCGGGGTCGTGCTGGTCGCCGAAGGACCTGCCGCAAGGGCAACCAAGCTGGCCGAGTCCGAGCGCAAGAAGATCAGCCGGATCGCAGGGGCCAGCGTCCCGGTCACGGTGCTGCGGATCGGCGAGGGCGGCGGCAAGGACGAGGTGTCGGTCCGCAAGATCACCAGCAAGATCCAGCGGATGAAACCGGTGCTCACCAAGCAAGAGGTCGCGGCGGTCAACAAGCGCCTGCGGGCCATGGGCGGTATGCGTCCGCCGCTGCCTGCCGGGGTCGACCCGAACCGGGTCCGGATGGACCGTAAGGCGATGCGAGGCCGCTAGCCCACCGGCCAGACCAGGGACCGCGCAACAAACCCCGCGACAAACCCAGGTCTGCCGGCTCTCGCTGGGGTTTCTGGGTGGCTGGGGTTTCTGGGTGGCTGGGGTTTCTGGGTCGCTGGGGCTTCTGGGTCAGAGGCGCACGGCGACGGTGCGGGCCAGCTTGTCGTGGAATCCTCGCGTGTCACGGTCCCAGATCACGGCAGGAATCACGAGTGCCAGCAGGATCGTGCGAATTGCCGCATGGTAGGGGCCCGCGCTGGCGCCGCCCACCCGCACCACCCGGATGCCCAGCAGCCGATGCCCGATGGTGAAGCCCAGCGTCCCGACCAGCAGCAGGTTCATCAGCACGAAGACGGCCAGCGGCTTGAACGGGCCCAGGCCCCCGCTGCCGAGACGGTAGCCCATCAGCCCGGCGGCGATCACCGTGCACAGGAACCAGTCCACCGTGACGGCAGCCAGCCGGCGCCCGAACCGGGCCAGCGAGCCTGGCCCGTGCTCCGGCATACCGAGTCTGCGGCCCGGGTACTCGCCGGGAGTTGCCCCGCCAGAACCGGGACCGTCGAGCCAGGAGGCGATATCTCTACGATCGGGCACACGGCAAGGCTACGTTGCGCTTCGCCGGCCCGTAACACCGGTGAAACATTGAGGTGTTGGCGCGGAAATCCGGCGCCGCTAGGGTCTGTCCCGATGCAAAGAAAGGTCCGGCCCCGACGTGTCGGGCCCCACAACAGGAGGTTGCATGTTCACCAAGCCCGAAGAGGTCCTCGAGTTCATCAAGAGCGAGGACGTCAAGTTCGTCGACGTGCGCTTCTGTGACCTGCCCGGCGTGATGCAGCACTTCAACGTGCCAGCACAGTCGGTGACCCTGGATTTCTTCACCGAAGGCCAGATGTTTGACGGTTCCTCGATCCGCGGCTTCCAGGCCATCCATGAGTCCGACATGAAGCTCATCCCGGACCCGCGGACTGCCTTCCTGGACCCGTTCCGCGATCAGAAGACGCTGATCATGAACTTCTCGATCGTGGACCCGTTCACCGACGAGCCCTACAGCCGTGACCCGCGCAACATCGCCGCCAAGGCAGAGGCCTACCTGAAGTCCACCGGCATCGCCGACGACGCGAAGTTCGGCGCCGAGGCCGAGTTCTACGTCTTCGACGACGTGCGGTACGAGACGAAGCAGAACGCCTCCTACTACTACATCGACTCGGTCGAGGCGGCCTGGAACACCGGCCGGGTGGAAGAGGGCGGCAACCAGGGGTACAAGACGCGATACAAAGGTGGCTACTTCCCGGTCCCGCCGCTCGACCACTTCGCCGACATGCGCGACGAGATGTGCCTGAAGCTGGCCGAGGTCGGCCTCACCGTCGAGCGAAGCCACCACGAGGTGGGCACCGCCGGCCAGCAGGAGATCAACTACCGCTTCGGCTCGCTGCTGGAGTCCGGTGACGACCTGATGAAGTTCAAGTACGTCATCAAGAACGTCGCCTGGCACGGCGGCAAGACCGCCACGTTCATGCCCAAGCCGATCTTCGGCGACAACGGCTCCGGCATGCACACCCACCAGAGCCTCTGGAAGGACGGCGAGCCGCTCTTCTATGACGAGCGTGGCTACGGCGGTCTCTCGGACATCGCGCGCTGGTACATCGGGGGCCTGCTGAAGCACGCCTCGTCGCTGCTGGCCTTCACCAACCCGACGGTCAACTCTTACCACCGTCTGGTTCCGGGCTACGAGGCTCCAGTCAACCTGGTCTACTCGGCGCGCAACCGCTCCGCTTGCGTCCGCATCCCGATCGCCGGCAACTCCCCCAAGGCCAAGCGCATCGAGTTCCGGATCCCGGACCCTTCGGCCAACCCCTACCTCGCGTTTGCGGCCCAGCTGATGGCCGGCCTGGACGGCATCAAGAACCGGATCGAGCCCCCGGCACCGGTCGACAAAGACCTCTACGAGCTGCCGCCGGAGGAGCACGACCAGATCGAACAGGTTCCCGGGTCCCTGCCTGAGGTGCTGGCAGCACTCGCGGCTGACCACGAGTACCTGCTCGCAGGCGACGTGTTCACCGACGACCTGATCCAGACCTGGATCGAGTGGAAGACGCTCAACGAGGTCGACCCGATCCGTTTCCGCCCGCACCCGCACGAGTTCGAGATGTACTACGACATCTAGGCTCTACAAGCCGCTGACCTGCGCAAACGTCAGTGAGCACCCCTCTTAGTCCTTGAGGAGTCCTTGGGAGAGTCCTTGCGCGCAGCCAGAACCACCGCGACGGCTGCGCGTGAGGACTCGTCCGCGTCGGGCCACATATGGCCATAAGTGCTGAGCGTCGTCATCGCGCTGGCATGCCGTAGCCGGGTCTGGACGACCTTCACGTCGAGCCCTGATGCGATGAGCAACGACGCGAAGTAATGACCGAGATCGTGGTACCGGAAGCCCTCCGGCAATCCCATGACCTTCTTGCGGGCCTTGCGCACCGCCCGTTGCAGCTCCCGCGGTGAACACGCCTGGCGGATCTCGTCAGAGACCACCGTCTCCCCCGCGTACTGCTTCACAGCCGCCGCCAGCTCGAGCGCCAGCTCTCGCGGAATAGGTATCGGAGTCTTCGAGCACTCCGACTTCAGCGGCTCGGCTGGCCACTGGATCGCCGGCGCGACGATGCCGCGCATGAAGTCGACATCGGACACCCGAAGCGCGCACGTCTCCGCCGTCCTCAGACCAGCGAACGCACCCAGGAGGATCGCTGGGCGTAGGTGCTCGTCCATCGCGTCATGCAGCGCCCACACCTGTTCCGTGGTGGCCACGTAGGGCCGCTGCACTCCCCCACCAGGCGACGTCTTCCGGCTGCAAGGTGACCTCGGGATGATGCCGTCCTGGACCGCGTCGCCCATGATCTGCGCGAACCGCCGATAGGTGGCATAGACGGTGGAGTCTGCGTAGTCCGCAGCCTTGAGCTGCGCCGTCCAAGCCTTCACCTGAGACGGCCGCACATCGGCAAGCCGCATCGTTCCGAACGCCTTGTTGATCTGCGCGATATGCACCCGAGCTTGTCGCACCGTCGAAGCCCGCCGCGTCGCGTAACCCTCGAGCCACGTTGCGCACCACTGCTCTACGGTCGTCTTGGCTGTCTTCGGGTCGACATAGTCACCGCGCACAACCGAGGCCGTGACCGTGTCGAGCCACGATTGCGCATCGACCTTCCGGGGGAAGTGCCGCGCGTGCTGCTTGCCCGCGTCGTCGTAGTACCGCGCTCGCCAAACGCCGTTCGAGCGCTTATCAATGTTCGCCATCACTTGCCCTTGCGGCTATCGAACGTTTCTTCGGCCTCACCGAGGAAGCGCTCCTGACCACGGATCTGCCGCCGCTCAATGCTTGCCATGACCTTGACCCTCCCGTGCCTGTCGTGGATCCGTCCGGCGCTGCTCCGTGGTCTCCAGCAGAGCCTTCGACGTC
>JBBRZQ010000157.1:0-10087 GCA_038236535.1 Actinomycetales bacterium
GAACTGGCGTGGTCAGCCGCTGACCAGCCACGAAGTCATCGTCAACCTCATCGCGGGAACCACAACCCGCACCGGCCTGAAGGTCAACGCCGAGCTCGACGACACCATCTACCCCAAAGGCATCAAGATCACCGACGCCCAAATGCGGGTACTAGAAAAGCAGCACCTCACAAGGCACGACTTCCACCCCGAGTGGAACTACAGCGTGAGCCCAGCCGCTCAACCCTGAACTATGCGTGTCTTTGATTTACGAGCCCTTAGCCTCAACCGCCGCAGCGGCAACGTCCTGCTGCACCACCGCCACATCCGGGCCGTCCTGGCCCGAGAATGGTCCCCGAAGATGGACGGCATCGCCGCCGCCATCTGGGCCAGTCAGAGCACTCAGGATCTTCGCTACTACGAGGCGCGGTCAGACCCGAAGGCAATCGGTGAGCTGACATCACAGAGCTGATCGCGTCATGCTGCGCCCATCCAAAAAGAAGGGCGGCCCGGAGGTCAGCCATTACGGCGTTTGCTGAGCAGCAGGACGCCGACTATCGCTCAAAGAGCCCACGATCGGGAACGCTCGACCAGCGCCAGATCCGGACGTTTGCCGGTTCCAGGGCCCCACGATTGCTGACCCGGCGGAACCGCTGAGCATCTCCTGCTTCGTCAAGGCTGCCGGAGCGAGAACGGCGAGCCGAGCGCGAACAACCCGGTGAGCCCGTGCACTGGCACGCCAGCCGCGTCAGGCCGCCCGCCGGCGCGCTCGGCGCGCGGTCCGGGAACTCCTCGACAAGCTGTTAGCGCGTCCGGTGGTCGCGGTGTTTGTCATGGGGCTTTCCTGCGAGTGTGGCCGGGAGATGTTCTGGTCGACTTACACCGCGAGGGCGAGGCCCCCAGGCGCAAGCCCTCCGGAAACGTTCTTTGGCCCGAGACAAGGGGCCCGCGCTGTCCCGGGCGGAAATGGCCGCGCACTGCCCGTCTTCGCCGGCGGCGCTCCGGCGGGGAGGTAGTCCCACGCGGCAGTGTCGCTTCGGCTGCCGCGCCGTACCTGCTTCACGGTGCCGTGTCACCGCCGTCGTCTGCGTTGTTGCCGGCCAGCATGTTGGCGTCCTTGGCCGAAGCCGCCCCAGCTGCGCGGAAAAGGGACGTCTATGGCTCCCCTGGGTGGCGCTCTTCTCGCTCATCGGCGTCTTCTTTCGGCAGCGGCCCGCGGAACCGGGAATCGCTACACACCACAGTTGGGCTCTTCGCGATGACGCAACCATTGGCCGACGAGGTGGCGGGCAGCACGTCCAGGCTCAAGGCCAGCGGTGCGGCTTCCTTAGCCGCGGCCGCGGGGCTCCTCCTCGTCGCGGTGACCGTGCTTCCGAAGGGACTCGTTCTCTGCCTTCAGCTCGAGCATCCTCAGCTCGCGGCCAACTGTCAGCCGCTGAAGCCGCTCGAGCTCTGCCAGCCGGTCCATCGCGTTGGCGTGCTCCTCGGCCCTTTCTCGCTGGGCCTGCATCTGCTTGGTCACGTCGCGGGCGGCAGCGAACACCCCCAGAACGTTGCCGTTGCTGTCGCGGTAGGCCGAGGCGTTGTACACGACCTCGGTGAGCACCGGGTGCCCGTTGCGGTGGCAAAGCGTCAGAGGGTAGTCCTCGACCGCGCCCTGGGTGAACACCAGCTGGTAGATGGCCTCGGCCCTGCCGGGCTCGGTGAAGTAGCGGTGGAAGGACGTGCCGATGAGCCGGTCGCGGGGTACCCCGGTGAGCCGGACCGTGGCCTCGTTGGCGTCGATGATCTTGCCGGCGGGGCTGATGGAGACCATCGAGTCCAGGTTTGCCTCGATCATGGACCGGGACAGCTGTGCCGCCTTCCGCTGCTCGGTCAGGTCTCGGGCGATCACGGACACGCCAGTCACGGGGCCGCGGTCGGTGTCGCGGATGGGGGAGACCGTCAGCGATGCCGGGAACTGCGACCCGTCCTTGCGGGCACGGGTCGTCTCGAAGTTCTCAACGTGCCCCCCGGCCTTGGCCGTGTCCAGGATGTGCGTGACCTCGGCGGCACGACCGGCTGGTCTGATGAGGCGGCTCGGCTTGCCGAGGATCTCCTCGGCGGCCCAGCCGTACATCTTCTCCGCGGCCGGGTTCCAGGTCCTGATGACGTCGTCCAGGGTGGTGCTGATGATGGCGTCGGTCGAATGCTCGACGATCGCGGCCAGGCGCTGCGCGGCCCTCAGCGCCTGCTCCAGCTCAGTCGGATCATGGGCCACCGTTGAGACCCCGAGGACCGCACCGTCAGCGTCGAGGATGGGCGCGACGGTCAGGGAGACGTGTACCTCAGTCCCGTCCTTGCGCAGGCGCGTCGTGTCCAGGTTCTTGAGCGCCCGGCCGGCGCCGACCTCGACCAGGCCGGCTCTCAGCTCGTCAGCTCGATGGGCGGGGATGAGGGCGCTGCTGGACCTGCCGACAATCTCCTGCCGGGAGTAGCCGTACAGCTTCTCGGCTGCGGGGTTCCAGCTCGTGATGACGTCATCCACGTTGCTGCCGATGATGGCCTCCCCGCTGGACTCGACAACTGCTGCGAGGCGGTCAAGGCGGCGTCGTTCGGCTTCCGCGACCCGGTAATGGGTGATGTCACGCACGGCCGCGACCACCAGCCGGCCATCGGTGGTTTCCAGATGGGCCAGCGCGATGTCTGCCGGGAACTGAGTACCGTCCTGGCGTCGGCCGCTCAGCTCCAGCCCCGACCCCATGTGCCGGACCTGACGGTCCCCGGCGTGGTCCTCCCGTTGCTTCTCGTGCCCCCGCCGTAGAGCCTCCGGCACCAGCAGCTCGACAGGCTCCCCGACCAGGGCGCTGCCGACGTAGCCGAACAGCACCTCCGCCTGGTGGTTGACGAACCGGATCACGCCGGACTCATCCACCCCCACCAAGGCATCAGGCACTGCCTCGAGCAGGCCCCCGAACCCGGACATCTGCACTGCCATCCCAGTCCCCTCAAACTGCGACGGATCACCCGACCTCCCAGAATAGGGGTTCTCAGTCCGCTCTGGTACCCGCGCGTGGAAAAGGTCGACAAACCGGGCCCGGGCCGCCACGGTCGGCAGGCGTGCCGCACCCCCCCGTTGCAGCCCCGCTGACCACCCCCGTCCTGCCGATCCTCAGGTTGGTCGGCAGCACGGTCAGGCTGCTGCCCAGCTGAACGAGCTCAACGGTACCCAGCGGCGCGTCATCGAACCGTTCTTTGGCGGCGGGGCGGTCAGCCCTCACCTGGCCGGGCCCCGGACCTGCCTTGAGGTCTACGCCAACGAACACCGGGCAACCCCCCGGGGGGGCATCTACGAGGCGGCGTGCGGCGTCGGTTCTCGATGCCGTTCTCTGCGGGACGAGTTGTCTGACCGGGTCGTCCCTGTTCGTTGCCGCTGGCGCCCGGCTGGCGACCCGGTGCTGTGCACCTGGGACAAAGAGATAAGACACACCACATGTCCATCAGGGGTGGTTCTGAGGGACTCATCACGGGGTTTCGCCGGAGGATGGAGCCGGAGGGGTTCGCAGCTCACGGTCGGCGGTAGTCGGCGAATATCCGCGTTCGCAGTCCTGACCCCGGCAGGCGAAAGTACGATGAGACTGCCAGGGAGAACGGGGGCCAAGGTGCGTCTTGGAGGTGTTGGGTGGACAAGGAGTTCTACCAACACCTGCTCGACGAGATCTCCGACGGGGTGTACTTCGTGACCCGGGACCGGCACATCACGTACTGGAACGGCGGGGCCGAGCGGATCACCGGGTACAGCGCCGCGGAGGTAGTGGGCCACAGCTGCTCGGAGGGGATCTTGCGGCACATCGATGACAAGGGCCGCCAGCTGTGCCTGAGTGGCTGCCCGCTGGCGGCCGTGATGAAAGATGGCAAGCCACGTGCGATGCAGGTCTACCTGCACCACAAAGACGGCCACCGCGTTCCGGTCACCGTGCGGGGCAATGCCCTCAGAGACCCGAACGGGGCGATTGTGGGCTCGGTGGAGGTCTTCTCAGCCCGCACCACCAACCCGTATGCAGGCCAGCGCCGCGCCAGCAACGATGACCTGCTGGATCCGGTGACCGGCCTGCCCCCGCGCCGCCTGGGTGAGCTCAGCCTGCAGACCCTGATGAAGGCGGTGGGAGAGCAGGTCACCACCTTGGGGGTGTTGTTCATCGACGCGGACCACTTCAAGAGCATCAACGACACCTTCGGGCACAAGACCGGGGACGGCGTGCTGCGGATGGTCGCCCAGTCGACGGCGAACGGGCTGCGGCGCGGCGACGTGCCGATCCGGTGGGGAGGCGAGGAGTTTCTCGCGCTGTTACCGGGCGTCGACGCGCTCGGGCTGCACGCGATCGCCGAGCGGGTGCGGACCCTGGTGGAGAACTCCTGGATCCAGGCAGGTGAGACCCAGGCCCGGGTGACGGTCTCGATCGGGGCGACGATGGCCCTGCCCGAAGAGAGCGCCGACGACCTGGTCGACCGCAGCGACCGACTCATGTACGCGAGCAAGCATGGCGGGCGTAACCGGGTCACCGGCGACGCCGGGGAACTCACCAGCACCGCAGAGCGACCCATCCTCGGGACCGGGATCCCCTGGCAGATGTCCGGAGCATGCGACGTGGACGGCTTTGGCTCCGGGGAGCCCAAACCGGCTGTTTGACCAGCGGGCGCGAGCCGTTGAGCGCGTCAGCGGTGTCCGTCAGGTTATCGCATGGTTGCCGAGTGCAGCGCGCGGATATCGGTGGACTGGTCGGCCGGGGCCCGGGTGCTGAGCCAGTGCTCGAGCTCCGCGGCAGGGACAGGCCGGGAGATGAAGTAGCCCTGGGCCTGCTCGCAGCCCAGGCGCTTGAGCTCTGCGTAGGCCACGGGGTTCTCGACCCCTTCGGCGACCATGCGCAGGCCCAGGCTGTGGGCCAGAGCGACGGTGGAGGCGACCAGTGCCGCCGCGCGGGCGTCATCGGCCATCGGCATCACGAACGACTGGTCGAGCTTGAGCTCGTCCACGGGCAGCTCGCGCAGGTAGCTCAGTGAGCTGTAGCCGGTACCGAAGTCGTCCACGGACAGCTGGATGCCGCTCTGGCGCAGCGTGGTGAGGATGTTGCGCGCCCGGTCGCGGTCTGCCATCAGGAACTCCTCGGTGATCTCCAGCTGCAGGGCCTCTGCCGGGACGCCCCGGGCGGCGAGCATGCCGACGATCTGGTCGGGCAGGTCGGCGTCGACCAGCGAGCTGGCCGACAGGTTGACCGCGATGGTCAGGTCCTGCCCCTGTCTCTGCCAGGTCGAGGCCTGGTCCAGGGCCATCTCCAGCACCCGCTGGGTCAGCGTGCGCATCAGCCCCGAGTCCTCCACCAGGGCCAGGAAAGACTCGGGGTAGAGCAACCCGCGGGTGGGATGGTCCCAGCGGACCAACGCCTCCACGCTGTGCACGTGACCGGTGCCCAGGTCGACCTTGGGCTGGTAGTGCAGCACCAGCTGGTCGCAGGTCATCGCCGTCCGCAACTCGTCCTCGGTCCGCAGCCGGGCGGCTCCGTCGTTGTCGTCGCCGCTTCCGTACACATGAATGCCGTCACCGCAGGTCTTTGCCTTGTACATCGCGATGTCGGCCTTTCGCAGCAACCCGCTCAGGTCGGGGCCGGCAGCCGAGGACAGCGCGATACCGATACTGACGGCGCTGTGTAGCGTCACCCCGTTCAGGACGAACCTCTCAGCCAGCGCTGCCCGGAGCTTGACGGCAGCAGCCGTGGCCTCCTGGTGGCCGGCGTCGCGGAGCAGGACCGCGAACTCATCACCGCCCAGGCGCACCAGCAGGTCCCCGTCGCGCACCTGGTTGGCCAGCCGGGCGCCGAGCTCGACCAGGAGGCGGTCCCCGGCGTCGTGGCCAAGGCTGTCGTTGACCTCTTTGAACTTGTCCAGGTCCAGCATCAGTAGCGCCCGCCCCCGGCCGCGCCTCTTCTTTAGCAGCCCCGGTCCCCTGGAGTAGAGGGCCTGCCGGTTCGGGAGCCCGGTCAGGGCGTCGGTATTGGCCGCCTGCAGGCGAAGATCCTCCATCCGCGCCGCCCTGTCCCTCTGAGCCCGGAGCTGCTCGCTCACATCTCGGGCGGCCGCGAACACGCCAAGGACGTTTCCGGCGGCGTCGCGGTAGACCGATGCGTTGTACAGCACTTCTATGAGGGCGCCGTTGCGGCGTCGGATGGTCAGCAGGTGGTCCACGGCCATCGCCCCGGCAAGGACCTGCCGGTAGATCCGGTCTACTTCACCGGGATCGGTGAAGTAGTCGGAGAAGGGGGTCCCTATCAGGTGTGCGCGCGGGACCCCAGTGAGTCTGACGGTGGCCTCGTTCACGCAGGTGAGCGAGCCTTCGGCGCCGAGGGAGACCATGCAGTCAGGGCTTGCCTCGATCATGGAGCGGGAGAGCTCCACCGCGTCCTTCTGACTGGTCAGGTCACGGGAGATCGTGGAGACGCCGATGACCGCCCCCTCTGCGTCGCAGATCGGGGAGAGGGTGACCGAGACCGGGAACAGGGTCCCGTCCTTGCGGAGCCCCGTCGACTCAAGACTCTGGGCAAGCCGGCTGGTCTTGACGTGTGCCAGAACGACGGCTGCCTCACTCCTGCGAGCCTGCGGGCTCAAGACCTTGACGGACCTGCCGATGATCTCTTCACCGCGGTATCCGAACAACCTTTCGGCGGCCGGGTTCCAACTCGTCACGACCCCTTTGAGGGTGACGCTGATGATGGCATCGGCCGAATACTCGATGATCGCCTCCATCCGCCGGGCAGACTTCAATGCCTCTACATCGGTCAGGTCGACGGTGATCGTGGACGCGCCGATGACCAAGCCGCCGGCATCGCGGATCGGTGAGATGGTCAAAGACACCGGGAACACCGTCCCGTCACTGCGCACACGCCTGGACTCGCGGTGTTCGCCAGACTCTCCGGCACCGATCCTGGCCAGGATGTCGTTGATCTCCTGAGTTCGGTCCCCCGGGCTCAAGACGCTGTCGGATTGGCCGACCATCTCTGGGGCCGAGTAGCCGAAGAGCCTCTCGGCGGCGGGGTTCCAGCCCGTGATCATTCCGTCCAGGGTGCTGGCGATAATGGCTTCCCTGCTGGACTCGACCACGGCTGCCAACAGGCCCAGCCGGTGGCGTTCGGCTTCCGCGGCCCGGTACTGGGTCATGTCGCGCACAGCCGCGACCACCACAGGGTCGTCCGTACTGCCCATCGAGGAAAGGGCGATATCCACCGGGAACACAGTGCCATCGGCCCGCCTGCCGCTGAACTTCAGATCCGCTCCCAGAAGCCGGGTCCCGGAGGTCGGGTCATACCCCTGCCGGCGCCTCACGTGGGCCTTCCGGAAAGCGTCCGGCACCAGCATCTCGACGGGCCTGCCCACCATCTCGGCACGTTCGTAGCCGAACAGCGACTCCGCCTGGCGATTGACGAACCGGATCACACCGGACTTGTCCACCCCCACCAAGGCGTCAGGCACGGCCTCAACCAGGCCCTCGAACTCGCTTCCCAGCGACGGCACCTCTCCTCCTTCTTCCGGGCAAATCGCCCCGGGCGGGCCCCTCCATGAACCAAGTCAGCGGCGTTCAAGGAACGACGGCCACCACAGACCCTTCAAGCGAAACATCCCCAAGTCCGGAAATCCCCGTTTTGCCTGAACTGCCCTCCACTCCGAGCAAGAGCCAGAGCCGGTTTCCGCCGCCGCCACCTTGCTCCACGTCATCATCGGAAAGCGGCCGCAACGGCGCGAGACTGGTCGGCAGGTTCGCCCGTACCGACACCGGAAGCAAAGCCAAGAAGGGCACCCGCCTCGACCTCTCAATCCTGCGTGGACTGGGCGAGGCCAACGGTGGGCCCTCGGGCCTCTCCCGGAGGAACACGCCAAGCGCGGTGGGCACTCGAAAGCTCAGGGCCGAACCGCTCATCAAGCCAGATCCGGACGCACTACCTCGTGGGCTGTGTTGTCCCGATCGTGGAACTCCTTGCAGGAACGCCGAAGGTCGCCGCTGGCTGCGAAGGGCGTACCGCATCAATGAGAGTCGTCTGGTAAAGACTTCTCGGTGACGTGCGCCACTCCGATCATCCCGAGCAGGGCTTCGGGTCTCACGTCGAAAGAAAAGAAGGCGCGATGTGTGATCATGACGACGCGCATAGGTATGCACTTGAGTGGACCTTGACTCGCCCATCGAACACACTCATTTCGCCAGGTCCGGTCGGAGTACCACGTGCATAACCCTGATGAGCGGACGTCCGCTCATCACATCGCCAGATCCGGTAGGTCTCGTGGTCCAGGCGTCCCAATTTGCGGACGGCAATCGGAGACCATCTGCTAGCTCCGACGGCTGCGTCCACGGGTACCCAAGCGGATGGCTCACCGCAGCGCCCAGCGGTGCCGACAAGCGCCGGGCAGGCCGGAATTGCAACCTTGACCTGAACAAACTCGAGCCAAACAGTCCGGACCTACCTTACGAACCCCAGGCCAGACGGTTGGGGTCTCGCAACCTTCAAGCGGAACAGACACAGGCGGCGCGGGGCTGGTCGGCGGGTGGCTCGGACTCTTGGAGGTTTCGGAGTTCGAGGGCGGATGTCCGTGAGGCGGTGGTCGCGCTGCTTACAGGGGTGAGGGATCACCGTTCGGCGAGCACAGGGGGGAACTTGGGGATGGGACGCATCGCGAAGTCGCAGCAGCAGGCACGAGCCAAGGCCCGGCAGCGGCGGATCGCTCTGGATCACGATCGGGCTATGCGCGACGAACGCGTCGAGGCCGCGGCGGGGGAAGCGATCCTGGCTCTGGCCGAGCGCGCCGACGCGTCAGCTCAGGTCCAGGCGGCGGAGGTCCGCGTCGGCGACGCCCTGCGGCGGATCCTCGCCGAAGGCATCAAAGCCGACGGCGTCGCGCAGCTCTGCGACCTGCCCGTCGGTGAAGTTCACCGGCTACGTCGGGCAGCCCAAACGGTGCGGGACTCCGGCGGCGATGCCGACCCGGCCTGTGAGCCGAAGCCGGGGTCTTCAGACGGGCGGGCGGCATCCGATGCCGCAATGCTCCGACGGTCCGAAAGGGGCCCAGCTCAGCTCCCACCGGAGCAACCGGCGGCCACCGCGTTGGCGAGATGACACGTCGATGTGCTGTCCGAAGGCCTTCCGGCCCATGCACATCGCATCGTGTCTCGGCATCCTCATCCACAGACATCAAGTCGACGTGGACTGGCGGCGCCGACCTGGCGTCCATTGAGAGCACAACGAAAACCAAGGAGGGCCAACCCCATGCACAACTCGATCAACGGTGAGGATCGCCAGCCCCTTGCTTGCGCATGGGCGCTCCTGGACGGTGCCGAGTACCTGGCACGGCAGTCCGTCCAGACCGAGACCGATTCATCCCTGTGGCTCCTGGCAGCCAACAGCATCTTGCGCGCCCGTGATGCGCTGGAGGCCATCTACCCGGCCGCAGCTCACGTTGGCAGTGTCGAGCAACTGCCCGACGGTACGTGCCAAGACCTGGTCCAGGCCGCGGCCAGACAGCTGACGAACATCCCGCAAGGTCAGGAGGCGGAGGGACTCTCCCTGGTCCTGGGCTATCTGGCTGAGGCCGAACACGAAGTCGGCGGGCGGTTCTGTCCGTGACCTCCCCCAGCGTGGGGGAGCTGCTGCAAGATGCATCCCGCGAGGTCCGCTCCATACTGTGGGAGATCACCGCCCTGGATGGCCCGGCACTCGGGGCGGCTTGGCCCGCCTTCGCTGCCCAGGCCCGAGACGCACTCGCGGCCGTGCCGCTGAACGATCCGGCAACTCGACTGCTGATCGATCGCACCGCGGGACCCCGGCCTCGTCCGAACCAGTGGGGGCCGCCTGTTGATGCAGAACCAGACCCCCACCTCATCAGGGCGGGCCAGGCGCTGGCGGCGGTGGCTGACCTTCTGAAGCGTCACGCCACGCCGCCCCGGTCTCTTGAAGCCCGGCACGACGCGGACCTCGCCCGGCAGCGGATCGCCGAATGCCTCCTCGTCGGCTCACATGCCACCGCCCTGGGGCTACTCGAGCACGCAAGCCGACTCCAGAGCTCGCGCCCAGGGTTCGCTTTCGATCGGCCC
>JBBRZQ010000158.1:0-10070 GCA_038236535.1 Actinomycetales bacterium
CCAACCCGGCGTGACCGCCATGCCGCAGGACGTGCGGCTGTCCCCCGACGGCCGCTTCCTCCTGGTGGCGGACATGCTGCGCAACGGCATCTGGGTCATCAACGCTGCCACCTTCACCATCGACCACTTCATCCACACCGGCATCGGCGCCCACGGCATCTACCCCTCCCGCGACGCCACCCGCATCTACGTCAGCAACCGCGACGAAGGCAGCATCACCGTCCTGGACGCCACCACACTCACCACCACCGCGACCTGGCTCATCCCCGGCGGCGGCTCACCCGACATGGGCGGCGTCACCGCCAACGGCGCCGAGCTGTGGCTCACCGGCCGCTACAACTCCCTCGTCTACGTCTTCGACACCACCACCGGCCGCGTCACCCACACCATCCCCGTCCGACCCGGACCACACGGCCTGCTTGTCTGGCCACAACCCGGACGCATCTCCCTCGGACACACCGGCAACATGCGATAGCCGAAACTGCCGCCTGAGAACGCACGATCTTTGTCGGTCCACGGGGGGCTGCCGGTGCACCGTCCGGAGCGCGGGCGGGGCCCGAAAGGGTACTACGACCAACGTCCGATTGCCGCACCCGCCCGGGAGCACACAAGATCGGCCCAGTCACGGTTTGCCCCCGTCAGTGGAGGTCGTTGATGCTGGGCACACGGCCGTACAGACTCGGGCTCGTCAAGGAAGAGGAGTGGCAGCGGGACGTCGTCACCGCGACGGATCCCCGCTGGTGGGGCCTGACCGATGCCTTGGTGTCCTGTCTGGGTGGCCGCTGGCGTGAGGACGAGGGCTCGTTGATCCTCGAGCTGGTCGCTCAGGGTGCAAGCGACAGCACCACGCTCATCGGCTTGGGAGTGTGCCTGCGGCACATGGGCCGCGAGGTCGTCCTCGACACCGCTCACCTCGAGGAGCCCGACGCAGGCTTGCTCGACCTCGTCGCCCCGCTGGTGCAATACGGCCTCGTCGTGGCCATCCGGCACCCCTGTGGGCGCATGGGTCACGAGCTCTCGCTCCACGGCCTGCGCGGAGTGCCCGACGAGAGCGGTACCGACCTCCGGGTGCTCCGCGCGGCACCCCGGGCCGCGCGCCGGCGCCCGCTTCGGCTCGTGAAGGCTCCGTTGGCGCGGTAGCACAGCAGTGCAGAATGGCCCTTCACGACCTCCACGCCGGGCGACTCCGCCAGCCCTCTTGCCTGGGTTGGCTCAAGCATCATGACCAGGTCGACGTCCGTGTTGAGTTCGCAGCGCGGCCGGTTGGCCGGGGCGGCGTGGTCTGCCTACTAGACTTCCTCACCCACGAGATCGCACCTGAGGTCCGCGTCGTCAGCGTCACGACAGGCATCGGCATGACGACCAGCCACGGGCTGGCCAGGGCGGTCGTCCGGTCCCTCGTGTCGATGTCGTGAGTGCGCCGTCGGACACCCTCACGTCGGCGCACGGCCGCCTCCTCGCCGCGGGGAGTTCGTGTGGTGTTTGCCGAGATCCGAGGCCCCTCCCAGCCTGAGGGGGTCGACTGGGCGCCGTTCGGTCACCGTCGAAGGAGCCCCCCATGATTCGCCACCGCCACCCTCCTCTCGCCCGGGGGGTCGCTCTCCTCGGCTTCATCGCGGTCGCCGTCGCCAGCGCCGCCCCCGCGGCCGCGGGGACCCGGGAGGGCTCCGCTGAGCATGGGGGTCATGACCACGATGGCCGAACCGCCCATGTGCTCTTGATCTCGGTGGAGGGCCTCCACCAGAGTGACGTGGACGGGTACGTCTCGACCCACCCGTCCTCCACGATGGCGGCCCTGGTGGCGCACGGCGTCGACTACACCAACGCCAGCACGCCGTTCCCCTCGGACTCATTCCCCGGTCTGGTCGCGCCGGTGACCGGCGGGAACCCTTCCAGCACCGGGATCTACTACGACGTCAGCTACAACCGGGCCCTGCTGCCTGCGGGAACGACGAACTGCGCGGGCGTAGCCCCGGGGACAGCGGTCGCCTACGACGAGAGCCTCGACCGTAACCCGAGCCGGCTCGATGCCGGTCAGGGCCTCGGGGGGCTGCCCGGGTCGATCCTGAAGATGAGCGGCCACCCGGTCGGCCTCATCAACCGGGCGCTGCTGCCGGTGGACCCCAAGACCTGCCAGCCCGTGCTCCCGCACAGCTACCTCAAATCCAACACCATCTTCGAGGTGGCCCACCAGGCCGGCCTGCGGACGGCGTGGGTGGATAAGCACCCGGCCTACGACATCGTCAACGGACCGAGCGGTCTGGGCGTGGACGACCTCTTCACCCCGGAGATCAACTCGGATGCACCCGCAGGCGGCGACTGGACCTCGGTCAACGCCTCGACCCAGCAGTACGACCGGTACAAGGTCCAGGCGGTCCTCAACCAGCTCTCCGGTCTCGACCACTCCGGCCAGCGGGACGTCGGTGTCCCCGCCATCTTGGGCCTGAACTTCCAGTCCGTCTCCACTGCCGAGAAGCTACCGACGTCCGGCGGCCAGGCCGGCGGGTACCTCCCCGGGGGCACCGTGCCCGGGCCGGTCCTGACCAACGCGTTCGACTTCGTCGATGCGCAGCTCGCTCAGATGCTCAGCCGCATCCACAACCAAGGTCTCGACCGCTCGACGACGATCATCCTCACGGCGAAGCACGGACAGTCACCCACCGACCCGAACGCCCTCACCCGGATCGCCGACGGCCCGATCATGGACGCCCTCGACGCGGCCTGGGCGGCGGGTCACCCCGGCATGGCGCCCCTGGTCACCTTCTCCATCGACGACGACGGGATGCTGCTGTGGCTCAGCGACCGCAGCGCGCCCGCCACCGCCTTCGCCAAGCAGTGGCTCCTCAGCCACCCCGCGACCGGGAACACCATCACCGGAGCCGCGCGCACGCTGAGCGGCTCCGGGCTGGCCGCCGTCTACGTTGGCCGCGACGCCGCCCGGTTCTTGGGTACCGCGCTAACTGAGGAGCGTCACCCCGATCTGGTCGGCGTCGTGCAGCACGGCGTCGTCTACACCGGCGGGAAGAAGAAGATCGCCGAGCACGGCGGCAACGGCCCCCAGGACCGCAACGTGCCGATCATCGTCAGCTCGGCCGCGCGCCCGAGCGAACTGTCCGGCCAGCGGGTGACCAAGCTGGTCGAGACCACCCAGATCGCCCCCACCATCCTCAGCCTCCTCGGTCTCGACCCCGAGTCGCTGCGGTCCGTGCGAATCGAGCACACCCGGACGCTGCCCGGCATCGTCATGAACAACCACTGACTCGGTCAGAGTCGACCCCAGTGTGCCCACAGATCGTCAGCGGCAGCAGGCAAGATGCGTGATCTCCACTGCTCGGTGCGCGAGGTCCTCACGGTAACTACCTCAATCAGAGTGAGCCCCGGGTAGGTGGAGGCAGGATCGGGGTGTAGGACTGGCCGGTGTGAAGCGGGAGCCGGCGACCGGAGGCATTTGTCCGGTCGCGTGGACACTGAACCGCCGCCCCGGGGTCTAGGCGGCACCCTCCCGGCCGGGTCTCGCGCATGCGGAACGTGGTAACCCCGTTCGGTTCGGGCTGTTGTGCCGGTGGGCTGACCGTGAGGAAGGCCGATCTCGCGAGCGGGAACAAGATGGCCCAAGAAGCCAACGCCGGTGGCCGAAAAGGCAGCAGGAACCGTGGCCTCTGACATCGCTCCTTCAGCGGTGGGCTGCCGGATAACTGGCCGGATACCGGGTGTGGTGCCCGGACCCGTGAGGGTTGCTGACGTGGGCCGGGTGAGCCTATGGAGAGGACGAACGTTGGCATCGCTGGAACTTGAGTTGGACACCGAATTGGTGAAACGGACCGCCGGACGACGACCTGGACTGGGACCCGATCTTGTAGCGCCCGGTCGAGGAGGCCGTACGGCGGCTGCGGCGACGGATCTTCAAGGCGTCGCAGAAGGGGGACCTGAAACGGGTCCGCAACCTGCAAGAGCTGATGCTGCGCAGCCGGTCCAACACGCTGATCAGCGTGCGGCGGGTTACGCAGCGCAATGCTGGCCGCAAGACCGCGGGTATCGACGGGCAGGTCGCGTTGACCTCCCCGGCCAGGGCCTCGTTGACGGTGGATATCCACCGCCACACGGCGCCGTGGCAGGCCCGTCCGGTCAGGCGGGTGTACATCCCGAAGGCGGGTGCCAGCTCGCGCTGTCCTCCTCGCCCGAAGTGTCAGGTTGAACCCTGAGAGACTGACGGCCAGGTGTCAATCAATGCGGAATGGAACCCTAACCTGCCATGGGGGGCGAGCTCGTCGGACGTCGGGTTGGGGTGTACCCCATCTTGACGTCGGCGTGGGAAAGCATCGACGGCGTCGCCGGGATAGCGTCTTCCACGAGACAGCGGGCGTAGGTGATTTGGGTCGGTCGGGCCAACGCCGGGCATGGTGTGGTGGCAGACGCCAAGGAGCACAGGAAAGCCGGGTGCCTTGCGTATCACGAGGCTCAGGTCCGGTCAGCTGAACAGCCCTGAGCTCGATTGTGATCATCCGGGAAGCCACGCACGAGGAGTGGGCTGGCATCTACCCGTTCTTCGCCGCCATCGTCGCCGCCGGCCCTACGCCTACCCCGAACACCTTAAGAAGGAGGCCCGGCCGTTGTGGATGGAGCTGCCTCCGGGCCGCACCGTGGTGGCCGTCGAGGGCGACATCGTCCTGGGCTCGGCGACGGGGCCGCCCCGGGTGCGCTCGACGATGATTGGGCCGTCGGCTTCGGCAAGTGCGGCGAGGACGTAGAGGGTGATGGGGCCGGCGATCGGGTCGGTGGTGTCCATCTCGCCGTGCAGGGCACGCAGGCCGACGCCGCGCCCCCCGAGGTCGTCGACCAACTCGAGCAGCGATCGGCCGACGCGGCGAGTCGGTCGAGTCTGGTGATGACCAGGACGTCGCCGGCGTGTAGCCGCTTGAGGAGGTCGTCGAGGACGGGCCGGCGCCCGGCGCCGGAGGTGGTCTCGGTGTGGATCATCTCGACGCCGGTGGCGTGCAGCTGCGCGCCTGACCGGTCCTGGGTGCGTGTGCCGACGCGGGTGTACCCGTGGCTACTCATGCCGTAGTCGGTACGCCGCCAGGTTGACGTCGGCGGCGACCTCGGGGCGTTGTGAACGGGGGTTTCGCGCGCGTTCAGGTTTGGCGTGTCGCGGGTCGTGCGGAAACGGGCGTTTCCGGGCGTGCGGCGGGAGGCAGCCACGTGGTCAACCATGGGGGTTCCGGACTCGGGCTTTGGTGGAGCCGTCGCCGCGAGGTCACCGTGCCAGCGCGATCGCGAGGCGCGTGAGCAGGGACGAGACGAGTTGGAGCGGGCCCGAGATCCCTCACCAACCCACCCGTCAGAGCGGGCCGGGTGCGGGGTCACTGGGGCTCGGGTATGCGCGTCAGGTGCGCTGGAGCTCGGCGGGATCGAGGGTGCCGTCGATGATCTGGGAGGCGATCGTTGTCAGGTGCGCGCCGGTCTGCCGGGCGTGGGTGCGTAGTGCGGTGAACGCCGCGGCCATGTCGCTGTCCTGGCGTGCGGCGAGGATGCCCTTGGCCTGTTCGATGATGACGCGGCTGTTGAGGGCGCCTTGGAGCTGCTCGGCGAGTACCTGCTGCTCGTCGAGCATCCGTCTCTGCAGCAGGCTGATGGTGGCGATGTCGGCTAGTGCCTGGCCGAGCGCTAGGTCCTCGGCCGCGAGCGGGCCGGCGCGGACGAGGAAGAGGTTCAGCGCGCCGATGACCTCCTCGCGCAGCCGCAGCGGGATCGCGTGGACGGAGGCGAAGCCGGCGGCGCGGACGGCGGCGCCGAAGGCGGGCCAGCGGCGTTCGGCCTCGTCGGGGTCGATGTTGCTGATCGGCTGGCCGCTTCGGTAGCAGTCCAGGCAGGGTCCTTGATCGTGTTGCAGCTCGAACAGCTCCAGCATCCGGGCCTCCTCGGTGGAGGAGGCGAGGACCTGCAGGTTCCCGCGCTGGTCGGCCAGCATCAGCCCGACGGCGTCGGCGTCCAACAGCTCGACGCACCTCTCGGTCAGGGTGTGCAGGAAGTCGAGGACGTCGAAGTCGGCGACGAGGGTGTCGGCGATGTGGACGACGACGCCCAGCAGGCGTTCTCGGGTGAGCATGGCGGGGCGCCTCTCTGGTCCGGTTGGGTGGCGTGTCGGCTGGTCTCGGTGATGGCGGTTAGGACTACTCATGATGCTCGTCTTCGGGGAGGAATTGCAGGGTCCGCGTCACGACGTCGTGGGCGACGGCCAGCAGGGTCCGCTCGCAGGCGTATCCGCGGGCCCGCAGCAGCAGCAGCGCGTCGGCCAGTCCGACGGCGGCCTGCACGGAGACCATCCCGGTGGCCTGGTGTACCTCGGCGACCCGGCCCGTGGCGTCGCCGAGGTCTGGGTGCAGCCCGCCGTTCAGCGGCATCTGATCCTGCAGGTGCAGCAGCAGGTTGGTGGCGGCGTCCGTGAAGGCGAGGGCCTCGGCCAGGTCGGCCGGCGTCAGGACGCCCGGCGCGTCGCGGTACAGGTCCAGAACACCGAGACGGATCGCGCCGACCTGCAGCGGGAACGCGAAGATGGCCTCGACCCCGGCGTCCAGGGCGGCCGGCCCGAACCCGGGCCACCGGCCCGGGCCGGTGGCCCGCAGCTGGGGTTGCAGCACCGGGTGTCCCCACCGCGAGGCGTCCATGCAGGGGCCTTCGCCGAGGCTGAACTGCAGCTGCTCCAAGGTGGTGGCCGGCCCATCGCTCGCGGCTACCAGGCCCTGGGGTCCGTCGCCGTTCATCAGCGCCAGCCCGACACCGGTGACCGGCAGCCCCGCCGCACAGGCCGCGCAGAGCGCCTCCGCGAGGGTGGCCTCGGTGCGCCCCGGCGTCCCGTATGACCGTGCGCCCTCGGTACGGCGGCTGACCCGGCCGGTGGGGTACCTGCGGTCGCCGGCCAGGACCCCGGTCAGGATTTCGTCGGCGCGGGTGAAGGTCACAGTGCTGCGATCACCGGCCCTCACGTGGGTTCCTTGGTGGACTCCGGCACCGAGGTCTGGGGCGGCCGCTGTTCGATCACCTCGACGCTAGACCTCCTGCGCCGGGTCGACAACACTGCTCGGCCTGGTTCGCGGTGGGGGCACCGTGGGTGGGTGGGCTCGCGTCGGGTCCGCGGTGGTGGATGAAGGCGACCGATGTCACAGCAGCGACACACCGGTCCCGCCCCGACCGGCCAGCCGACGGGCCGGCCCGGCCAGCGGGTTCGGGTCTGCAGCTGCGGGCGCGCCGGCGCGGGCCCCGTTCGACCCGGCGCACGTGCCGCGATCGCGTTGATCGGGTCGAGCCGATGCCGCCGACGCCGACGCCGGCGGCCGCCGTATCCCGGTATTTCCCTTCCGTCCTGCCCGGACACCTGCTGCTTGAGGTCTCCGCGCTGGGTGCGACGTGAGCCCGCTACCCGAACCGGAGCACGAGGGGATCGTTCGGTGGCGCGGGATCCGTTGCCTTGGAGGACAGCTTCGGCTGCTGGCCATCCACGGTCGGAGCTTGAGCGAGCCGACGGATCCGCCGCCGGGGTTGACTCCCCGCCTGCGGGGTGTCACGTTTGAACCTCAACCACATGCGTTTGCGTGTGGTGCTGCCCCGGACCCGGTAGCGCATCGAAGACCGATGCGAAGGGACGGGGCGTTCTCATGACCGCCGAGACCCTTCTCCGTCGAGGTCTCAGCGGGATCTCCGCAAACGACAGGAGCGCACACGTGAGCGACCTGGCAGATCTCCCCGGTTGGGAGCCTGCTCGCGCGGCTTGGCGCAGATCGAGGACGTCATCGCGGGGTGCCCCGACCCTTTCATCCGCCCCAGCACCGGTCCCGCCCGGGCCGTCGGGATCTGCTGCAGCCGCTGTCCCGCGAGCGGGACATCATGACCGTTCGGCACAGCCCGTCCAGCCCGATGCAGGCGCAACCATGCAGCCTGCCTCGATGACGCCGGGACGGGCGGGCCGGAGTGTGTCTGACACCTCTGCCGAGACCCGGCGCCTGCCCCACGGTGCTGTCCCTGCAGCGGGCCTCGCGGGGGTATCCGCCGAGCTCGCCTCACTGCTGCGGACGCTCGAGGAGATCCAGGAGCAGCTGGCGAAGTGCGACTCCCTCGACGACATCGTCCAGCTCGCACCCGCCCTGCTGCTGCGCACGATCCCGCTCGTCTGCCGAGTCGAGCTGCGGCTGACCCGACGCGGTCGCAGCGCCGGGTCAGCCGCCGACACGCGCGCCGGACCGGACCTGGCCGCCGTCCCCCCCGGCCGCCGCGTCTTCACCTTCCCTGTCCGTTTCCCTCCCGACGGCGACCACGGCGGCAGCGAGAGCGCCGGCGCGGGCGCCTCGCTGACCGTGTTCACCGACGCGCCCGCAGGTTTCGACCACACCGCCCTGGTGACCGCGGCGATCCTCGTCGGCCAGCTGGAGTCGGCAATGACCCGCGCCCGCGCCCAGGAGCTGGCTACCCAGCTGCGCGCCGAGGTAGACAGCAACCGCGACATCGGGATCGCGGCGGGCATCCTCACGGCGATGCAGGACCTGCCCCGCGGGCAGCCCCTCGACGTGCCCCGCACGCACAACCAGGACCCCAACTCCCACCCCAGGCTCGCCGCCGTAGCCGACGAGGTGGTCCGCCACGGGTGACGGGCGAAAGCTCACCGTGAGACCCGTCGTTTCGTCCCCATCTGGACGCGTTTGCGCAGGTCAACGCCATCAAACACAGGACTTATGTCTCTAATGGCAGACACCGAACCGACGCAGTCTTGTTCCTAGTCAGGTGCATGTCTGACCGGCACGGGAGGGAGGTGGCGGCATGACCGTCTCCGCACTCACCAGCCCGAGCCCCACCCCCCGCCCGGCACTGTCCGCGACCCTCTGCGGCAGCTTGACCATCAGCGCCGGCGGCGTCTCGCTCGGGGCCCGCCAGCTCGGCGGCGCCAAGCCGCGTCACATCCTGCTCGCCCTGCTGCTGCAGCCGGGCCAGCCGGTCGCCAAGCGCCACCTCATCACGCTCCTGTGGGGCCAGGACGCCCCTCCCGGTGCTCCCGCCACGCTGGAGACCTACGTCAGCGTCCTGCGCAAGAAGCTCGACGGGCTCAACCCGGGACGCGAAGGAGTCATCAAGACGGTACCCGGCGGATACGTGCTCGACGCATCGATGGTCCAGGTCGACACCGACCGGTTCCAGAGCCTCGCCGACGAGGCCCGCGCCCCGGGCCTGCCGCCAGCCTCGGCGGTGGCCGGCTTCTGCGCGGCGCTCGGAAGCGTCAGCGGGGTCCTGCTGCCGGAGGAGAAGGCCCTCGCCTGGATCGACGAGGAGCGCGCCGCCCACGAGGACCGGGTGACCCGCGCCCTCGCCGACGGCGCCACGGCGGCGCTCGTGGCCGAAGAGCTGGAGCTGGCCGAGCGCTGGGCCCGGCTCGTCCTGCAGCGGAACGAGTTCGACGAGTCGGCATGGCGGGTGCTCCTGGAGTCGCTGGAGCGCCGCGGTCAGCACGCCGACGGCGTCCGCGCCTACGACACCTGCCGGCGCCTTTTCGCCGAAGAGCTCGGCTGCGCGCCGGGCCCCGGCATCCGGACCACCTTCACCCGCCTCCTCGCCGGCACCTACCAGAGCACCGGAGACGAGGTCGCCCCCCTCGTCGAGGCCGTCGTCCGACTCCACCACGAGATCTCCTCGACGATCACCGACGGCGAGTCACTCGGGTCCGCAACCCTCTCCCGTCTCGGCGCCATCGAGGAATCCTGCCGCCTCCTCGACCAGCTCCTCACCAACGTGCGCATCCAGGCGACCACCGGCTACCGGACGCCGATCTCCGCCTGAGCACTTGAGCGCCCGGCCGGCGCATCGTGCTCAGTGCTCCCCGCATTGCTGCCGCTCTTGCCCCCGGAAGACATGGAGCTGCCCGATGGCGAGCTCCCTGATTTCGTGCTCGACGCGGTCGTCGGTCGCCTGCGCGGGATCGAGATGAACCATGTCCGGGTCCAGCCGAAGGCCCTCCGCTCGGATCGCGGCTGGGTGCGCTCCGCGGGCGACGAACCAGGCATCCGCTCCGCCTCGGGGGCGGCAGCGCG
>JBBRZQ010000159.1:0-10031 GCA_038236535.1 Actinomycetales bacterium
GTCAGCCATCGGAGCCCAACTCGGCCTCACGCGACAAGGCGCACAACAACGCTTCACCCCCAGGACAACAACCCGACAACGCCTCGAAAGTGGGGCCAGAATTCGTGCAGACGGTGGGGCCAAATGACTTGACGACACTCACGTGGATCAGTGAGAAGAACCCCGGCTACCCATTCCTCGCGGCCCCGTTCCAGTTGCTGGGGCTGCTTCGGGTGACCCCGTTGTTCTACGGGGCGCTGGGCTGCCTCGGCTTGTTCGTCGGTGCTCGGCGCTGGCTTGGGCCCTGGGGCGGCACCTGGGCAGTGGTCCTTCTTTGCAGTTCGGGTGCCGGGCTGGCCTTCGCCTGGCGACCCACGATGCCCACCTTCACCGATGCCTCACTGATAGCAGCCGGCGCGGGAGCGCTGCTATGGGCGATGCTGGCCAGCGAGCGGAGCGTCCGGAGGCGCACCGTTGTCGGCCTGCTGGCGTTCGTGTCATTGGAGGCCGCGGTCCTGGTCCGGTACACCAACGTGGTCCTTCTGTCCGTCGCCGTTCTTGCCACACTCCTGGTATTCCGCCGGGTTGCCCTTCCCTGGCGCACGATTCGCTGGTGGCTCGGATCGGTCGTCGTGCTCTTCGCCGGCATCCTCGGGTTCGACTACCTGGCCTACGGCAGCGCACTGAAGACAGGCTATTCCTCCGGTGAGATCACCTTCAGCCTCTCCTCGATGATCCCGAACCTGCAGCACCTGCCCGCACCTCTGGTGAAGAGCTTGCCGATGGTGCTCCTGGCACTGGGCGCTCTTGGCTGGATGGCGGTGCGGGCAGTCGTGTCCTGGCCGCGGCCGGGCATGGATGACGCGGGCCGCACCACGTATCGCCGCGACGTCGTGATCGGCAGCTTCCTGGCGCTCGGCTGGGTCGGTATCTGGGGCCTGTACTCCGCCTATGACTGGACGGCGCGAATAGCCGGTGGAGCGGGCGGCGGCATCCAGGTCATCCGGTTCTACCTCCCGGCTCTGGGGTTGATCACCCTGCTGGCCGCGTGGCTGCTGATGGGGCTGCCTCGCTGGCTGACGATCATCATCTTGGTCGCCGTGATCGGGTTGGGCGCTTGGTCCTACACCGACCTTGCGGCCGGAGGCATCGGCCCGGGTGCCGGTGTCCCAGGAGGTCGCCCGGGGATCGGAGGCTCAGTTTCTCCGAGTGCGCCCGGTGGTGCGTCGGGTGGCATAACCGGAGGAGCACCTGTAACCCCGCCGGCCGGGGTTGGTGGCCCTGGAGGAGCACCACCCAACGGGTGATCCAGCGGATGCTCAGGCCATTACCGCCACCGACGACGGGCACCAGAAACGTGGCTGTCGCCCAGCCGCGCTCCTTGCACAGATTGTCGAGGTCCTCATTCGCCTCCAGGAACTCCCGGAACAGCCCGTACTTGACTGTGCTGATAGCGCGCAACTTGATCATGTGAACCCTCCTTAAGTTCTGTCGATTGTGTTGATGCTTTGCGACCTGCGGTCATCGGTTTTGCCGGGGAGGTTGACACCGCCGGCGCGCAGGGAAGCGGTCGCTCCTCTGTCGATGCCAATCCTTGCCCTCGGGGGGCCTCGTGCAATGGGTGCGGTAGCTCCACACGCTCACCCGCTGCGGGACAGCCGAGGTGCAGACCTTGAGCTGGCCCATCTGCCCCGGCGGCCCATCTATCTAGAGAGGTCCGCCACCCCAGGTCGAGCAGCTCACCGAATAGGCGGGGTCGAGACCGGCGGCCAGGCTGAAGTAGCGCCCAGCCTCGCCGGGGCGACCGCCGCGCTCGAGGACCTGCCCGAGCATGTGCAGCGCATCGGCGTCCAGTGGGTCCTGGTCGAGGAGAACGCGCAGCGTCGACTCGGCGGTGGCTAAGGCACCGGAGTCGAAATACGCAAGGGCGAGCAGTCGCAGGATTGCTCGGTCACCGGGCAGTTGCTCAGCGGCCAGTTCCAGCAAGGGAATCGCTGCGCCAGCCTCTCGGTCGGCGAGGTGCTGCTGGGCCTGGCGGTACAGATCGTAGACGCGGTATGTCATGCTCGCTCAACGTCGAGATGCCCCAACAACCTTCCCGTGGCAGGTTTGGCCCGTTATGCCTTGCTTGGACGTCGATACCCGCCGATGGTGAAGGAAACACGATGACTCCCGTTGACCTGACCGAATCCACCTTCGAGAAGACCATCGCGGAGGGGGACATCGTTCTGGCCGACTTCTGGGCGGCATGGTGTGGCCCATGTCGACAGTTCGCTGCCATCTTCGAGGCTGCGGCGATGGCCAACCCGGATATCGTCTTCGGCAAGGTCGACACTGAGGCCGAGCAGAGTCTCGCCCGGTCCGTCGAAATCACGTCGATACCCACCTTGATGGCCTTTCGTGAGGGCATCCTCGTCTTTGAGGAGGTAGGGGCGCTCCCGGCTGCCGAGCTGAACTCAGTGATCGAGATCGTCCGCGGCTTCGACATGCAAGCTGTCAAGGCCGAGGCGGCGACGGGGGAAACGGCACATTCGACCGGGATCTGATGCGCCGGTGCGGCCGAGTGCCCTCGATTAGTGCAAAGATCGCTAACACGGACTCCCTGAAGGGTTCGCGTTAGCGATTGCGTTGTGGCAGAACGGAATCCGGCGCTCAGCGCCTGCAATCCTCAGAGGTCGTAATACGTCTCGAACTCTCCTTGCACGACTGAGTACCGTTGACTGTCAGTGGTAAATGGCGCTGGCCTTGCACATATAAGCGGGATGCGGGCATGGCTTCCTAATTTGTCGTCAGGGAGGGAGCGTGGATGCGCGCACGTTCTACAGGGGCGCCCGCATGACGCAAGGATCGGTGAGAGCACAAACCTAACACAAAGTTATATTCATCCTAACCAGGGGTGATGGTTCCATCGCCGCGGGCTCGACGGCTGGCCTGCCCGCGAGCTCGACCCGTACGCCTACCTCGCCGTTCTGAGCACGCGATGAGCCGCTCGCGTGGACGGGAGTGCCGGGAGTGGCGGCCGGTGTGGGCAGCGCTGAAGCGCGCAAGCGGGTGCCTGGATACCTGGTTCGGCGTCGGTACCACCGCGATCCGGGATCGCCCTCGAGGTCGGCGCCAACATCGTGGCTGCCGATATCTCCCCGCTGATGCGGGCGCTTCCCCTGCCCATCGTCGCGCAGTGGCATCGACGGGGTACGCGTGGAGGTGGCGGTCCGAGCCTCCACGAGGCGAGCAGATGTTCTTCGCCACGCCGGCCGGGCCGTAATGCAACGACTCATGTGGTCGTCCAGCAGCCCCAGAGCCTACTTTGAGCGGGATTGCTCTTCGGCCCCATCGGCCCCGACGGCCACCGAGTGCAGCGCCCGGGAGGAGGCCGTGACGCGGGTGAGGATGTCGATGCAGTACTGGTCTTGCTCGACCATCCTGGCGATCGAGTGGACCTGGTCTTCGATGTGCCGCAACGGGCTCAACTGTGACTTCGCGCAGTGCTGATACCAACCATTGCTGCTTCCTTCCAAACCTTGCCGCATCGGCGCTCCCTTCCCGCCGGCATAACCGGCGGGAGGGGCGCGGACAGCGCGTCTAGGTGGGGTTGGGCACGTTCAGGTGGGCGCCCGGGTCGGTGGCGAAGGTGGTGGCGCAGTGCTTCGAGCAGAAGTAGTAGGTGTGCCCTTCGTGCTTCATGCTCGTTGCTGCCTCATTGGGGTCGACGGTCATGCCGCATACCGGGTCGCTGACCGTGGTGCTCTCTTGGTACATGTCGCCCTCCTTTTCTTGGTCGCGTCCGATCTCGACCACCGGGTCGGCGGTAGAGACGAGGACGTCCTGGGGTAGTTCGGGGGCCTGGAACCTGCGGAGCCGGTTGGCGTTGCTGACCACTGAGAGCGACGAGAGCGCCATCGCGGCGGCGGCGATCATCGGGCTTAGCCTCACGCCCAGCACCGGGTAGAGCACGCCTGCGGCGATCGGGATGCCGAGCCCGTTGTAGAGGAAGGCGAAGGCCAGGTTTTGGCGGATGTTGCGCATCGTGGCCCGGGAGAGGTCGATGGCGGTGACCAGTCCGGAGAGGGCACCGGAGATCAAGGTGATGTCCGAGGACTCGATCGCCACGTCGGTGCCGGTGCCGATCGCCAAGCCGACGTCGGCCTGGGCCAGGGCTGGCGCGTCGTTGATGCCGTCTCCGACCATGGCGACGACTCGTCCCTCCTGCTGGAGTCGGCGGACCTCACGGGACTTGTGCTCGGGCATCACCTCGGCGAGCACCCGGCCGATACCGACCTGGCGGGCGATCGCGGCTGCGGTGAGACGGTTGTCGCCGGTCATCATCACGACCTCGATGCCCCTGCTCTTGAGCGCGGCGACCGCCGCCGCCGAGCCTTCCTTGAGGGTGTCGGCGACTCCGATCACCCCTGCGGGGCGCCCGTCGACGGCAACCAGCATCGGCGTCTTGCCGTCGCCGGCCAAGGCCTCCTGCCAGGAGGTCAACAAGGCCGGGTCGATCCCCGCCTCGTTCAGGAGGCGATTGTTGCCGACCAGGACGCTGCGTCCGCCCACCCGGGCGCGCACGCCCTGACCGGTGACCGAGTCGAACTCGGTGGGCTCGGTCAGGTCCAGGCCGCGGGCCTGGGCGCCGTTGACGATGGCCGCGGCCAGTGGGTGCTCGGAGGAAGCCTCAACGGAGGCGACCAGCACCAGGACCTCCTCCTCGGTGAATCCCTCGGCGGCCAGGACGTCGGTCAGTGCCGGGGCGCCCTTGGTCAGTGTTCCCGTCTTGTCCAGGATGACCGTGTTCACCTTGTGGGCGCTCTCCAGAGCCTCCGCGGAGCGGATCAGGATCCCTGAGGTGGCGCCCTTGCCGGTACCTACGGTGATCGACAAGGGGGTGGCCAGGCCCAAAGCGCAGGGGCAGGCGATGATCAGGACCGAGACGGCTGCCACCAGCGCGAAGATGAACGCGGGCGGCGGGCCGACCAAAGCCCAGATGACGAAGGTCCAGATCGCGATGGCGATCACGGCCGGGACGAAGAAGCTGGAGACCTTGTCCACCAGGCGCTGGATCGGGGCCTTGGACCCCTGCGCAGCCCGGACCAGGTCGATGATCTGGGCGAGCATGGTCTCGGCACCGACTTTGGTGGCCACGTACCGGAAGGACCCGGTCTGGTTGATCGTGGCCCCGATCACCACGTCACCGGCGACCTTGGTCGCCGGGATCGGCTCGCCGGTCACCATCGACTCATCCACCGACGAGGTGCCCTCGGACACCTGCCCGTCGACCGGGAGCTTCTCACCGGGCCTCACGACCACCACGTCGCCGGCGACAACGTCCTCGATGGGCAGTTCCAGCTCGACACCGTCGCGGATGACCCGGGCGGTGCGGGGCTGGAGCCCGATCAGCGTGCGGATCGCCTCACCGGTGCCGGCCTTGGCCTTGGTCTCCAGCAACCTGCCGATCAGGATCAACGTGATGATGACCCCGACAGCCTCGTAGTAGACCTCTTGGACCTGCGTGGGTAGCAGCCCGGGCGCAAGGGTCACGACCAGGCTGTATCCGAAGGCGGCGATGGTGCCCAAGGTGATCAGGGAGTTCATGTCCGCTGTGCGGTGGCTGAGGGCCAGCCACCCGGTGCGGTGGATCGGCCATCCCGCGTAGAACATCACCGGTGCGATCAGCGCCAGCTGGGTCCACCGGTTCAACAGCAGGCCCGGCACCCACGTCACGGCGAAGAACTGGGTAAGCATCACGGTAAGCAAGACCGGGGCGGTGAGCACCGCCGCGATGACGACTCGCCGGGTGATGTCCGCGATCTCTTGCTTGCGCTCAGCCTCCTCCTCTGCGGCGGGGTCACCGGCTGCGGTGGTCACGGGGGCGTCTCCGACCAGGATGCGGCCATGGAGCATACCCATCCCGCAGGTGAACTCGAACTGCCCGGTCTCGGTGGTCAGGAACTCCACCGCGGTGGTCTCGAACGCGGGTAGGTTCTGGTTGACGCCGAAGGCAGGAATGAGCACCCGCGAGGAGCATCCTGATGACTCCTGGCGGTCGAACAGGATCCGCACCGGCACGCCCAGGGCGACCTGGATGGTTTCCGGGTTGTAGCCATCCTTGACGGTGACCGTGATGGTCTGCACAGCATCGGAGGCCTCAGCGGTGCCGGGCCCCGTCGCGCCATCGCCGGGGCCGCCCGGGACCGACCCCCCAGGCTGATCGACGCCCTCCGGCGGCGCAGCAACGGCCACGGCCGAGCGTTGGGCCGTTTCGGGCTGGGCCGGGCTCTCACCCACGACCTGTAACCGGCCGCGAATCATGTTCATCCCACAGGCGAACTCGAACTCGCCGGGCTCTTTCGGGAGGAACTCGACCGCCGTTGTGCCATAGGCGGGCAGCGTCTGGTTCACACCGAAATCGGGAAAGACAACCCGTGAGGTGCAGTCGCCGGACTCCTGCCGGTCAAAAACCATCCGCACCGGCACCCCTGCAGCGACCTGGATAACATCCGGGCTGTAGCCACCCTTGACGGTGACCGCGATGACCTGGACCCCATCGGCCATCTCGGCCAGGCGCGACTTCTTCGGCCCGAAGAAGAACCAACCCATCAGCCCCGTCAACGCCAGGGCACCTGCAACGATCAGGATCTCGCTAACGCTCATGAGCGCACACCTCCGATAGAAGACTCAAGTGAGCGACCACCGGCGACGAGGTCCCTCGCCACCTTGTCCACGCCCAAGTGCGCACGGACCTTCTCGAGCATCCTGGGTATGCACTTCTCACGGGCCAGTCCCGATGCGGCGTACACGGTTTTCATCATCATGAACCTCTCGAAACGCTTCGACCCATCGGTGCTCTGTGACCGGGAGGTCACGCTCAACGCCAGGATTTAGATACCCCATAGGGGTATGGGGTATCTCCCACCCTAGCACCGGGTTCCAGTGGCCTGCACCCAGGCATATGCGCCGGGTGGGACCAGCTCATCGACACGAGCGCAAGAGTGCGCCAAGGCCAGGGGTCGGAACCCCTGGGGTTGGTGTTGCCCAGGGGGGCAGTGGTACCAATGGTGACGATGTGGTACGAATGGCGACCGTGAGTCCTCATCTGGCTGAACCAAGACCCGCCCGCCGTTCCCGGATGCGGCTGGTGGTCCTCAGCGTCGTCCTCGCTCTCTCATCCACCGTGGGACTGGCTCCTTTCAGCTCTGCGGACACGATTGGTGACAAGAAGAAGCTCGACACTGAACTTGGCCAGCTGCGCATTGAGCTGGAGGACACCACGACGGTCCTGGCGAATGCTTTCGTTGAGCTGCAACGCACCAAGGCCGAACTGCCGGGCGCACAGCAGGTGCTTACCGCCGCTGGGGTTGCGCAGGCTGAGGCCGATCGCCGCAACGAGGAGGTTGCCACGGCGTTGGCCCTCGCTCAGGCGGGCGAGGCCAAGTCCGCCGACGCGCTCGCGCTGAATGACCGCGCCACCCAGAAGGTTCAGGACGAGCTGGGCAACTTGGCTCGCGACGCGTATCAGCAGGGAGCGGTGTCCGGCCTTGCGATTGCGCTGGAGGCCCAGAGCCCCGAGGACTTCACCAACCGCGTGGTCATGATGGATACGGTCCTGCGGATCCGAGGTGCGACGCTGCGCGGCCTGGGTACCACGCTCGCAGAAGGCAAAGCCGTGCGGGCTCACTTGGTGGCCGTTCGCCAGCAGGTGGCGGCACTGAAGGTTCAGGCCGAGGCCGCCCTGGCCAAGGCCACGGCAGCCCGCGATGCCGCAGCTGCCGCCAAGACCAACCTCGACCTGCTCTTTTCCGCCCAGACCCGTTACGCCGCAACGGTGGCAGCCAAGAAAGGTGCCGAGATCGCGAACGTCAACGGCATGCAGGCCCGGTCGGATTCGCTGTCCCGAGTGCTGGCCGCCCGAGCCAAGGCCGCACGAGCCAAGGCCGCCAGCCAGAGGGCGGCCCGCGAGAGGTCGGCCCGCTCAGCAAACCGCTCCCTGCCCCAGAGCGCGCCGCAAGGCAGCAGCGGCACCGGATTCCTGAACCGCCCGGTCGACGCCCCTGTGTCCTCGGAGTTCGGCCTGCGCTTCCACCCGATCTTGGGGTACTGGCGTCTGCACGCCGGCATCGACTTCGCCGCCAACTGTGGCGTACCGGTCTACGCCGTGGCGGACGGCGAAGTCATCATGGCAACCCCGACCTCGGCCTCTGGCGGCTATGGCAACCAGCTGATCATCGACCACGGCCTGTTGCGCGGTATCGACCTCACGACCAGCTACGACCACCTGACCAGCTTCGTGGTCACCAGTGGACCCGTGCGACGGGGCCAGCTCGTGGCCTACTCCGGCACGACGGGGCTCTCGACCGGCTGCCACCTGCACTTCGAGACCCGTCAGGACGGCACTCCCGTCAACCCGCGTCTCTGGCTCTGATCCGCCGGTCGAAAGTCGACAACGCGGCATACAGGAATCGGCGCGGACCCTGGCCCTCTACGGCGGGTAGCGTCGGGGCAGAAGTCGCGCCATCACCTAACCCGCGTCCATGGGAACGACCCGCGCTCGCCTCGCACCCCGACCTGACGAGGGATGGCGACGGTGGTCAAGGACCTGAAGGTCATTGCGAGGAATCACCAGGCCCATCACGAGCACCTGGCCGGAGGACACTTTGAGACCTCCATCGTTCTGAGCGGAAACCGGGTTGTGATGGGTCGTGAGCCAGCTGTTCGCACCCGCCGGGATGTCAGGCCACTCTGAGGGGGACAAACGTGAAGCTGATGACGGCGAAGAAGCGGATCTGGGTTTGGCACGTCAATAGCTTCAACTTCTCTGCGGGGATGACTCCCATTCCCTGCTGGGTGTCAGGCGCCCCCTGGGCGCCAGAGCGTCGATCTTGACGGAATCTTCATGGGTTCTAGGTCGGGACGACATGATCGTGACGTTACCTAGAGATACCCCACCGGGGTACCTCCACTGGATGTTAGGTGTGACTGCTGCTGGTTGCGGGCACCTGTGGAGTCGCAAGCGGCGTCGAGAGGTTCCACCATGACAGCGCGACCGTCCCGTCAGCACGCAACTGGTAACAGGCGATCATGACCGACACCGAACCGCTATCGCTGCCGCTTGCACAGCAGGACACGACCGTCGGGACGTCACTACCACCGGCGGCGCCTGGTCGAGTACGCCTCCTTTGGAACTCGGTGACCGGCGTCGTAGGGGCCATCCTCGGCATCGCCCCACACGTGCTGCATCACGTGGGACTGCTTGCCGGGACGGCAGTGCTTGCCGGAGCCGGCGGTACCGCCCTGTTCGGCGTGATCGGCCTGCTCGCTTCCATCCCGATGCTGCTGCGCCTACGACGCAGGTTCGGCACCTGGCGGGCACCGGCTATCGCACTGGGGGTGTTCACTGCGATGTTCGCGATTTCGGCGTTCGTAATCGGCCCCGCGATCAGCGGCTCCAACACCAGTACGGGCACCGGCACCAACGCACCTTCGCCGGGCGTAGACCACGCCAGCCATCACGGATAAGTGAGCCAGCAGGAGTGGGTGCTGAGCATCAGCCATCTCGTCCGACGGGCCGAGGCGATCCACAGCGCCGAAGAGGAAGCATGTCAATGAGCACCCGAGGCACCGCGATCATGGTTCGGTTACCGCACGACGTCCGACTGCCGATCGCGGCCGCCGAGGGTCGGTGAGGGCATGAACCAGGACTACGGACTTTGGCCCCTGGTGGTCCTCAACAGCGTTGTGATGATCGTGTTCGCGGCCAGCTTCTACCACCCGCGCACCAAGCGGGACTGGCGGGCGTTGGGTGGTTTCTCGGCGTTCATGATCGCGCTGTTCACCGAGATGTACGGCGCTCCGCTGACCATCTACCTGCTCTCCGGTTGGCTCGGTTCCCGGGTCCCGGCCCTCAAAGCCACCCACAGTGGCGGGCACTTGTGGAACGACCTGATCGGCTGGCAGGGCGACCCTCACATGAGCCCGTTCCACCTGGCCAGCTACGTCGGGATCGGCGGCGGCCTCTGGCTCATCTCCGCAGCGTGGCGGCACCTGCACGCGGCGGCTCA
>JBBRZQ010000160.1:0-9778 GCA_038236535.1 Actinomycetales bacterium
ATAGCCAGTGCGAGGGCCAGTCGCTGCCCCTCCGAGAGATCGCGCGGGTGGGTGCCATCCCGGACGTCGGGCGAGAGGTGCACCAGGAGCGCGCGCGTCGTCCCTGGCGCCACGTGGACGTCGGTGTCCGCGGCCCGGCACTCGGCGCCGACCGTCTCGCCATACAGCAGCAGGCCCGGATCCTGGGGCACCAGGCCCACCTGACGCAGCAGCTCGCGGGGCTTCAGCGAGGCAGGGTCGTGGCCGCCGAGGCCGCCGATACGCACGCTGCCCCCGCGGGCCGGGAGCTGGCCGCAGGCGGCGCCCAGCAGGGTGGACTTGCCGGACCCGTTGCGACCCATCAGGGCCACCACCTCGCCCGCACGCACCTCGAGATCGAGGCCGCGCAGCACGGGCTTGCGCCCACGGTGAACCACCAGTGACTTGGTCCTGAGCAGTGGCTCGTGCTGGCCGGTCACCGGGGTCATCGCGATCGACCTGACGACCCGGGCCGGGGTCCGCACGGACAGTGTCGTGCGCATCGGCCCGGCGACCCGGCGGGCGTCGCGCACCGACAGCGGCAGCGGCGACCAGCCTGCAAGGCGCCCCAGGTCGACGATGGGTGGCGACACGGGCGACATGGCCATGGCGGCTGCCGGCAGGTCCGAGCTGACCCGCCCGTTCTCGACGACGACCACCCGGTCGGCATACTGGACGACCCGTTCGAGCCGGTGCTCGGCCAGCAGGACGGTCAGGCCCAGATCGTTGACCAGGCGGGTGAGGGCAGCCAGCACCTCCTCTGCGGCGACCGGGTCGAGCGCCGAGGTGGGCTCGTCGAGCACCAGGATCCGTGGGTGCGCGGCCAGCACGCCGCCGATCGCGACCCGCTGCTGCTGGCCCCCCGACAGGGTCCGCAGGGTTCGCTGACGCACATCGGCAAGGCCGAGCAGGTCAAGGGTCTCCTCGACCCGGCGGCGCATCACGTCGCCGTGGACACCGAGCGACTCCATCCCGTAGGCGAGCTCCTCCTCCACCGTGTCGGTGACGAACGCGGCAGCCGGGTCCTGGCCGACGACCCCGACGATGTCCGCCAGATCGCGAGGACGGTGGGTGCGGGTGTCCCGGCCGTCGACGGTGACCCGCCCGGTGAGGGTGCCGCCGCTGAAGTGCGGGACCAGTCCGTTGACGCAGCGCAGCAGGGTGGTCTTGCCGCTGCCGGTAGCCCCCACGACGAGGACCAGCTCGCCCTCGTCGACGCGCAGGTTCACGCCGCTGAGCACGGGCTGGCCATGCTCCTCGAACCTGACACCGACGTTCTCGAACCGGATCATGACGGGCTCCTGACGCTCTTGGTGCGGATGTCCGCGGCATTGCCCTCGGCAGGGTCGCTGCCGGGTCTGTCGCTGTCGGGTCTGTCGCTGTCGGGTCTGTCGCTGTCGGGTCTGTCGCTGTCGGGTCTGTCGCTGTCGGGTCTGTCGCTGTCGGGTCTGTCGCTGTCGGGTCTGTCGCTACCGGATTCATCTCTGTCAGCTCGCCCGGCACGTTCGAGCGCCCGCATCGGAGGCAGCGGAGCCAGCCACGCGGGAAGCAGGGCGACCAGTACGCCGAGGGCGGGCACCAGGGGCAGGGTCGGCCAGACCGCCGGTGAGGTCTGCAGGATGATGCCGGCCACCGCGCGCTGGGCGGCCACCATGACGAGCGCTCCGGCGATCGCGCCGCTGAGGGTCACCGCCCATTCGGGGAGCGCCCACGGGCCGGGCCGGTAGCGCGATCTCCGCTCGCGACGTGCCCCGACCGCCAGCGACCCGGCTGCGGCCGTCGAGCCGACCAGCAACAGGGGCAGCCCGAGCAGGGGCGACGACCCGCCATCCAGCAGTCCGTAGACCCCGGCCACGACACCGCCGAGGCCGAACAGGGTCAGCGCCGTGGCCTTGCGGCGGGTGCGGTCGTCCCGGTGCACCGAGCGGCCGTACCCGCGAGACTCCATCGACGCGGCGAGGTCCAGCGAACGTTCCAGAGCGCTGTCCAGAACGGGGACGGCCAGCCGCGCCAGCTCACGAGGGCCACGCCCGGAGTGTCCGCGGAGGCGCCGGGCCGCGCGCACCCGCCGTGCGTCATCCACCAGCTGCGGGGCGTAGGTCAGCGCGACCACCAGGGCCGTGCCGACCTCGTAGAGAGTGGCCGGGACGTAGCGCAGCAGCCTCCGGGGGCTGGCTAGGGCGTTGGCGGCGCCGATGCAGGCAAGAACCGCGGCCAGGCGCGCGCCGTCGTAGGCGGCTGCCAGTATCCCCTCAAGGGTCACCTCGCCGCCCAGCCTTACACCGGTCGCCCCGGTGGGCAGTGGCACCTCGGGCAGGGTGAACAGCACCGTCTGCCCGGGAACCCCGCCCCCGAGCAACGCGACGAGCACGATCCGCATCCCGATGACGAACAGGCCCAGACGCAGGAAGGCGCCGAACGGGGACGCCGCCCCCACCTCGCGGCGGGAGGCCACGACATACCCGGCCACTGCCACGATCAGGGCGAGCAGCAGGGGGTTGGTGGTTCGGCTGGCGGCCATCGCCAGGCCGATCGCCCACGCCCACCACGCCGCCGGGTGCAGCAGACGCGGCAGTCGGGGGTCGTGGTGGGCGCGGGTCACAGCGGTTCCGGCTCAGTCGTCCGTGGCATCGCGGCCACGGCGCCAGGCCGCGAACCCGAGTACCCCGACGAGGGCAACGACCCCGCCCAGGATCAGCCCGGGCTTGATGTTCGAGCCCTCGTCCGTGGACTGCGCGGCGGGGCTTGCGGCTTTGGCTGCGGGGGCGGCGATGGTGATGGCGGTGTCCGGGCTGGACGCAGCGGCCGGCACGGGAGCGACGGGGTCGCCGCAGCCGATCTTCGGCCAGCCGTTGATGCCGCAGGTCAGCGCCTTGTCGATACGCAAGGTGGCGCCGGCCGCGACGAGGACGTCAGAGCTGGTGGCCTTCTCGGGCACCGCCACGCAGGTGGCCTTCGGCGCGGGCCCTGCCGTGCCGTCGGAACTGTCGGCCGGGCGGCCGAAGTCGATCAGCAGCCCGACTCGCTTGCTGCCGGCCTTGGCTGCGGTGTTGGCGCAGAGGGCCGCGAAGGTGGGTAGTGCCCGAGGGTTGCGCACGGAGGCTTCGTCGGCGACGGCAAAGCGCCAGCCGTCGATCGTGCCGTCTGCCGGGATGGTCTGTGCAGGCCCCTTCTGGGCGAACGCCCAGGCGCCCTTGTCGAGGTGGAAGAACCCCCAGTACCGGTAGGCGGCGGCCAGGGCGGGTGCGGCGACGAACGCGCCCGCCGCGGTGACCAGGATCAGGATGACGGCAGCACGCAGCAGACGAGCGTGACGGGTGGACTTCAAGGGTGGACCTCTCTCGCGCCGGGGAGGGAGGTCACGCTGGGGCAAGCCGCAACGACCGACTCCGGACCGCAGACCTCGGCGGACGTAATGATGGAGTCTTGGGCTCGCGCTCTGGTTCTCCGGCTCGCCGCTGGCTCCGATCGGCACCGGTGAGTGCTCGATCATATGGAGGCGGCCTACGGTTGCGGGTCAGCGCCGGTATCCGACCGGCTTCCCCAGAACGCGGGTGTCAAGAGTCGAACCGTCCCACGTTGCGGGGAGAACAGTCAAGCCGGCCCGAACCGCGGACCGGCCTGACTGATCGGTGGAGCGGGCTCAGCTGGCGTCGGCCAGCACAGCGGCGAGCTGGTCGACCATCCAGTCCAGGTCTGCCGGCTCGATGGCGATCGGCGGGGCGAGGCGAACCGTGGATCCGTGGGTGTCCTTGGCGAGAACCCCCTTGGCCATCAGGCGCTCGCACATCTCGCGGCCGGTCATCAGCGCCGGGTCGATGTCGACCCCAGCCCACAGCCCACGGATCCGGACAGCGAGAACTCCGTGACCGACCAGGGCCTCAAGACGGCGCCGCAGCTGGTCACCGAGCACCCGGGCGCGTTCCTGGTACTCACCGGTGGCCAGGATGGTGACGACCGCGTGGCCGACCGCTGCGGCCAGCGGGTTGCCGCCGAAGGTCGAACCGTGGTTGCCCGGCTTGATGACGCCCAGGATCTCCTTCGACGAGACCACTGCGGAGACCGGCACGATGCCACCGCCCAGCGCCTTGCCGAGGATATACATGTCCGGCACGACGCCCTCGAGGTCGCACGCGAAGGTGGTCCCGGTCCGGCCGAGGCCGGACTGGATCTCGTCAGCGATGAACAGCACGTTCTGCTCGGTGCACAGCGCGCGCACGGCGGGCAGGTAGTCGGCCGGCGGAATGACCACGCCTCCCTCTCCCTGGATCGGCTCGATCAGCACGGCGACCGTGTTCGGGGTGACGGCTGCCCGCAGCGCTTCGGCATCGCCATACGGGACCACGGTGAAGCCGGGAGTGAACGGCCCGAAGCCCGCCCGGGCCACCTCGTCTGTCGAGAAGCTGACGATCGTGGTGGTCCGCCCGTGGAAGTTGCCGTCGGCCACGATGATGTTCGCCTGGCCGTCCGGAACGCCCTTGACGTCATAGCCCCACTTGCGGGCGACCTTGATCGCTGTCTCGACCGCCTCGGCGCCGGTGTTCATCGGCAGCACCAGATCCTTGCCGCACAGAGCGGCCAGGTCGCGGCAGAACGGCCCGAGCTGGTCGTTGTGGAAGGCCCGGCTGGTCAGCGTCACCCGCTGGAGCTGAGCCTGCGCTGCGGCCACCAGGACCGGATGTCCATGACCGAAGTTGAGGGCGGAGTAGCCGGCCAGGGCGTCCAGGTAGCGCTTGCCCTCGACATCGGTGACCCAGGCTCCATGGGCTTCGGCGATCACCACGTCGAGCGGGTGGTAGTTGTTGGCCATGACCCCCTCGGCCAGCGCGATGTGCTCGGCCGTCGATGAGACAAGGCTCGGATCGACGGGTCGGAGGTCAGTATCGGTCACTAGAGGGTCCTTTCGGGAAATAAGTCGGCAGTTCAGCTCATCGACAGGATATACGGCGGTGGGACGCCCGGTTGCACCCTAGCCGCAAGGGATGGCGGCGCTCAGCGGACCCGGGCAAGCGACACGGCGAAACGCCCCTCGGGGTCGGTCCACCAGGAGTCCAGGTCGAACCCGGCCCTGGCCAGCTCGGCCTCCACTCCCCCCCTGCGGAACTTGGCCGAGATCTCGGTCCTGATCTCCTCCCCGGCCTGAAGGAGGAGATCGAGGTCGAGGTCCGCGATCCTCACCTTGGCGGCAGCCGAAGCCCGGAGCCGCATCTCGATCCACTCGTTGCCGACGTCCCAGATGGCCACGTGCTGGAAGCTGGCCAGGTCGAAGTCGGCCCCCAGCTCGCGGTTGAGGACAGCCAGGACGTTGCGGTTGAAGTCGGCGGTGACTCCGGCTGCGTCGTCGTACGCCGGGACCAGGACGCCGGGGTCCTTCACCAGGTCCGTCCCCAGGAGCAGCCAGTCACCGGGGGCGAGGGTGTGCTGAAGGTCGCCGAGGAAGGTCGCCCGCTCGTCGGGCAGGAGGTTGCCGATCGTGCCGCCGAGGAAGGCCGTCAGCCGGGGGGGCTGGCCGGGGATGCGGTCGAGGTGCTCGGTGAAGTCGGCGACGACCCCGTGGATCGTCAGCAGCGGATAGTCGCCGTGGATCGCGCTGACGGCGTCACGCAGGGCGGTGTCTGAGACGTCCAGGGGCACGTACTGGCGCAGCGAGCCTGCCTCTTGCAGCGCATCCAGCAGCAGGCGGGTCTTCTCCGAGGACCCCGAACCCAGCTCGACCAGGGTGTGCGCACCGGTGTGCCGGGCGATGTCCCCGGCCCGGGCGCTCAGGATCAGGCTCTCAGCCCGGGTGGGGTAGTACTCCGGGAGCCGGGTGATCTGCTCGAAAAGGTCACTGCCCCGGGCGTCGTAGAACCACTTGGGAGGGAGCCATTTCGGGTCGCTGGTCAGTCCCTGGAGCACGTCCCGGCGCAACGAGCGCTCGGCGTGGTCGGGGGTCGTATAGACGTCGACTACCGGTTCGGTCATAGCCATCCTCAGGTGGGTGGGGGCTGGTCGGACAGGAGCGGTGGGACAGGAGCCAGCCGTTTGGTGGGCTGATCAGGCGGGTGGAAGTCAGGGAGATACAGGGTCGGGCAGTGGCTGGATCGAGCACTGGGTGGTCGTCGCCTCGAGCAGGCTGAGATCGGGCACCGACTGCCAACGCGCCTCCTGCGGGCTCAGTGGTTCGGAGGCGACAGTGATGGCGCCCTCCGCCGCCAGGAAGCACAGGGAATGGGTCACCGTGGTGGCAGCGATCTGCCGGCCGTCGTGCAGCAGCAGGTTAAGCCGGGATCGGGGCGCCAGGGCCAGCACGTCAGCAGCGACGCCGCCCACGGCCCTGGCGGCCGGTTGTCCCTCGCGCAGGCGGCCTCGCACCAGTGCCCACAGGAAGGCGGAGTCCGTCGGGGCTTCCGGCGTCATCAGCACCGGGGGCGGCAGCGCCGTGGCCAGGTCAGCGACCGAGTCGGGCCAGCCGTCTATCACGCCGTTGTGGCTGAACATCCAGGATCCCTCCACGAAGGGCGCGCAGGCGGCCTCGTTCACCGGCATTCCCACCGTGGCGCTGCGCACGGCCGCCAGGATCGCCCCCGAGGTGACCGACGCCGCGAGGCCGGGCAGCGAGGCGTCCGACCAGATCGGGCGGTCCCGGCGATAGCGCACCGCCGGCCCGGACACTCCCCCGTCAGGCGAATCGCCGGCGAGCCAGCCGACACCGAAACCATCGGCGTTGACGGTGCCCCCGCCACGCATGTCTGCCGGCGCCCAGGACTGGTGGAGCAGGGAGTGCGGCGGGCGCAGGAGGACGTCCGCCAGGGCGAGCGGTGGACCGAGGTAGGCAAGGTGTCGGCACATGTCTCAGCCGGCCTCCCCCGGCGCAGGGTCGCGCGCGCAGCGGAACCCGGCGAAGATCTGCCGCCGGATCGGGTAGTCCCAGTTGCGGAACGTCCCCCGCACCACCACCGCATCGGAACCGAAGGACCCGCCTCGCAGGACCTTGTAGTCGGAGCCGAAGAAGACCTGGGAGTACTCGGCATACGGGAAGACGGCAAAGCCGGGGTAGCCGCGGAAGTCGGTCGAGGTCCACTCCCAGACGTCGCCGATGAGCTGGTGCACGCCCAGCGCAGAGGCTCCGGCGGGGTAGGCGCCAGCGCCCGCCGGGCGCAGGTGTCGCTGGCCGAGGTTCGCATGCTGCGGGCCCGGGTCCTCGTCGCCCCAGGGGTAGCGCCGGGACCGTCCGGTGGCCGGGTCCCAGCGGGCGGCCTTCTCCCACTCGGCCTCGGTGGGCAGCCGCCGGCCTGCCCAGGCGGCATACGCCTGAGCCTCATGGAAGGACACGTGCATCACCGGCTCGTCCGGTGGCACCTGCTCACGGATGCCGAACCGCAGCCGCCACCAGGTATCGCCGTCCCGCTGCCAGAACCGCGGGGCACTCAGGCCGGCCTCGTGACGGTGGGCCCAGCCGGCTGCGCTCCACCAGGCCGGCTCCTCGTAGCCGCCTGCCTCGACGAACTCCTGGTAGGCGGCGTTGGTCACCGCAGCCGAGTCGATGAAGAAGGGGGCCACGTCCACCCGATGGGCCGGCCGTTCGTTGTCCAGGGCCCACGGCTCGGTCGAGGTGCCCATCATGAACGGCCCCCCGGGCACCAGCACCTCTGCGCTGCCGGGGCGCGCGGACGGGGCCGGTGATGGCGGTGGCGGCGCATCCAGGACCGCGGACCCGGCCCTCAGCTGATGGGTGGCCAGCATCGTCTCGTCGTGCTGCTGCTCGTGCTGTGCCACCATCCCGAAGGCGAACGCCTGGTCCAGCAGCGGCCTGCCCTCCAGCGGGCTGTGTGCCAGCACGTCCAGGACCTTGTCGCGCACCTCCAGCAGGTAGCTGCGGGCCCCGGCCGGGCCCAGCAATGGCAGCGAGGGCCGGTCTGCGCGGGCATGCCTGAACGCGTCATACAGGTGGTCGATGTCCTGGCGGACGGGGTCACGGCCACCGACATCGCGGACCAGCCACAGCTCCTCCTGGTTGCCGATGTGGGCAAGATCCCAGACCAGCGGCGACATCAGGGCCGAGTGCTGACGCACCAGGTCGTCGTCATCGACCGCTTCGGTCAGCAGACGGCTGCGGTCCCGGGCCCGGGCGAGCACCTCTGTCACATGGGAGCGCCAGCGCTCGGGCGACATCCCGATGGTCGGGAGCGTCGGCGGGGCTGGCGGGTTGTGCGGGATTGTCATGCGGACCTCCGCTGGTTCACCGGGATCGTCGCCACCCGGAGCGCCAGATCGTCGAGCACCTGGGCGCGCTGAGCCGCGGTGAGGTCGAGACGTGACAGGGAGTCTGCGCCCAGCCGGACGACCGAGCGCGCCGCCGCGGCCAGGACCGGGTCGGCCAGTCCGTGCCGGGCCGCCTGGTACCAGCGGGTCTCGGAGGACCCGGTGAGGCTCAGCACCTGGTCGATGGTGGACGGGTCTGCCATCAGAGCGGCCAGCAGCGCGAACGGCGTGACCCACCGGGAACCAGGCTGCGCGTCGAGGTACCGGATCTCCAGGTACCCCTTGGGGCGCACCGGCGGGAAGAGTGTGCTCAGGTGGTAGTCGAGGTCGTCGAACGTCGGCCCGCGGCCAACGCGCCGGTGGTCGGCGATCCAGGCGGAGAAGCTCAGACCCGGCGGCGCGGCCCAGGAGTGTCCCTCGCCGCGGACGCAGATCACCGGGGCCTCCATGGCCATCCGGGCCCACTGACCGGCCGGGTCATCGCTGGGCTCCGGCGGCAGGGTGAACGGCGGACAGGTGCCCAGGGTTGCCCTCAGGCGAGAGGAGGCCCAGCCGGTCGGCCGTCCTTCAAGGTAAGGCGAGTTGGCGAACAACGCGACCAGCGTCGGACCGAGGGCGTGGGCTGCCCGCCAGCGGGTGGCCGACTCGTGGGCCTCGCCGGCGTCGAGACAGACCTGCACCGAGGCAGTGCTGCACATCATCCGCGACCCCTGCGGGCTGATCAGGTCGAAAGCCGCCTGCATGGCTGCGTACCTGGGAACCTGCAGGAGCCGGGTCGGCGGACGGTGCGGGTCGGTGCCGTGGTCACCGAGCACGAGCCCGTCGGCCTCAAGCAGATCGGCCAGGGTGGCCGCGTCGGCGGTAGCCACCCGAATCAGCTCGGCGGCAGATCTGGTCGGTGGTGTGGAGATCTCGACCTGGCCGCCGGGCTCGACGGTGATCAGGGATCCTGCGGGGAGATGAAGCTGGTCGGGATGGGGACTGATCGTGGGTGGTGCGTGCTGTCCGAGGGCGGACCGCAGTACCTCTGCCTCCAGCGGACGGCTCGGGTCGCCGGCATGGTGGACCGTCCACTCGAGCTCGACGCCCTGCAGCCCGGGCGGTCCGTGCTTGAAACAGACCAGGGCCACGTAGCCCTCGGCCTCTTCGCGATCAGCCAGCACCGTGGGCGGCCGGTAGGGCGCCGGTGCAGGGATGGCCTCGGTGGGAGTGTCCATGACGCGCAAGTTTTCCTGCCCGCACCGACAACGGCAAGCCCTCGCGGACGAAAATCTCAGCTTCCGGAGGCGGTCTGTTCGTGCTTGGCAGCCGCTCGGCGCGGGGATGTGGACTCGGTGCCTTCGCGGTAGTACAGATACGCGTCGGCGCCCTTGACCGGGACCATGTTGAGGACCAGTCCCAGGACGCGGCCTTTGACGGCTTCCAGGGTCTGCAGGGACTTGGTGAGGTGGTCGCGGTCGACGCGTCCGGCGCCGACGATCACCACGGTCCCGCCGGCGATGGTGCTCAGTACTGC
>JBBRZQ010000161.1:0-9718 GCA_038236535.1 Actinomycetales bacterium
GATGTCCATGCGGTCCAGGTACTGCGCGCGCATCGCCCGGGGGTCCACGATCCCGGTGATCTGCAGCATCCGGTCAGCCAGGGTCGACTTGCCGTGGTCAATGTGGGCGATGATGCAGAAGTTGCGGATGAGGCTCGGCGGCGTCGCATGCGGCTGCAAGGCGGTGCGGGCCATCGGTGACACGGGCGGGCTACCTCAGGATTCTCGGCGACTGGGGAGTGGCCAAGGACTCAGGCCGTCCTCCATCCTCCCACGGCCCTGAGCCCGAGAGGACACGGGACAGAGCCACGAGTACCAGGCTCAGCACGAGGGGGAATGCCATGGCATGGCGGACGCCGACTGACCGGATCAGTGTCCCGACAATCGCCGGGCCGACGAGGAAGGCGCCGTAGCCGAAGGTCACCACGATCGCGAGCATGCGCCCGCCACCGGCATGCCCCGCGACTGCGTAGACCTGCGGCGCGATAAGACCAACCCCGAGACCGACGAGCGCCCAGCCAATCAGCAGAATCGGCAGCGAACCGCCTACCAGGGTCACCAGAAAACCGCCTGCAGCCAGCAACCCGCCGAAGCGCACCACGTTGACCCGGCCGAATGACCCGACCGCCTTGTCGCCGAAGAGTCTGACCAGGATCATCAACGAGCTGACCGCTACCAGACCCAGGGCTCCGGTGGCCGGGTCGACCCCGGCAACGTCGGTCACATGTACCGATGACCAGTCGACCGCCGTGCCCTCCGCCAGACCGACGCTGAACGCCATGGCCCCGAGAAGCAGTGCGAAGGAAGGGAGCCGTGGCCTGCTGGCGGACGCTTTGACGCTGCTCACCCGTGGGCCCGCCGTAACCTCACCCGGGCCGGGGACCCATCGCGAAAGGGCCAGGAGGGTAGCCAGCGAGACCACACTGATCGCAACGAGCGCCGGAGCGATCACCCTGGCGCCCTCCCCCACCAGGCGGGCGATGACGAGTACCGTTCCTGCGGCTACCAGGTTGCCGATGCTGAAGCACGCGTGCAACCTGCTCATGACCGGCCTGCCACGGGCCTGCTCGACCTGGACGCCGATGGCGTTCATCGAGACGTCCATGGCCCCATTTCCAAGTCCGGCCAAGGCTGCTGCAGCCGCGGCAGTCGCCAGGGTCGGCGCGAAGGCCAGGGATGCGACCCCCGCGACGAGCAGGGCAGACGCCGGCAGTGAGACGTTCCTCGCACCATGGCTGTCGGCCAGCCGCCCCCCGATCTGCATGGACACCACAGCAGCCGCGGCCAGCGAGACCAGGAGAACCGCAAGCCCTGCAGGGTCGACTCCCAGGCGCACACGCATGGCCGGCAGCGTTGCCCCGACGCCACCGACGAGAGCCCCGTTCACCGCGAAGAGACCGGCCACCGCCAGCAGGGACCGACGTTCAGCGTTGTGCGGCACGGCGGCGTCAGCCATCGCCCCGCCCGCCGCTTCGGGCAACCTCCTTGATCTCCTCTGGCAGCTCGTCAGCAGCCAGGATCCATGGCAGCAGGTCGGGTTCGCGGGTGAGGGCCCGGAATACCTGCGCCACCGTCACACCATGCGCCGGGCGGTTGACCACCGTCACCGGGTCACCGGCACGGACGCGACCAGGGCTGACGACGCTCAGGTAGGTCCCCGGCCGTGCAGCCAGAATGAAGGTCCGCAACCAGCCGCTCTCCGCGATCCAGGCCCGGAACGTGCCACACGGTATGCGCGGGACCGTCACCTGAAGCTCCAGCTCGCCGATCCGCCAGCGCTCACCGATCACCGCCGCGTCGACATCGACCCCCATCGTGGTGAGGTTCTCGCCGAACACCCCGCCCGGGAGGGTACGGCCAAGGACCGGCTCCCAGTAGTCGAGATCTTCGCGGGCATATGCGTAGACGGCCTGGGTGTCACCCCCATGGTTGCGGCGGTCGCAGACCACGTCGCCGACCAGCCCGCTGCCGAGTCCCCCGCTCTTGGTACCGGGCGCTCGCACGTGCACCGGCTCGGGAGTGGGGATCTTCTCGATGCCGGTCATCGCCTCCACGCCCAACAGCGCAGCCTCGCGGGTTTCCGGGTTGGGTCGGAGACGCGCAAGGTTGACCGACAGCACCCGGCCCCTGGCTTCGCTGCTCATGGGATCGAGATTAGCCCGGTTGGGGTGCGGCATACCGGGGTGACTGTCGGGGAGCAGTCCTTGACGAAGGTCGGATCGACCAGGTGGCCACGGTATTGCGAAGGCCGACACCCTGAGGGTCGGCCTTCGCTTGTGTGGAGCTGAGGGGATTCGAACCCCTGACCCCCTCCATGCCATGGAGGTGCGCTACCAGCTGCGCCACAGCCCCTCACGATCGCTCGCGCGAGTGCCCCCGTGGTGGGGACCGGGTGAGTTTATCGGCCAACCCCCGTGATTCACCAAATCGGCTTGCTCACGAGGGGTCAGGCCCTACGTTCCAGGCTCCGATCCGCCATCCCGCCGCATATTCGCTCAGCTCGGCCCAGTGAGCGTTGTGCAGTCCGGCGATCGACTGCCAGGCCACGTGCTGGTCCATTCCGACCATCGACGCCACGATGGCGCGACCGGAGACCCCATGGGTGGCGATGACGGCACACTCCGCCGGTGCCAGATCCGCCAGCAGCTCATCGACCGCAGACCGGGTACGCACGGCCACCTGGCTCAGGCTCTCACCATCACCTCCGCGGGGGATGTCGTCACCGGCCGCGAGCGCCGCCTGCTCCTCCGGGAAACGCTCGGCCACATCGCCAGCGGTCATCCCCTGCCACTGGCCGGCGTGGATCTCACGGAGCCGCTCGTCATACCGCACCTCAAGACCGACGCGAGCTGCGAGGGTGCGTGCGGTGTCCGCCGCTCGCTGGAGGTCGCTGCTCACAATGACCGAAGGGCTGTATGCCGCGAGCCTGAGCGAGGCTGCCAGCGCCTGCTCCCGGCCCTTGTCGGACAGTGCTGTGTCGAGCTGACCCTGCCATATGCCTTCCGCGTTGTGGTCAGTTTCCCCATGACGCCAGACGATCAGCGTCCGCGCCCCCTCTTTCGCTGCCATATCAGGGCGCGAGGTCAATGGCCGGGCAGTCCTTCCACAAACGCTCGAGCTGGTAGTACTCCCGTTCCTCCTCGTGCTGGACGTGCACCACGATGTCCGAGAAGTCGAGCAGGACCCATCGACCGTCGCGCTCGCCCTCGCGTCGCACCGGCTTGACGCCCAGCTGACGCAGCTTGTCCTCGACGCCGTCGACGATGGCGTTGACCTGGCGGTCGTTCGGAGCCGACGCGAGAACGAAGATATCGGTCAGCGCCAGCTGTTCACTGACGTCCAGGGCGACGATCTTGGTGGCCAGCTTGTCCTCGGCGGCCTCCGCGGCAGCCCTGGCGAGATCAATGGCATGTTGCGTGGCGGCCACGCGGTCCTCCTGGTGGTTGGGTCCTGCTGGTCATATGAGTGCTGGATGCGGCCGGTAGAGCCCGTGCTTGGCGATGTACTGCGCGACTCCGTCAGGCACCAGGTACCAGACCGGTGCACCCTCGAGGACCCGGGAGCGACAGTTCGTGGAGCTGATCGCCATGGCGGGGATCTCCTGAAGGGTAACCCGGTCCACGGGAAGGCCGGTGTCGCTGAGGACATGTCCCGGCCGGGTCACGCCGATGAAGTGGGCCAGCTCCCAGAGCTCGTCGATGTCCTTCCACGACAGGATCTGGGCCAACGCGTCGGCTCCGGTGATGAAGAACAGCTCGGAGCCCGGGCGCTGTGCGCGCAGGTCACGCAGGGTGTCGATGGTGTAGGTGGGACCAGTCCGGTCGAGGTCGACGCGGCTGACGGTGAAGCGCGGGTTGGAGGCTGTGGCGATCACGGTCATCAGGTAACGGTGCTCGGCCGGCGACACCGGAAGGGAGTCCTTCTGCCATGGCTCCCCGGTGGGCACGAACACGACCTCGTCGAGGTCATAGAGCGCCTGAACCTCGCTCGCGGCCACGAGGTGACCATGATGGATGGGATCGAAGGTCCCACCCATGACGCCTACGCGCCTGGTCAGCTTCCCGCCCCGGGGCCGGGCTTGTCGTACCTGGCGGCGGTGTTGCGAAAGGTCCACAACACCCCCAACAGTGCGAGGAAGGCGGCAAGCGCGATGCCGCCGTAGGCCCACGTCGACATAGGTAGCTCGCGGACCTTCAGGGCATCCGCGGTGGTCAACGTGGCGGCTGTGGACAAGAACGACATGCGCACAGCGTAGCCGGTGAGGTGTCTCTCAGTAGCGGATCTGGCCGTCGCCCTCGACGATCCACTTGGTCGTCGTGAGCTCTGCCAGACCCATCGGCCCCCGCGCGTGCAGCTTCTGGGTGGATATCCCTATCTCTGCACCAAACCCGAACTCCCCGCCGTCGGTGAACCGGGTCGAGGCATTGACCATGACGGCTGCCGCATCCACCTCCGCGGTCCAGCGCCGGGCGGCTGCACGGTCCTCGGTGACGATCGCCTCGGTGTGGCCGGTGCCGTACTGCTGGACGTGGGCCAGGGCCTCGTCCAGCGAGTCGACGATCCGGGCGCTGATGTCCAGCGAGAGGTACTCACGGCCGAAGTCCTCATCCGTTGCCAGGCCGTATGCCGCCCCGGCCTCGCGCGCGAACGGCTCCAGCTCGGCGTCGCCGTGGATGGTGACCCCCTCAGACCCCAGCTCCGCCAGGACCTTGGGCAGGAAGGCCGGGGCGATACTGCGATGGACCAGCAGGGACTCCGCAGAGTTGCAGACGCTGATCCGGTGGGTCTTGGAGTTGACCGTGATGGCCAGCGCCTTGTCGAGATCTGCTGCGGCGTCGACGTAGACGTGGCAGTTGCCGACGCCGGTCTCGATCACCGGCACCGTCGACTCGCGTACGACTGTCTGGATCAGGTCGGCTCCACCCCGCGGGATGAGCACGTCCACCAGGCCTCGTGCCGTCATCAGGGCCCGGACGGCGTCGCGACCGCCCTCGTCCAGCAGGCAGACCGCGTCGGCGGGGAGGCCTTGGGCCTCCAGCGTTGCGCGCAGCACCGCCACGAGGGCACGGTTGGTCGCGCCGGCCGCGGCGCCTCCGCGAAGCACGACGGCGTTGCCGCTCTTGAGCGCCAGACCTGCCGCATCGACCGTCACGTTCGGGCGAGCCTCGTAGATCATCCCCACCACACCCATCGGCACCCTCACCTGTCGGATCTGGAGGCCGTTGGCCAACGTCGAGCCGCGCACGACCTCGCCGACCGGGTCCGGCAGCGCCGCGATGTCCCGCAAGGCCTCCGCCACGGCCGCGACCCGGGCCTGGTCCAGCCGGAGCCGGTCGATCAGCCCCTCGGCCAGACCTTCGCCTCGCCCCCGGGCAATATCCTCCGTGTTGGCCGCGATGATCTCAGCTGACGCCAGGTCGAGGGCATCGGCCATCGCCCGCAGGGCCGCGTCCTTGTCGGCGCGCGACAGCAGTCCGAGCCGGCGAGAAGCCTGGCGTGCCGCTCCGGCCAGGTCGGCGACGTGCGCGGTGATCTCGGGATCGATCGGCTCTGCCATGGGCTCAGCCTAAGGTGCTTCAGAGCAGGACGAGGTCGTCTCGGTGAACGACCTCACGCTCGAAGGACGGCCCGAGCTCGCGAGCCAGGTCGTGCGTGCTGCGGCCCAGTAGTCCCGGCAGCTCGGTGGAGTCGTAGTTGACCAGTCCGCGGGCAACGGCGCGACCGGCCGGGTCACACAGGTCCACAGGGTCGCCGTCGCCGAACTGGCCCTCAACGCCAAGGATCCCCGCGGGGAGCAGCGACTTCCGTCTTTCGACGACGGCGGCCACCGCGCCCTCGTCCAGGATCAGCCGGCCGCGCGCGGTCGTGGCGTGAGCCAGCCAGAGCAGTCGGCTGGCCCTGCGGGAACCGGTGGGCGCGAAAAGGGTGCCGACGTCCTCCCCCGCCAGCGCCTGGGCCGCCTGAAGGGTCGAGGTCAGCATCGTGACGATGCCGGCCCCCGTGGCGATCGCTGCAGCCTCGATCTTGGTGGCCATCCCGCCCGTGCCAACAGCGGAGCGGGAGCCACGGATCTTGACGTTCTTGAGATCATCAGGCCCACGCACCAACGGAACTCGCGACGTGCCTGCCCGCGATGGGGGTCCGTCATACAGCGCATCGATGTCGGAGAGGAGGACCAGTGCGTCGGCGTGCACGAGGTGGGCCACGAGCGCTGCGAGGCGGTCGTTGTCCCCGAACCGGATCTCATGTGTGGCCACCGTGTCGTTCTCGTTGACCACGGGGACAACGCCCAGGTCCAGGAGTCGGTCCAGGGTGCGCCGGGCGTTGGCATAGTGCGAACGGCGTGTCACGTCGTCCGAAGTCAGCAGGACCTGACCGACCGTGAGGTCGTGGGTCGCGAAGGCGAGGCTGTACGCCGCGACGAGGGCACCCTGACCGACACTGGCGGCGGCCTGCTGGGTGGCCAGGTCACGCGGGCGGCGGGTCAGACCTAGGGGTGTGATGCCTGCCGCGATGGCGCCCGAGGAGACCAGGACGATCTGGGTCCCGAGGCGCCGGCGCGCCGCGATCACGTCGACCAGCTTGCCCAGCCGTGCCTGATCCAGTGCGCCGTCAGGGGTGGTCAGCGAGCTGGAGCCCACCTTGACGACGAGACGCTGGGCGGTCCGAAGGTCGGCGTGATGAGGCGTGGGCACGCGCGCAGTCTAGTGAGAAGAACCCGTCAGTCGTCCTGGTCCGTCTCAGCAGCCGTGGCCCAGTGCCCGGCCTTGCGCTCGGACTGGAGCTCGTCGCGGGCTGCGGTCTTGGCCGCCCGGCGGTCTGCGTAGTCGGACCGTTTCTCCTCGCGAGTGGGGCGATGCAAGTTGTCGAGGCGCACGTCACTACCACGGGGCCCGGTGAGAAGCTCGGCACCTGCGGCCATCGTCGGCTCCCAGTCGAAGACGACGGCGTTGTCGGCGGGACCGATGACCACCGTGGCACCGGCAACGGCCCCAGCCTTGAACAGTGCCTTCTCGACGCCCGCCCTGGCCAGCCGGTCCGCGAGGTAGCCCACCGCTTCGTCGTTGGAGAAGTCGGTCTGGTCAACCCAACGCCTGGGCCGATCACCGATCACCCGGAAGATCTCGCCTTCAGGCGTCTTCTCCTTCTTCACGACGAACCCGCTGTCGTCCAGCGCCTTGGGGCGCAGGACGATGCGCGGGATCTCGATCTCCTGCAGTGCCGCGCGGGCCTTGACGACGTGCGCTGCCATGGCGAAGGCCAGGTCCTTGAGCCCGGTGCGTGCGACGGCGGAGACGATGAAGACCTCGATGCCTCGAGCCTCCAGGTCAGGCTTGACCATCTCGGCGAGCTCGCGGGCCTCGGTCACATCGGACTTGTTCAGCACGACGATGCGCGTGCGCTCGGCCAGCGGACGACCGCCCAGGGACTCGTCGGCGACATACTGCGAGAGCTCGGTCTCGATGGAGTCGAGGTCACTGAGGGGATCTCGGCCGGGGTCAAGGGTGGCGCAGTCGATGACGTGAACCAGGACCGAACAGCGCTCCACGTGCCGTAGGAACTCCAGCCCGAGGCCCTTGCCCTCGCTGGCACCAGGGATGAGACCGGGAACGTCGGCCACGGTGAAGCGCTGGTCGCCGGCGATCACCACGCCAAGGTTGGGAACCAGCGTGGTGAAGGGGTAGTCGGCGATCTTCGGGCGGGCTGCGCTCAGGACAGACACGAGGCTCGACTTGCCGGCCGAGGGGTAGCCGATCAGGGCCACGTCGGCGAGGGACTTCAGCTCAAGCACAATGTCCAGGGACTCGCCGGCGTCGCCGAGCAGGGCGAACCCGGGAGCCTTGCGGGCCCGTGAGGAGAGCGCCCGGTTTCCCAGACCTCCGCGTCCGCCGCGGGCAATGACAAAGGTCTCGCCCAGGGTCACGAGGTCGACGATGACCTCACCGTCGCGGCCCTTGACCACTGTGCCGGCAGGCACCGGAAGAATCAGGTCATCACCGTCGGCGCCATTGGCGTCGTCACCACCGCCGGGCTGACCGTTCGTGGCCTTGCGGTGCGGGCTGTGGTGGTAGTCCAGCAGGGTTGTCGACTGCGGGTCGACGACCAGGGTGACATTGCCGCCCCGCCCACCGTTTCCGCCGTCAGGGCCGCCGAGCGGTTTGAACTTCTCACGTCGAACCGACGCAACGCCGTGGCCCCCATCGCCGGCTGAGACGTGAAGCAGGACGTGGTCAACAAAGTTCGCCATGAACTGGTGCTACGGCTGGGTGTCAGGCCGATTCGGTGGAAGCAGCCGGCTCAACGATGTTGACCGTCTTGCGTCCCCGCTTCTTGCCGAACTTCACCGCGCCTGCGACCAGCGCGAAGAGTGTGTCGTCGCCGCCACGGCCCACGCCGTCGCCGGGGTGGAAGTGGGTGCCACGCTGGCGGACGAGGATCTCACCGGCGTTGACGGCCTGGCCGCCAAATCGCTTGACGCCCAGGAACTGGGAGTTTGAGTCGCGCCCGTTTCGGGTGGAGGATGCACCCTTTTTGTGTGCCATGTCAGTGCCTGCCTTAGGTTCTTGGGCTTGTCAGATTCGAGAACGACCGTGTCTCAGGCGTCGATCGCGGTGACCCTGATCTGGGTCGAGTGCTGGCGGTGGCCCTGACGTTTGCGGTAGTTGGTCTTGTTCTTGAACTTCATGATGGTGATCTTGGGACCCTTGGTGGCCTTGACCAGCTCGGCGGTGACCTTGACCTTGGCCAGCTTGGCCACGTCGCTGGTCACAGTGGATCCATCGACCAGCAGCAAGGGTTTGAGCTCGATGCTGTCGCCAGCCTCACCCTTCACCTTGTCAATGATGAGGACGTCACCGACGGAAACCTTCTCCTGACGGCCGCCTGCGCGAACGATCGCGTACACGTTGAGCTCACTCTCTTACGTTTGTTCGGGGGCTGGTGGCCACTGGCAACCGGCACATAGTCTCCACAAAGAAACAGAACGGAGACACGGGCACGGTGGGCGCACCAAGGGGTCAGACTACGTGTTGGGCAGCCTATGAATCAAACTCACCGCCGGCGGAACCCTCGCTGACCGCGGGGGGTGGTCCAGCCGGCGCCATGACACGAGCGCGCTTGCGGCGGCCGTGCGCGGCAGGTGCTGCCACATCGGGCACGACGGAAGCCGGGTCGGGCTCGCTCGGGTTCACGAGGACCTCGTGCTGGTGCAGCTCAGGCGGGGCCATCACGGCCTCTACAACAACGGGCTCAACGACGACGTGTTCAACCGAGACCGCAGGCGACTTGGCCGAACGGGATGACCGTCGCCGCGACCTGGCAGGGGCAGCCACCTCGGCTACCTCGACAGGGGCCTCGGGGGCAGCCACCTCGGCTGCCTCGACAGGGGCCTCGGGAGCAGCCACCTCGGCTGCCTCGAGAAGAGTTTCCTGTGGCCGGTCGAACGACTGCTCAGTGACCGCAGCCGACTCTGTGTGGGATGCCGCATGGATGGCCGCAGCGATTGACGCTGCCGCGATCTGAGCCGGCGTGGGACCCTCGGGGGTCACCTTTGGCTCCGGCGCTACAGAGGCGGCAGTATCGCGGCCACTCCCCCGGGAACGACGCCCGCGGCCACCGCGCCCGTTGCCGGCCTCGTTGGAACCACTGTCGCCGCTTTTGCCATTATTGCCGCTGGGACTGGCGCCACCGCCTGAGCCGTTGTTGCTGGCGGGTTCGTCGATCGGGTCAGCGCTGATGA
>JBBRZQ010000162.1:0-9693 GCA_038236535.1 Actinomycetales bacterium
GCACTGGGCGAACTCGCCCTCATCTACCCCGACCGCATCAACGCCCACCTCTAACCACCCCACGACCACCTCACTTACACAGACAACTTGACAACCTCGGGGACCGGGCCGATGGTCAACCCTTTCCCGATGACTCGCCAGCTCCGTGGCGGCCGGGCTCATGCCCATCCGAGTTCCTCGGCCACTTCGAACGCCGCAAAGTCGCCGTCGGCGACTGCGGCCGGTCCTACGACACGCCCTGTATCCACGAGCACAGCTGCCTGCGCTGCCCACTGCTACGACCCGACCCCGCCGAACGCGACCGCCTCACCCAGATCCACGACAACCTCATGGCCCGCATCGCCGAAGCCGAAACCCACCGCTGGTTCGGCGAAGCCGAGGGTCTGAAAGTCAGCCTCGCAGGAGCCCGCAGCAAGCTCGCCCAGATGAACCAGATCTCAGCCCGTCGCAACACCGCCGTGCACCTGGGTGTACCCAGTTTCTCCGAGGCCGCCGGCCGCACGAACAACACAGACCTCACCGGGCCAGGCAAGGCCCACGACAAATGACACGATCTCAGGCCAAATGCCCACGAAATGAACATTTTCACGTTCGGAGAAGACGCGCTCGACGCCCACTCCATCGCGATCGTCGCGGTCCGCCTAAAGGGCTGCGGGTCCTGGCCCCCGACGGTGAGCTCGAGGCATTGCGGATGCTCACCGACCGCCGCGACGAGCTGGCCCGCCTTCGGGTTCAGATCGTCAACCGGCTGCATCGCCTGCTCAGCGAGCTCGTCCCCGGCCAGCGCAAGAAGGACCTTTCTGCGTTGCAGGCAAAGGAGATACTGGCCACCGTCCGCCCGCGTGACATCGCCGGCAAGACCCGGCGGCGGATGGCCGCCGACCAGTTCGCCGACCTGGTCGTGGTCGACGCGAAGCTGAAGAAGCTCAAGGCCGAGCTCAAAGCCGGGGTCATTGCCCGAGGCTCGACCCTGCTGGAGGTTCACGGAGTCGGCCCCGCTGGCGCGGCACGGATCTTGGCCGATGCCGGCGACATCACCCGGTTCGCCGACCGGAACCGGTTCGCGTCCTGGACCGGCACGGCGCCCCTGGACGCGTCATCGGGCGAACGGATCCGACACCGGCTCTCCCGAGCCGGCAACCGGCGGACGAACCATGTCCTGCACATCGCCGCGATCGTCCAGCTGCGCAACGACACCGAAGGCCGGGCGTACTTCCGGCGCAAAGTCGCCGCCGGCAAGACCCGCATGGAAGCACTGCGCTGCCTGAAACGAAGGCTCTCTGACGTGATCTACCGACAACTGGTCGCCGATGCCCGAACGCAGGAACTCGCCGGCGATGGCACGGGCCCGGGAGGGCACTGCGGGGCGACTCAAGAATCCATCGCGGCCGACCTGTCCCCGCGCGTCGGAACTTCGGATCAGCCACTTCCCGGACCCGCAAGAGCGACGTTACCGCGACCCATCAGAGCCCGAAAGCCTCAGAGAATCTCGAGCACATCAACCAGCCTCTTGACATAGAGGGGAACCATGAGAGTGAAGGATTTCTCGGCCGTCCCAGCGCCAGGACGAGGGCCTCAAGGGGAACGACGACGACGCCCGCGGCAACGCGCGGCACGGGTTAGATCTGTGCGAGGATCCCCTCTGTGACGAACGCGGGCGGCATACCGGTCGACCTCCAGGGGGTCTCGAACGCGCCCGTTCCGTTCGAATCTCTCGAGCCTGTCTACGCGTCATGGCTCAAACGTGTCGCTGCTTCGGTTCTTGATGGTGGTATCGGTGCGGGCGTGACATTCTTCGCGCTCGGCGTTCAGTCCCTCGCCGTGCCGTTCATCGGTGTGTCGTTCCTTTCGCCATCCGTGGCGGGCGTGCCTGCCTCCTCATGGACCGACAGCGGCTGGGTCGTGGCTACGGTGCTGCTGATGATCACCATGCAGGCTTACCTCGGCGTCACCCCGGGCAAGCTGGTGATCGGCATCGCTGTGGTGCGCGACGACGACGCCCGCCCGATCGGGTTGGTGCGGACGGCGGTTCGCTGGTTTGCGCACATCCTCGACTCGATTCTGCTCATCGGATACCTGCGCCCTCTCTGGAACGCGCAGCGCAAAACGTTTGCAGACAGCATCATGGCGACTGTTGTGCTCGACACGCGCCGGCCCCGACGACACCGCTGGTTCGCCTCTGGCGGTGACTCTTCACTCGACCAGGGGCCACCCAGATCATGGGAGGGGCTGTCGGCTCCTCGGTGGTGGCGTCCTGCCACCGCGATCTGCGCCGTGGCCTGCGCGGTCGGTGTGCTGTTCTCCTTTGGCCCGACATCGGGATACGGCCCGCTGGTCGTTTCCTGCGGCATGACCGCATCCGACGACGGGCCCATCGGAATGACCGGCGGGACATTGAGCACAGGGGACGCTACAACAACCCGGCTCGGCGTAACGCGTCATGAAATCGGACGGGAGAACCAGATCACAGCCACCTGGCAATGGAGCGCGAACGCGCCCACCACCGGCAATGTGACGCTGAGGGCTTCGTTCGCTCGAGCTGACGGCACGAGCGCCCGGCACTATGACTACGCAGCCCCAGACGGGTCGATGCAAGAAGCGAGCATCTCGCTCCCTGCAGACGCGTTGAATGGCCTCGGCGATTCCTGGACTTGGACCCAGACCGTTCTCGTCGACGGCGTCGAGTCACCGGGGTGTACCGCATCCGCGCCAGGGTGACCTTCTGACCGCGGACCGCGATTCATGACCGGTTGTGTGGATCCGCCATCGGTGCATCAAAAGCTCACCATCCGCGCCAGATGCGGACGTTGCCGGTCCCGAGGTAGATGCATGGTTATACATTTCAGCAGGTGCGGAGGGTGCCGGCCGCGGTTGGGCCGTCTGCCCTGATTGGGGCCGGTCGGGCGGGGGACCGCTCCGACCCGGGTCAGATGAGTCCGCAAGGCAATAATCGTCTAGCGGTGCACCAACCCGGTGAGCCTGTGGCTGGCATCACCGACCTATGAATGGAAGTGCCGCGGGGGGTGGTTCGCCCGCGCTCAGCCGTGGCTGGGGCGTCGCCGCCAGAGCATCAGGGCGACCGCTGCCAATCCGAGGACGAGGACGGCCAGACCCAGCGGCGCCCAGGGCGGTCCGCCGTCTGTGGTCGACGATGCGGGTGCGATCGGGGCCGCGACGGCCGAAGCAGACGGGGAGGCGGCCGGGGCGGGTCCGGTGAGGGTGAGTTCGGGGGCGGGGTGTTCCGGTTCCGCGGCGCCGTCTGCGGCCACTTCGATCCAGGCGACGGTGGTGCCGTTGTTGTAGCGCTGCAGGGCTTTGAAGGTCAGTGTGCGCACTCCTGCCGGCATCTTGTCGACGTGCAGGGCGAACGCCTTGTCGTCAGTGCCCTTGATGGTGCCGCCTGAGAAGGTGACCTTCGTGACGACGTCCGACACTGGTCCGTGTGTTCCGGGCACTGCGACGTCGAGGTGCCGGGTGGTTGTCGTGGGCTGGAAGCCGTTCTGGGTCTTGGCGGTGACCCCGACAAGTGGGTGGTCGGATGGCATCACGAGTGTCACCTCGGTGGTGGCCGCGGGGGCTTCCTCGTTGGGTACGTGGAAGGTCAGGGTGACATCCGTGGCGCCGACCGTGGCCGGGTGGGCGTCGACCAGCACATGGGCCGAGGCGCTCAACGCGCCCGCGACGATGAGTCCGGCGGCTGCCAGCGGCACGGTCAGCAGTCGGATCCGGTTGCGGTGATGGGCCATCCGGGGTCTGGCATCGATGGTCATATTTCTAGCGCCGGCTTCATGTTCATTCTGGGAATCACCTGTCTGGGAGTCGGGTTGGCAAGGTGCCCCTGAAGGCAGCAACACTGCGACCTCTCCAACCTCGGTGGAGCTCCGGAATCCGGGTGGGCCGGATGGAGTGCTTCCGATGGCCGTACTTCGCCCAGTGACGCCGTCGGTTCCTTGGACCAGGGCTGGAACGGGCAACAGCGTCACTGAGCGATGTGGGGGGGGGGTGCTATCTGCAGGTTTGGTGCCTCGGGGACAGACAGTTCCTATTTGGCTGTGGGTGAGGTGGTCCTCGCGGCCGGGCCGTCCGCCTCTTTGCGTCCGCGGCCGATGGCCACGCCGCCGGCCACGAGGCCAAGAATGGCGACGATCAGGGCGAGGACACCGAGGTTGCGCCCGGTGCTGACGTCGGACTTCTTCGCATAGCTCGACAGGTTCACCGCGGGAGCTGCGGCCGCTGCCGGAGCCGCGGCTGCAGTGGTGGCCGGGTGCAGCACCAGGATGGGCGTCGGGCTCTCGGGCGGGTTGGCCGGGTCGGTGACGGGTTCGACCCAGCTGCTGACCTTGCCGTTGCTGTAGGTCTGGACGACCGAGAAGACCACCTGGTTGGCGTCAGGGAGCGGGCCGACGAGGATCTGGAAGGCGCCGAACCCGCCGACGGCGATGCCTTTGCTGCCCGGGGCGGCGGTGTAGGTGACCTCGCCGACGCCGTCGGTGATGGTGCCGTCGTCGGTCTTGATGGGCGGGGTGAACTTCACCGTCTTGCTGGTCACCACCCAGCCGGGTGCTGCGGCCGGCTTGACGGAGGCGATGGGGTCCTTCACGGGGAACTTGATGTCGACTTTGGTGGTGGTGGCTGCGTCTTGTTCGTTCGGGACACGGAAGGTGAGGATCGCGTCGGCGGCTGCCATGGTCGAGTCGTCGGAGGACACGGTGACGTGCGCGCTGGCCGGGCCGGCGAGGGTGATGACGGCGATGGCGGAGACCGCGGCAGCGGTGCCAAGGCGTCGGAAGAGACTTTTGGGGTGAGCGGACATGGGAGGGCTCCTTGCGGCTGTGGCTGATCAAAGTGGGTGAGTGGTGTTCCCGCGGCCGTGCCGTGGCCGGCGGGTGAGGTTCCGTGATCAGGTCAGAGCTGGCGGGCCGCGAACGGGTCTCACCTGGACGAGCGCGCGGGCGAGGGACACCCTCCAGGGCGGTGCCGGCAGGTTGCGCAGCGAGACGTTCGATGCGGCGAGGATGGAACGGAGCCGGACGTGGCGTCGCCAGAGGGTGAATGCCGCACTCCAGGCTGCCGTTTCACCGCGCCGTAGCCACCATGCCAGGGCTAGGACCGCGCAGGCGTGGGAAACCACCATGGCCGGCCCATTGTCGGTGTTCACAGACGCGGCGTGTTCGTGGCCGACCAGCAGGGCCAGGTGCATTCCCACCTGAACGAGACCGAGGGCCAGCACGATCGAGGGCAGGGTTCGCTCGCGACGGGTGAGGCTGGCGGACGTCAAGGTGACAACTGCCACCATCAGGGCCACCATCGCGGCACCGGGCGGTGTGCCGCCGCCTGCGATGTGGGCGACCACCCCGAGCAGGACGGACGTTGCCGTGAAGACAGGGATGCGCAGTCTCAGCCGAAGCGCCTGAAGGTGGGCGCCGTCGGGGTCGGCCGCGACGATGGGTGGTGTCATGATCAGCGGACCGTGTAGGTCGTGGTGGCGGCGTAGTCAGTGGTCTCGTCGGTCCGGATCTGGACGGTCAGGGTCCAGGTCCCGGGTGCGGGGACCACGACATTGGTGGCCGTTCCGCGGCCCTTGCCGGTGCCCGCGAAGCTGAACTTCACAGGGCCCAGGCCCTTGCTGCGCTCGGTCAGGGTGCCTTCGGCCGCGACGAACGGCAGGGCCCCGACTTTGGTGGAGGTGTAAATGCGCACGGTGGTCGGTCCGACCTTGGTCCGGTCGACGTCCAGTCGCGCGGTGATGTCCTGGCCGTTGTTGCCCTGGCCCACGACGACGGCTGAATAGGGCGGCCCGTAGGCGACGTTGGCGGGCACGGTGTTCACCAGCACGGATGTCAGCGCGAGCACGACGGCCGCGATCCCTACCTCTGCGGTCACTGACGCCCGCAACCGCCCAACAGACGGCCCGACGAGCTGCACTCGGGTGCTGGTGACGGTCACCGTGCCGGCCGGACCGGTGCCCGCCGGTTCGGACCGGGCCGACGAGGCTGGACCCGTCGCGGCGAGGACAACCGCTTGGGGCGGCCTGCCTTTGACGTTCCGGTTCACCCACCGGCGACCCATGTCGCCCAGCACCAGCAGGAGGGTCAGCCCGGCGACCTTGCCGAGCACCAGCAGGCCGTACCTGGTCCCGGTCAGCGCCGGGAACGAACCGATCTCGTGCCACGCCTGGGCGGTGCCGGTGATCACCAGGGTCGCTACGGCGAGCATCGCCAGCCGGGACCAGCGCGGCAACACCGCGCCAAGATCCGCGGCAGTCGATCGCCCCAGCATCGCGTAGACCAGCACCGCCAGGCCACCGATCCAGATGCTGGCCGCGGCCAGATGCAGGGCGTCCAGCCCGGCCCACACCGGCACCAGGTCGCCCTGCCCGGCATGCTCAGACAGGCTGAACGTCACCAGGAAGGCCACACCAAAGCCCGCGATGTTCCAGCGAGACCCCCGGTTGTCGGCTCCCTGTTCGGTCGCCATCCTGCGCAGGTCCGGGGCGGCGAACCCCAGCACCACCAGTCGCAGCAGCATCAGCTTCCCGTAACGGGTCCCGAGGGTGTCGCCGACCAGCCCCGGGTCCAAGAGGTCACCCAGGCCCAGGCCAGCGCTGTACGGGCCCTGCAGCAGGAACAGTCCGGCGGCCCCGACCACCGATGCCAGCCATCCGGCCGTCACCACCCTCCGCGGGCGGGCCAGGGTCATGCCACGCGGCCACAACAACATCAGGAACGCAGCGCCACCGAGCAGGAGCACCGCTCCCGCATAGGCGATCCCGCGGAACAACCCGTCCAGACCGCCCACCAGGGGGTTGCCACCGGCAACGGCGGGTGCGGTCCCGGCGGGAACCCCGACGCCGAACGAGAAGGTGCCTTCTATCGGGTGGCTGTCCGAGGACACGACATGCCAGACCACCACATAGGACGCCTTGGGTATTCCTGCTTTGAGGTCGACGGTCACCGTCGACGATCGCCCACCGGGGTGGTGCGGGTTGCCCTTATCGATCCGGCGACTCGCAGAGTCGAGCACCTCGACCGATCGGGTGCTCAACCCGACTCCCTCGCTGAAGGTCAGGCTCACCGAGGTCGGCGCCGTACCCACCTGGCTGCCCTGCTGCGGCGATGTGCTCTCCAGCGCGGCGTGTGCCGAGGCCGGAGCAGCGGTGGCCACCATCGCGAAAAGGCCAAGCGCGATGACGGTCGCGGCGAGTCTGCCTCGTGAGCTGCGGCCCCGTAGCACGCTCATCGCGCCGACCGTCGGTACCACTGCTCGGCGGCAGCGACGGTCAACGGGCGCCGACGTGGCCGAACGCTGAGCACGGAGAAAGCAGAGGTCATGACACGGTTCCTTTGAACGCAGAGTTCCCTTGAACACAGGGTCCTCAGCACAGGACGGCGGCTGCGACGGCGCTAACGACTCCGGCGGAACGCAAGTGTCACCACGGAGGGCGACGCCCGCAAGCGGAAGTCCATTGGCGGGGGTCAGGCCAGGAATGCACATGGTGCCCGCGCCGGTGGCGGCGCATGGGGCGAGGACGATCGAGCCTTAGACGCACAGCTCCGGCGCCGGAGGGCCCCGTCGACCGATCCCACCCAAGGCCACCAGGCCGTGGCTAGTCCCCAAGGTCAGCGACGGTTCGCAAGGCCGCCCCCGTGGCGAGATTCCCACAGGCCCCAGCGGCTTGAATGCCGCCAGGACAGCAGAAACCATCAGCCACAAGAGTCGCTCACCGCGAGCCACAACCCAGGCCGTCGCCACCGTCGCGACGGCGTGAGCGCCCAGCATCCACCCGGCCGAAGCGTGTGCCATCGATGACATCCCCTGGGCCGCCATCGGCACGCAGGTCAGCACCGCGGGTCCGCCGTGCATATGCATCGGCCCCATGCCAGCCGTCGGCCCAGGTACACACCTGGCGGAGGTCATCCACATGAACGAGTAGTGCAACCCGAGCTGAAAGACCCCCAGCGTTGTCGCGATCGCGACCGTCCCGAGGCGCCGTGAGGTCAGGCTCAGACATACGCCGATGCACGCCACGACCAACACGGAGGTAGAGGCCGGGGACAGTGCCCGCCCGCCCGCGGCCACATGGGCTGAAAGGGCAAGAGCAAACGCAATCAACCCCAGTACCGTCGCCCGAAATACCCGCAGCAATCCGGTCGCCGGATGAGCCATGCCGCCAGCGTAGTGGACCATCTCAGCGATTCGCAGCAATTTGGGACTGGCGGATCGTGGCTGAGCGCCTCGGCTGGGCAAACAGATCTGTATCGGGGTCGTCGTCACCCCAAAGCGGCGACGAGGGAGAACTTGATGACCACTTTGGTATCGCGGTGTCGCTACCCGCGGACAGCACGGACCACTGATTCGCAGCATGCAGGGTCGACACGGGCCCCAAGTGGGTCATGCGCCCATCGTTCATGGGCAGGCTTGGAAAAACCTTGTGCTTGCGACGCATTTCACCCCCGGAACCACCAGCTCGAAGTGACAACGAATGCAGGCATGCCAAAACCGGCTGGGTCCCGGTGCTTCGCGGGTACCACTCCGTGAGGCACCGGGATCCGTTGCCGCTATCTCATCAGCTGCATCGCTGCGAACATGTAGGCCATGCTCGCAGCCATGACGGCCATGCTGAGCCGGTCGGTAATGGCGTTGTGAGCCAAGGTCACGACCAACGCGTGGTCGCCCTGGCCGGCGGCTATCACCGGTTTGGATTCGGTTAGGAGTCCGCCGGCCATCGCAGGCCGCGACCCAACGCCCTGCTCGACGGGCTTCGCGGGCTGGGCGTCTTTGCGAACTCCGACGCTCATCGACGGCTTGGAGTCATCGAGAACCCGCGCGAGCCAGGCCGCGGTCTCAAGACCGTAGTAGACGACCAGTGCCCACGTCAGCACCGGAGCCCAGCTCGGCAGCCACATGTAGATCATTGCCGCCTGCATGATCAGGGCAAGTATCCACAGCAGGCTGAACCGGCGACGTTGAACGAAGCGGAAGACCATCCACGCGGCTATTGCCGCGGTGGAGGCCGAGAAGATGACGACCGACCAGTTGGCCGGGAACCACTTCCACTTGAACTCCATCGAGGCATACATGTACAGCATGCTGACGAGCATCAGGATGTGGCTGGCGTGGAACCCCCGATGCTGACCGCCCATCCGGACAAAGTGGCCGCAATGCAGGAAGAGGACCGCTGCCAGGGCGACCAGCCACAGCCAGGTGACCCACGGCGGAAGAAGACCTTGCCCCATAGGTGCTGCGCCGCCCATGCCGCCCAGCGGGAAGACGCCTGCGGCGAGATTGCTCATTTCCTTGTCTCCGGTTTGATACTCATGATGATGCGTCCTTCTGGCAGTTGGGTTGGCGGAAGCTACCGCCGAGTTTTCGCGCGGCGTCCTGTTGGATCAGCAGGTCGCCGCAGGGGGATTCATCGGATTTCTCGAACAGACCATCGGAGTCCTCTGACGCCGGCTGAGCGCAAGGGCATGCCTGCCGGGACGAGGACGCCAAGAAGGGGTTCTGTGGATCGGTGGCCATCGGAGGGACGGGCGGGCTAACAGATGCCGCCGATCACCATGTCAAACGAGGGCGCACAGGCACCGGGGCGGTGGTCCGCGCCGGCCGACTCCGCCACACGGGAACAGCACCCGGATCATCTGCGGCGAGCGAGAGGATGCGGAACCCGCCGTCGGCAGCTCTGGCCGAGGC
>JBBRZQ010000163.1:0-9672 GCA_038236535.1 Actinomycetales bacterium
CAACCGCAGATCCAGGTCGTTGGCGTCACTGACTTCACGTTCGGCCCCGTCACCATCGCCCGCCCCCGGGACACGGCCGAACAGCCGGCTCACGGCCCACAGCACCAGCCCCAGGAAAGTAGCCCAGAAGAGTCCCATCAGAACCCATCCGCCCGCAGACAACTGCCCGCACCACCCACCAGCGAACATCAGGGCCTCCCCTTCCTAGTTTCGTCACGTACCGCGATACCCAGACTCCGTTTCCCCCATGACGATTGGGCAGGCAGAACCATGAAGATTCCCTGAAGTCTGAGCCCTCCAACCACCGTGGCCGTATCCGCGGGCAGTCATTTCCGCCGCGGTCATCGGATTCCCTGTCCTCGGCCATCTCGGGTTCAGCGAAGCCGGGCAGCAAGGCCTCCGCCGTGATCGTCATCTCCGGCGCCGTGGTGGCCTCGCTTGCCCTGCCGGCCACCGCAGCCCCGGTCACCACCGAGGTCAAGGCTGCCGCACCGATCGCTCTTGCCGTTGCTGCCGCAGTGCCCGCGGCCGCCCAGGCACCGCAGTCCCCGCAGACCTTCGGCGCCATCGGTTTCACCGGTGTGGTCAAGCCGAACCGAAGCCCGAGCCTGTCGCACCCGTGGTCAGCCAGCGCACCACCGCGGCATTGACGCAGGTAACGGCATGATGTGGGACTCCCCGAAGGCCGGCTCGGCTATCGCGCTGCGCGCCATCTGGTCATCGACCGTGACCTACGGTCGCCCTGAACAACGCCCCACGACAGGGTCGGGCATCGATGACGGATCACGCCTCGCTGGCTGATCGCGCCGGCCAGGGCGCCGGGGCTTTGCCAGGTTTCTACATCGTTTCTTCATGGTTCCTGACCACGATCGCAGCACTTGGTTGCGAGGCTGAAGGCACCCGGAACACCAGGGCACCTGAAGGAGGAGTTCACGATGATGGGTTGGTATGGCGGCGGAATGGGCACACTCGGAATGCTGGGGGTGGGCTTGTTCTGGCTCATCCTGCTCGGGCTGATCGTGTGGCTTGTCACGCGGTTGCTACCAGCCAGCGGTGGTCAGCCGACCCGCACCACCGGTGAGTCAGCGGTGGAGATCCTCGACCGCCGAATGGCAAACGGCGAGATAGACATGGATGCGTGGCAGGCCCAGCGGGCCGCTCTCCTGTCCGCCCAGCGTGAGGGGAAGTGATCGCTGTGAGACGTCCTCTGATGGTGAGCGCGTTAGCGGCAGCCGTGGTCGCTCTGGTCGCCTCCGCGGCGGTGGCTGCCGGCACCCTCGGTGGTCCTTCCTCCGGGCCAACGACCAGCGGTGACGGTCAAGGCCCGTACGAGGGCATGATGGGCGGCCAGAATCGGACTCAGAGCCAGTTCTCCCGAATGAGGGGCGGCCAAGGTCAGGGCCAGGGTTCGTCCGCGGGCATGATGGGCGATTCGATGATGGGCTCGACGGGCATGGTGTGGCTGGCCGGTGACGGAACTGCCGTGCCCTCCATCCCCGCGGCCCGGGCAAGGGCCGCGTCCGCGGCGAAGGAGTCCGGGCTGCATCCGGGCGAGGTGATGTGGTTCGACAACGGTTTCTACGTCGAGCTCAAGGACAACGCGGGGCAGCCGGCGACCGAGGTGATCGTCGATCCCCGCACCGGCGCAGTGAGCACCGAACCAGGTCCGGCGATGATGTGGAACACCCGCTTCGGGATGATGCGCACTGGTGAAACAGGTGGCCCCGGCGGGCCGGTTGACTCGACAAAGGCACGCGGCATCGCCACCTCCCGGCTGGCCTCGAACCGGCCTGGCAGCACGGTCCGAAGCATCGACGCCTACCCGGGATACTTCACCCTTGACCTCCAACTCAACGGCGTAGTCAGTGGAATGATGTCGGTCAGCTCCTCCACCGGGGCCGTCTGGTACCACACCTGGCACGGGGCATTCATCGCCATGGAGGACTCCTGATCCCGCCGACACCGCGCGCCGCCGCCGCGACCGGCACCCCTTTGCGGGCGCTGGTCGTGGACGACGAGCCCAGCCTTGTCCGGGCCGTGGCCGGCTACCTGGAGCATGACGGGTTCGTGGTCAGCACAGCGCCCGACGGGGAGCAGGCACTGGCCGCAGCCCGCGCCGACCCGCCCGACGTCATCGTTCTCGACCTGATGTTGCCGGGTATCGACGGCCTCGAGGTATGTCGGCAGCTGCGCACCTTCACCGACGCCTACGTCATCATGCTGACTGCCCGCAGTGAAGAGATCGACACCCTCATCGGCCTGTCGGTCGGTGCCGACGACTACCTGACCAAACCGTTCTCCCCGCGAGAGCTGATCGCGCGCATCCGTGGCCTGCTTCGCCGACCACGGATGAGCGGGCATACCAGCGAAGAGGTCCAGCTGCGCACCGTTGGCGACCTGAGCCTGGACCCCCAGTCCCGCCACGTTCAGGTCGGGCAGAGGCCGGTGGAGCTGACTCGCACCGAGTTCGACCTGCTGGAGGCCCTGACCGAACGACCCAAGCTCGCCTTCACCCGCAGCCAGCTCATCGAGCGGGTCTGGGGACCGGACTGGGTCGGCGAAGAGCACCTCGTCGATATTCACATCGCCCACATCCGCGCCAAGCTCGGAGACGACCCGGCCACCGAACGCTACATTTGCACCGTCCGGGGTGTCGGCTACCGGATGGGGCCCGGATGAAGGCAACGACCGGTCGGCCACCCAGACCTCCTCTGGGTCTGGCCTGGCGGCTCTTCACCGCGGTGGGCCTGGTCGTCATTGCCGGCGCCGGAACCATGCTGGTCGCGGTGCTGTTCGTCGCCGAGCCGGCGTTCCACGCGCACCTGAACGAGGCCCAGCCAGCTATGCCCGGGCCCGCCCATATCCACGTTGACGAGGCCTTCTCAAATGCGGTTCTCCTTGCCCTGCTAGTGGGTGTGACCTTCGCCCTGGTGGCCGCCCTGGTCGTGACCTGGCTGGTGGCCCGGCGGGTTGCGGCCCCGGTGGCCCAGGCCGCCGAGGCTGCGCAGCAGATCGCCGACGGCGACTACCAGACCCGGTTGGGCCAGCCACGTCTTGGCCCGGAGTTCGACAGGCTGACAACGGCGTTCAACTTGATGGCCCGACGGCTGGCGACCACAGACCAGACCCGCCGGCACCTGCTCGCCGACCTGGCCCACGAGCTGCGCACTCCCCTGGCCTCGATCCAAGCCACGATCGAGGCCATCAGCGACGGCATCCTGCCCAGCGACCAGACGACCCTGGCGACACTGACCGAGCAGTCCCAGCGGCTACACCGCCTCGTGGGCGACCTGTCAGCCGTATCGCGGGCCGAGGAACGCCAGCTGAACCTGCACCCGGTGCTGGTCTCGGCACAGGAGCTGGTATCGGGGGCGGTGGCCGCGGCCCGACCACGGTTCGAGGCCAACGGCATCAGCCTCACTGCCGAGAGCATCTCCGCCGGTGACGTGCTCGTTGACCGTGACCGGCTGGCGGAGGCGCTGGGGGCACTGCTGGACAACGCGCTGCGACACACCGGAATTGGGGGCGTTGTCACCATCGCCGCCACCCGACAACACGACCGGTGCCGGATCTTGGTGACCGACAACGGCGAAGGCTTCGATCCCGCCACCGCCGACCAGTTGTTCGAACGCTTCTACCGGGGCGACTCATCCCGCACGGCGAACGGCGCTGGAAGCGGCATTGGGCTGACCATTGCCAAGGCGATCATTCAGGCGCACCACGGACAGTTGCGGGGCCACAGTGACGGACCGGGCAGCGGAGCACAATTCGAGATCATGCTGCCGAACGCTGCTCGCGGCCACCGCCTGCGACAGGCCTGACGACATCGGGCCGATGCCAGACGCCAAGAGCACGAGCCCGATGATGCGCTTGCCACCAGAAGCAAACACATGCTTCGCCGCGGACAGACCGGCGTGGTTTCGTATGGCCCGACGAAGTCGAAGGTGACGGCGCCCAGCACCGCTACACGCCGTCGGTGGTTGAGGTGCTGCGCAGGGTTTCTACATCGTTTCTTCATGGTTCCTGACCAAGACCGCGACACCCGGGCGCAACGCTGGAGGTATCCCGGAAGGACCGGGCAGATCAAGAAGGAGTTCACGATGATGGGTTCGTACGGAAACGGAATGGGTCTCGGATGGCTTGCCCTGGGCGTGTCCCTGCTCCTGTTGCTTGGGTTGATCGTCTGGCTGGTCGTACGCCTGCTTCCCGGCAGCAGCGGCTCGGCACCCAGCCCGGCCAGTAGTTCGGCGGCGGACATCCTGGACCGCAGGATGGCTAACGGCGAGATTGACGTGCCGGCGTGGCAGGCCCAGCGGACCGCTCTCAACGGCACCCAGGACAACCGGAAGTGACCGCCGCGAGACGTCCCCTGCTGGTCGGCGCGCTGGTCGCAGCCGTGACCGCGCTTGTCGCCTCCGCAGCAGTGGCTGTCGGTGCCGTCAACGGTGGGGCAATTCCCGACGCCAGCGGATTTCTATCCGGCTCCGCCCGCGCTGCGCCGAGCCTCCCGGGGACCGTCGTGAACGTTTCCCTGACAGATATGGGCGGGTCAATGATGGGCCGCCGCAGCGCCATGATGGGCCAAGGCAGCGCCATGATGTCCGGCGGTTCTATGCGCTTGAACGCGGGCCAGAGCACAGTGGCCCACGGGACCGTCTCCTTTCTGGTGACCAATGGCGGCAGTATCACACATGAGATGGTGATCCTCCCGCTTCCGAATTCTCAAGGAGTCGGTACTCGCCCGATCGGAGGCGACGCCAAGATCGATGAGGCGAGCAGCCTCGGCGAGGCATCCAACAGCAATGGGAAAGGCGCCGGTAAAGGAATCGTCCCCGGCGCGTCAAGCTGGATGACCGTCAACTTGGCGCCCGGACACTATGAACTCGTCTGCAACCTCCCCAACCACTACACCTCGGGGATGTACACCCGGCTCACGGTCACCTAGCCCCAATCCTGCAATCCTCAACAACTGACCGATGGCAGCCGGCGAACAAGCCGTAAGGCGTCCGCGGTCCGCGACGAGTCCGCACGAGAGATCTTCGGAGCCTCAGTGCTCTGATGAGAACCAGCGGCGCGAGGGCTCGGATGGATACGCTGGTTCTTCACCATGGCTACCGTCACAACTACGCACGCCCGTGCAGAGCCTGAGTTCAAAACCGGGGCTCTGGTCGGTGGATCGATCCCTGGATGCCGTTGACTGCTACGTTCGAGGCAGCAGAGAGTCATCTCTGCAGACCCAATCGGTCGAGGCAGCAACAGATACTTGGACAATGACCCGGATGCGCATACTTCGGCGGCATGGGCGCACGGTCGGCCCTGGGCGGCGGCGCGTTCTCTCGGTGAGATCGCGCATCGTCGTGGCGATTCTTGCGGTAGCGGCGCTCGGGCTCGCAGCATCGGGCACAGCGTCTTATCTGGTTCAGCGCAGAGGGATCCTGACCGCCGTCGATGCAAAGCTCCTGGATGCGGTTCCGAAGCTGAAGACCATCGCGGCAGGCAAGACCTCGGCGGCGCCGCTGACCAGTGTCGATGCCGTACTGCGGGTCGCCATGCAACAGATGATTCCCGGCGCGAACGAGAGCGCTCTCGGCTTCGTCGACAAGAGGCCGGCACTGGTTCCTGCGGTTGGCCTGCCGTTCCGCATCGACAAGGACAGCGCCTTGGTCACCCGCATCGTGTCTGAGGCGCACCCGAGCCTTGTGGTCATGGGCACCGCCAAGAGCGCGCAGGGAACGTTGCGCTACCTGATCGTTCCGGTCAGGGTCGCCGGCGATCCGAGCACGGGCCTGTATGTCGCTGCGTACGATCTTGACGCCGAGCTCGGCTCGCTGGCCAGTTCCTTCGAGACCTACTTCCGAGTTGCGCTGGGAGCCCTGGCTCTGGTGGGTCTGGTGGCCTGGTTCGTGGCTGGCCGGCTGCTTCGCCCGATCCGCCTGCTGCGCGATGCCGCGGCCGGCAGCAGCACCGCCGCCGACCTCACCGAACGTATCCCTGTCACCGGCCGCGACGACGTCTCGGAGCTGGCCGTGGCGATCAACTCCATGTTCGACCGCCTGCAGGATTCGTCCAGGAGCCAGGTGCGCCTGCTCAACGACGTGGGTCACGAGCTGAAGACGCCGATCACGATCATCCGCACCCACTTGGAGCTGCTCGATGCCGGCAACGCCAGCGAGGTCGAGGGGACCCGGGCACTGGCGATCGAGGAGCTCGACCGGATGAGCACGCTCGTGTCCGAGATCTCACTGCTGGCCGCGTCGAAGGCGCCGCACTTTGTCGAGCCGGCCGAGGTCGACATCGACTCGCTCACCGCAGCCGTCGCTGCCAAGGCCTCCGCGCTGGACCCGACGCGCTCCTGGAATGTCGAGTCCGCCACTGGACTGGCGGTCATCGATGCCCGCCACATCACCGAAGCCTGGCTGCAGCTTGCCGACAACGCGGTCAAGTACTCAACCCCCGGCACGCCGATCATCATCGCCGCCGAGATGTCGAAGGAAGGAACGGGTCCCTGGCTGAACCTGTCGGTGCGCGACAGCGGACCCGGCATACTGCCGGAGGATCGCGAGCGGATCTTCGAGCGATTCAGCCGACTCGAGTCGAGCAGGGCGACCGAGGGCTCCGGACTCGGACTGTCCATCGTCTCGGCGATTGCCGAAGCCCACGCTGGCACCGTGCTGCTCAGGGGCGCGCCGGGCGAGGGGTCGACGTTCACCATCCGGGTCCCGCTTGTCACAGGGGCACCATCGTTTCCAGAAGACGTGAGGTAGGAGCTTGAGCAGGATTCTCATAGCCGAAGACGAGGCGCGCATTGCGTCGATCGTCGAAAAAGGTCTGCGCGCGGCCGGGTTCGCGGTGACCGTGGCGGCCGACGGCCCCGCGGCGCTCGCCCTCGGGCAATCCGGCCAGTTCGACCTGCTCATCCTCGACATCGGGTTGCCCGGGCGCGACGGCTTCGACATCCTCCAGACCCTCCGCAGCGAAGGGAACCCGATTGCCGTGATCGTCCTGACCGCCCGGGACTCCGCGGCCGACACCGTGCGTGGCCTGGAGGGGGGAGCCAACGACTACATGTCCAAGCCTTTTCGCTTCGATGAGCTGTTGGCACGGGTACGACTACGGCTGAAGGACGGGCAGCCCGGACCGGTCGGTGCGCTGCAGGTGGGCGCTCTTGAGCTCGACCTGAAGACGCGCCGAATGAGAGTTGACGGCACGTTGCACGATCTTTCGGCGCGCGAGTTCGCGCTCGCCGAGGAGTTCATGCGGCACCCCGATCAGGTCCTCAGCCGGGAGCAGTTGCTCAGCCGTGTGTGGGGGCTTGATTTCGACCCGGGTTCCAACGTGGTCGAGGTCTATGTGCTCTACCTGCGCGCCAAGATCGGCGCCGAACGCATCCAGACAGTCCGCGGAATGGGCTACCGCTTGGTCTAGACGCGGCTCCTGACGGTGACCGCTTTGTGGCGCCTCAGTGGCCCTCCATGTGTTTGGCAGGGGAACTGTGAACCGGTTCGGGTCCGTGGTGAGCCGACTGGGGAGCGGCAGGCTGCGGCGCTCTCGGACCGGGGGTGACTGCGCGATACGAGGGCAGGGTCTGGGCTGCTGGCGGCGCGACCTGACCAACAGTGCTTCGCGGCGCGGCGGGCGGCGCAGCGGGCGTCGTGGCATGCGTCGTGGCGGTGGCCGGGGGTCTTGCCCTAGCGCCGGAGGTCGCGGACACCGGCCCGACACCGCTCACCTGCAGAACCTGACCCGGGTCATCCGCAGCGGTCAGAACTCCCATGCCGAGGAGCAGCCCACCCGCAGCCAGGGCAATGCCCAAGAGACTCGTGGCTGCGGTCAGGATCAGTTTGGTGGAGATGATCATCGCTCTCCCCCTTCTTTCCCACGGGCACTGCGTCAATCCCATCAAAATCAATTCCATCAAAGAATCTTGAAGCGCGCTATTGGTTGACACGTGGAGCCAGATGAGAAAGCTCTAATCGAGCCGGCCCGTGCTGGTGAAAGTGAGTCGGCCCGACTGCCCGACCCGCACTCTCCCCTGAGGTCCCAGCAGTTCACATCAGGAGCAGCCGACGACGAGTCGCCGTGCGACACGTCGTCGACTGCCACTGGCGTCGGCCTGAACCACCAGCCGCCGCGCGGAGGCGAAGTGGTTCTTGCCGCCACCTACTGCATCACTCGTGCGACATGGAGTGCGTCGCGGTATGCGTCGCCGTATGCGCCCTGGCCTGCTCGGCAGCCTGCGCCCTTGCATGCGTCGCAGCGTGCGCCCTGGCCTGCTCGGCAGCGTGCGCCCTGGCCTGCTCGGCAGCGTGCGCCCTGGCCTGCTCGGCAGCGTGCGCCCTGGCCTGCTCGGCAGCGTGCGCCCTGGCCTGCTCGGCAGCGTGCGCCCTGGCCCGCTCGGCAGCGTGCGCCCTGGCCTGCTCGGCAGCGTGCGCCCTCGCATGCACCGCAACGGATCGCGCCGTTGTGGTGGCGCCAAAATGCGCCGACATCGGCCGGGCGTCACTCACCTGCAGAACCTGCCCCGGGGAACTCGCCGTAGGCGACGCCTCGGCGCCAAGGAGCCCTCCACCAGCCGCCATTGCGAGGCTGAGCACGCTGGCGGCTCCGCCGGCGATCAGCTTGCTGGATGTCATCATCATTCACCCTTCTTTCCAACGACTTTGTTTCGGTCCGCGAACCCTGTCGGGTTCGCTGTATTTACTCTTTCAGCGCAAGATTTGTAGAGCAGTAGAGCCGGATGAGAGAGTCCTTATCAAGGCAAGCCCGACCGTGCGGGTGAGTTGAGCCCAGAGGTTCAGGAACTGGCGATCCGACGTGACGTACGGTGAAGAGGATGCGTGTTCTGCGCCCGTGGTGCTGGTGGCGGTTGGCACCTGGTTGACGTCGAGGTGGTGGGTGAGGTGCTCGTCGCCGTTGGCCTCATCGTGCGAGTCGTGCCCTCGCTCATGTTCCTTCCCCTTGGTCTGGATTTGGGACAGATCATCGACGCGACGGGCCCGGACGACGTCAAGGACGTCCGAGGAACCGCTCCCTTCCGCGCGGAACGAGCGCCCACCCTGCCGGGGGTGGGCGCTTTGTCATGGGGCGAGACCGGAGCTGCTGTCGTCGGTCAGGTCCTGCTCGAGGGGGTCCTTGAGCTGCAGCCGGTGGACGGGGCATACCCGGCGCCACGGGATCCGCGGCCCATGCCGCCCCCTGTGCGGACGCCATTGACCTGGTCAGTGAACCCATTGCCCGCGTGTTCCAGGGAAGAAGGACTCCGAGTCAGTGACGGCTGCGGCGATGGGTCTGAATCCGGCGGCCTGCTTCCGCAGTGTCAGCGGATGAGTCGGCGGCGAACGTTGAGCAGGAGGCGACCAAGCGTGGGCGCGGCCGTGTTCTGCTGGCGCAGGTCGACGGTCGCGAGGATGGCTGCGACGGGTGCGGCGTTGTCCGGCGCCTAGGTGAAGGCGTCGTACATCGGGGTGGCCTGGGCGTCGTTCAGGGTGAGCGGGCCCAGGCCCACGATGCGCTCCATCCAGCGCACCGCCGAGGGCAGGTCGTAGCGAGTGTGCAGCACGGCACCCTTGCCGGCGTACGGGCTGATCACCAGCGCCGGGATCCGGTGGGCGTTGACGTGGTCGGCGCCGTCCTGGGAGTCGTCCTCGACGACGAAGATGGCTGAGGACGACC
>JBBRZQ010000164.1:0-9445 GCA_038236535.1 Actinomycetales bacterium
CCTCCGACTGGCAGGGGTCGAGAACATCGCCCAAGGGCTACGACATCACGCCCGAGACCCCGAGAGACCGATCAAACTGATCCTGACCTGCTGAAACACGTTCTTGCCGGGGCCCTGGGGGTGGTGTCAAGCGCTGATCTCACCTCCGAGCCGCTAATGGGAGTGATTGTCGATTCGGGAGTTCGGGAGTTGGCGGGCCGGCATCATGTGCACCGGCGGACGGTGCGCGCGGCGTTGGCTGATGCGGTGCCGTCGGCTCGGCGGGACCCGGCTCGTGAGGCGGCCGCTTTCGGGCCGTACGCGGAGAAGGCGCGGGTGTGGTTGACCGCGGGCCTGGCTGTGCCGAGGAGGCAGCGGCATACCGCGCGGCGGGTGTGGCAGCACGTGCTCGGGGGAATCGTGATGCGGGTCTGGATGCTCGTGATGCGCCTGTCGCACTCAGGCAGGGCGGTGCACGTCGCGTACGCGAACCAGGCGCAGGAGTCGTTCCTGGACGGGCACGTGCGCGCGTTCGCCGTCTTTGGTGGGGTCCCGACCGGGATGATCCGCTACACAACCTCAAGCCCGCGGTACTCACCTGCGCGCTGGGGCGTGGGCGGTTGGAGAACCCGAAGTTCGTTGCGCTGCGGTCGTATTACGGGTTCGACGCGTTCTGCTGCCGGCCGGGGGTTGAGTGCGCGCATGAGAAGGGCGACGTCGTGGGTGAGGTGGGCCGGTTCCGGCGTGCGCACCTGACTCCGGTGCCGGTCCTGGCCCCTGCGTCGCCGCCACCCGGCCCCTTAGGCAGTCAGCTCGGGCGACGAGCCTCGTCAAGAATTCGAGCCTTCATGTCGGCGAACTCAACGTCAGTCAATACCCCAGACGAGTAGAGGGCGCCCAGCCGTTCAAGGCGGCCCACGAGGTCGTCTGACGGCCCGGATTGTCCAACCGGCTGCGTCTCCTGTGATGGCCCTGCTTCGACGATCTCGCGTGCCACTCGAGCGAAAATGTGCCGGGCGTCTTGTGCATCGTACGGAAGCAGGCCACCAAATTGGCGGACCAGGTCAGCAAGGGCACTGGCGGTATGGCGGCGTTGATCCGGCGTCCCGCCGTACACCGGGAACGGCTTCGTCAAGTCGGGAGAACTCGTGGCTCGATCGATGATCCCTCTCACAGCATCGCCGCGCTCGCCTGCTCGCACAACATGGCACTCCATCCCCAATGTAAGCAGCATTAGACCCGCCAACAGTGTCGGGTCTCCCGCCTCATTCACGGCAGCAGCGCAAATGTCGAGCACCCTGCGGCCAGCGGCAAAGTAGTCCCCCCTCGAAACTAGTTCATCGCCGCTCATGACGTGGGCTAGGGCAGTCCTCAACTCAGCACGTGCGGCGTCGATCTGGGCGAAGTCTATGGGAAGGCCATTTGCTGTGAGCTGTGCGCCGATTCGGTCAAACGTGTGAACGCATGCCTGCGTCTGAGTGACGTCGTCAATGCGGGACAGCTCCACAGTGCCAGTCATCGTGCTCAGAACCAATTGAGCCCCGCGGGGCTTGTGATTCATCTGCCAGCCCGTAACCTGTGCATAGCGCAGCTCCTCCAGCCAACCCTTTCTCCCTCCGCGAATGAAGATCATGCACAGGGGTGTACCGAGGAGATAGCTCTGCTTGTTACCGACCCAGCCTGTCACGGCTGTGACGATGGGCTCTCGAGGCAGCAGAAAGGAGCCAAGACTCGCCAGCGCTGCGGCGCTTGGGGCATTCCCCGTATGCCGAGCCACTTCGCGCGCCAATTCCCCGGCGGTCCGACCCACTAAGTGAGTCGGTGCGGGCATCGAGCCACCGGGCGCTGGAGCGGCTGGCGGCCGTGGCATCACCCGAGCTCCGGAGGTCCACTTGTTTCCGTTCCACAAGGGCCCCTGACTAGGGTCGGTCTGGTTTGGGTACCAGCCGGCCGGAATCTGACCCGTCGTTGGCGTGCTCACTCTGTCGCTCCTGAGCTTCGGCGGGTCATGGTCTCTTCCCGGTCCTGGATTTCCGGCCGGAGCATGGTGCTCCCACCAGGGGTAGCGTGATCGTCTCGCGGAGCGGGCGGAGGGACCTACAGCACCCTTTGCCTGAGACACAGGTCATGCCCGGACGAGAAGCTTCGGGTTCCGGGCCCCGGAACCTCATCCCCAGATGAGTCGGGCTTCCATGCGAGTCTCATTTGCAACCGCGGGCGGGTCAGCGCTCACGGAACCTGGTCCCCAACTGGTGTACCTATTGACGGACGATGCCCCTCGGTTCGACTGAGATCGGGCTGCCGCCGGGCTGGCTTGTCTACGTCATGGTCGGGGTTCTCGAGCTGGTCCTGCTGGTTGTCACGGTGTGGGCTGCGACCCGGTTCTAAGGCGGTCCTCGGCGGGGCGGCCGGTGATGGTGCTGGACCCGTTCGGGCTGGCGCCTGGTGTGCCGGAGCTGGTGTGGGACCCGGTCGAGGGCTGCGGGGACTCGATGGTTGCCGAGCGCCGGGCGAAGGCGTTCACTGCCGGCACCGTCAAGGGCGCTGTCGCGCAGGGTTCCGGTGACTCCGCGGCCCGGTTCTACGCCGCGGAGGGCGCGAAGGTGCTGCAGGCGTTCTTCCACGCCGCGGCTTTGACGGGGCGCAGCATCGAGGACGTCCTGGAGTGGGTGTCCAACCCTCGGCAGGCGAGCCTGCCGGAGGAGATCCTGGCGTCGCACCCGCATGCGGCGCCGTTCTGGCACGGACTGCTGCATGGGGCGCTGCACGGGGACGACCGGACCGCGGGGAACACCGCGACCACGGTGCAGCAGGCGATGGCGCTGTTCTTCCAGCCGTCCCTGCGGTCGCGGTGCACGCCCGGGCTCGGGCGTCCGGCGACCGATCTGAGGGACCTGATCGACAAGGGAGGCACGGTGTACCTCTTGGGCCGGGACGACCCGTACGCGTCGGCGTCGCCGTTGATGACGGCGGTGGCTGAGCACGTGCTGGACACCGCGCTCGAGGTCGCCACGCAGTCGCCGTTCGGGACGCTGTGTCCCTCGTTGCTGGCCTGCTTGGACGAGCTGCCCTCGACGGCGCCGCTGCCGACGCTGCGGACCCGGATGGCGAACGAACGGGCGCTGGGCCTTCGTTCATCTACGCCGCGCAGACGTGGCGGCAGTTGGTGATCTGCTACGGCGAGGACGAGGCCTGCGCCCTGTTCGGGCTGACCAACGTCATCGCCGTGTTCGGCGGCGGCAAGGACGGCCTCTTCAACCGGGAGCTGTCCGAGCTGGTGGGCACCTCCCGGGTCTCGCGCACCACGTACAGCCGCGGCCGCAACTCCGCCGGCACCTCCCACGCGGGCGCCGACGAGCCGATCCTGCGGCCAGAGGAGATCCGGCTGCTGCCGGAGCGGCACGCCCTGGTCATCGCGGACAACGCGAAACCGTTGATCGCCGCGCTGACCCGCTGCCTGGACGGCAAACCCGGGCGGGCGCTGCTGGCAGCCCAGGCGGCCGTCAAGGCCCGGGTCGCGGCGGCGCGTGCCCGGCAGGTGCCGGTGTTCTCACGGGCCACCGCCGCGTTCGCGACGGCGCAGCGGCTGGACCTGACCGCGGCCGCCGGTACCCCAGCCGGGGGACTCTGCCGCAGGAGTAACGACGGCGGCGGCGGCCCGCGCGGCGGAGCCGGTGGGAGGTGGGCGGTGATGGTGACCCGAGCGTTCCCCGAGGCGGGACGGCTGGTCGAGGCCGCCTACCGGGCGCTGCACCAGGCGGAGAACGGCACCCCCGACCAGCGGCGGGCCGCGACGCTGCTCGGGACGCCGGAGCGGCCCTGGGACCCCCCGTCCTGCTCCCCGGCGGTGCGGGAGCAGGTGTGGCAGTGGCTCGACGCGGTCGCCGGGTGGGTCAACCATGAGTACGCCTGGGGTGTCGAGCGGCTGGTCCCGGCCTGCTGGCCCGCGCACCCGCACATCGCGCACGAGCTGGCCGTGCTGGCGGACCTTGCGCCGCAGCGCGGGGACGGAGATGTCCAGCCTCCCCCTGGAGGACTGGCACCGCGACAGCCTGCCGATGTTCCTCGAGCGGGTCCACGTGCGCCTGGCGGGCGGCTGCGCCGCCGGCCACCTGGAATGGACGGCCGCCGCCCGCTACCGCGCCTTCCACAACGACGAGAACACGCGGCAACGCGCGGCCTGGTTCGCGCACGACCTGCAAACCGCCCCGCAGCAGGTGGGCACGGCCGGTGACGGCGCCGAGCCGCTCGTGCGACTCTCCCTCGTCGACCTGGTCACCGGTGAGGTCATCGACCGGACCGCCCCAACTTCGGGCGGTGACCCGGGATGAGCACCGCACCCGATTCCGACAACGACCACCACGCCCGCCGGCCGGACAGGTCGCCTTGCAGGGCGAGCCCGGCTGCCGCCGAGCGGGCCCGGCGGGAGCGTCTGGAGCAGTTCCACGCCCGGCTGTCCGAGCAGGCCCTGTCCCTGCCCCGCGGCACCGCGTGGACCGACTGGTTCCAGCCCGCGGCCTGGTTCCACGACTACTCGCTCCGCGACACCGTCTCTATCTGGGTGCAACGCCCCGACGTAATGGGCCGGCAGGCCCGCGCGGGGAAGCGGGGCATCGAGATCCTTGCCCCGGTGACCTGCCGCGTCGGAGCCGACCCGAGCAGTGGCGGCAGCAGCTGCAGCAGGGGCGGGGAGGTGCTGGCTGCTCGGACGCGTTGCCGGTGCGGCGCAGGATGGTCGGCGTCCGGATCGCGCACGTCTTCGACGTCTCCCAGACTGACGGCGACCCCATCGCGTCCCTCGAGGCGGTCAGACCTGCCCTGGTGACCGGGGCGGAGCCGCCGCTGCTCTGGGACGGACTGGCCTGCCAGGTCCGCGAGGCCGGTCACACCCTGTCCGTCGAGCGGTTGCCCGACGGCTGCAACGGCCGGACCTAGTTCGGCGACCGGGTCGTCACAGTCACCCCGAGGTCGAAGCCCGCGCAGGGGGTCGAGACGCTGGCTCACGAGCTGGCGCACGTGACGACGCACGAACCGGAAGACGCTCTCGCGTGAAGGGACCCGCGCACCTTCTCCCGCGGCCGGGTCGAGGTGTAAGCCGAGTCCGTCGCGTTCCTGGTCACCAGCGCGCGTCTCCTGGAGCTGGAGCTTGACGAATTGCTGGGTCAGGGTCGAGCCACCCTGGGTGCTCGACCGACGAACCTGAGCGGGCCACGGCCCGCAGGCTCGATCCTGCCCCTGTCGATCCGCGACTGTCGCGCCATGCTCCGCTGCCGAACCTTTCCCCTCAAGACGGCCGAGATGGCTCCCGTGGTTGCAATTTCGTCCGCGCCGGCGGTGTTGGCGATGACCGCGATCAAGACCTTCTCGGCAGGAGCGCTTTCGCGCAGCGGCCCGGGAGCCGGCACCGCGTACCACTGGGCGACGTTCGCGATGGGTGTTCCGGAGTGTCGAGGTCCGCCCACCCACTGGTCTGCGGCAGCTTCCGCGCGAGGCGGCGAAGGTCGCTGATGCGGCCAGGCGCCGCTTGGTCGGGTCGAGGGAGGAAGGACGCCCGCCGCGGCCGCGGCATGGGCCGGGGTTTGGACCACCCGGGCGGGTGTCGGTGCGTCACACCCGAGTTTCTAGGGCCTGCCCATCTCCCCGGCACGCGGCTGGCGCGGAAGGGTGGGAGTGCAGTGAGAGGAAACGCTGCTGGTCGGGCGCGAGGGTCTCGCTCCCATCGAGCCAATGGCCGGTTTCGGTGTGGGCGCGTTCGATCAGCTCGCCGGCGTGGTCGAAGTCGACCGGCGACACCCGCAACGGACAGAGACCCGGCAGCACGTGCAGCGTGGCCCGGCCCGCGTAGTGCGTCACGGCGGAGACGAGGCGCTGCTGGATGAGCAGGGTCAGCGCCTGTGTCGCGACCCCGAGCGCGGAGCGCGGGGCCCCGGTCAGGGCGCAGGCGAACCCCGCCGGCAGGAGGTAGATGTCGTCCACCTGCGAGCCCGTCTCGCGCAGGAGGTCGGTGTGGTCGCCCAGGCCGCCGTCGACGAGGGCCCGGCCCTGACGGCATACGGGGGGCAGGATCCCCGGGATGGCCGCGCTGGCCAGCACCGCGCTGACGGCGTCGCCGTCGGTCAGCACCACGGTGCGGCCGCTGACGAGGTCGGTGGTGACGACGTGGAGCGGGACGGGGGCGTCGGCGAGGTCGCGGAAGCCGATCTCCGCCTCGACGCGCCGGCGCAGCGGGAAGGAGGAGAACAGCGACGGGCGTCCCCCGCCGATGGCGAGGACCGCCCGCCGCGGCTGGAGGGGGAAGATGTCGCTGCGCCGCAGCGACATCCAGAGCCGCGCGAGGTCGTCGAGGCCGCCTTCGCTGGTCCCGTGACTGGCCACGTAGGCGGCGTTCAGCGCTCCGACCGACGTGCCGACGAGGATGTCTGGGTGGATTCCCTTGTCCCGCAATGCTTGCAGCATCCCCACCTGGACGGCGCCGAGGCTGCCGCCGCCGGAGAGGACGAAAGCGGTGCTCATGGTGTGCGTCGACGCGACCACGGCATCGGGCGGGAGTCGTATGCCGCCGCGAGCCGGCTCAGCGCCACCGCGGCTAGCAGCAGCCCGGCGTCTCGCAGCGCGATGTCGTAGTAGCCGGGGATCAGCAGCAGGTTCACGATGATGCCGAAGAGCCACACGGCCACGACCGGCGCCCCGAGACGCGGCCGGAGCGCGACGAGCAGCCCGGCGGCGACCTCGACGACACCGACGACCCACATCGTCTGGTGCGCGGTGAAGGGCGACAGGTTCGCCAGGGCGGGAGCGAGGTAGCGGTCCCAGTTCACGAGGAGGTCGGCGAACTTGTCGAGCCCGAAGACGATCGGTGCGATCGTGAACGCGGTGCGGAGGACGACGAACGCCTGGTATGTCGGGTCGGCGCCCGGGAGCCCCGGCCGGGCTCCGGCGGTGCCCTGAGGCGCGCTGCCCTGGTGTGCGGCGTCGTGGTGGGTGCGTGACATGACGTGTGCCTTTCTCGAGACGGACGAAGGGTTCAGCGGGTTCAGCGTGGGTTCAGTGGAAGCGGGAGGGGAAGCGCGCGACGATGCCGTCGGTGAGCAGGTCGGCCATGACGAGGATGTGTGTGTGCACGACGTCGTAGTCGGCGACGCTGGCTGCGTAGCTTCCGTGGAGCTCGGCGTCGGCCTCGGCGAGGGTCTGGTCGAGGTGGGTGCGCATGTCCGCGCGCAGCGCCTGCTGGCTCCAGAACCGGGGGTTCGCCCCGGAGAGGAAGTCGGCGATGGCGTCCGCGTTGGCGTACCAGCGATCCCGGGCGGCGGCGAAGGCCGTGCCGTTGCCCGCCCTGGCGGCCTGGAGGATCTGCACGGCGATGGTGATGTGGTCGTGCAGCAGGCCAGTGAGGTGGGCTCCGGCCGCCTCGCCGAAGTAGGGCTTGATCGCGTTGCCGAGATCGATCTGGTTGGACAGCAGCCGCCCGGCGCTGGCGGGGAAGCCGGCCGACCCGTCGGCGAAGGTGACGATGGCCAGCCGCGTCCAGGTGACGTGGTCCTCCCACAGCTTGCGCATCTGGTCGTGGAGAGCGGCCTGCGCGGGTGTCCTCGGGCCGGCGTCGTGACCGTGGGCGTCGTGCAGGGCCGTCGCGGGTGCTGGTCCCGCGTCGGCGGTGGCGCGCGGCAGCGACCAGGCGAACGCGGCGCTCACGAGGGCCGCGACGAGGAGGAGGACGGCCGGGCGGTGTCGCTGCCGCTCCGTGGTGCTGGTGTTCATGGCTGGACCTTTCCTGGTGGCTGACGTGGCCGTGGTTGACGTGATCGCCGGGGCCTTCGAGACTGGGCGCGGAGGGGGTGACGGGAGGTTGGTGTCCAGTGACGCGGTGGTCTTACCCGGTGGTCGTGCCGGCGGTCCTCGCACCTCCCGGGGCGGGCGCGGTAAGACCGTGGCCTCGGCGCGACACCAAGGGGGTATGCGACACCAAGGAGGTACGACGCCGGGCTCGCCCCGCACCGCGCGGCTGTGCGGCCCGGACGGTCCGCCGGTCGACGTGACTGTCTGGCGTCGGTGTCGTCTGCTCGAGGCGGGCTTCGCCGAGGACCTGGCGAGCCGGCTCGCCGTGACCCCTGCGGTCGACGTTCACGCCCTCCTCCAGCTGGTCGACCGCGGGTGCCCGCCCAAGCTCGCCGCACGGATCCTCGCGCCGCTGGGCCCGCTGCCGTGACCCTGACCCGCCCCGACCGCGACGGGTGCGGCACCCGGCCCGGCGATCCGGGCATCCTCGAGGAGCCCGACTGGGTCACCGCCCTGCGCGACGACGGTCCGGTCCGCGACGAGGCGTTACGCCAGCTGCACGCGCTCCTGGTCCGGGCCGCCCGCCATCAGGTCGGCCGGATGGGCGGGATGCTGGCCGGCGGCCGCGGCGCCGCAGAGGAGGTCGTCATCTGCGCGGCGGACGAGGCCATGGTGATGCTGCTGGCCAAGCTCGAGAGCTTCGAGGGACGCAGCCGGTTCACTACGTGGGCCTACAAGTTCGCCATCTACGAGGCGGCCAACGAGGTGCGCCGCCGGGCGTGGTCGTCGCGCGAGGTCCGTCTCGAGGACGAGGCATCCTGGTGCGACACCAGTGCCGGGCCTGAGCAGCAGGCCGAGGCGTCCGACCTGGCCGCCGAGGTGGGGCGCGGGCTGGCCGTCGCACTGACGACCTACCAGCGGCGGATCGCCGTCGCCCTGCTCGTGGACCACGTGCCCATCGACGTCCTCGCCGAGCGGCTCGGCACGAACCGAGGCGCCCTCTACAAGACGCTGCACGTGGCCAGGTCGCGGCTGCGCGCACACCTCGTCGCGTCGGGCCACCTCCCCGCACACCCAGCACAGGGGGCTGACTCATGACCGGGCCCAGCCGTTGGCTGACCGCCGCCGAGGCGCACCAGCTCACCCTCGACACCCAGCCCTGGCTCTCCTGCGAGGACTGCTTCCAACTCATGGACACGTTCGCCGAGACACTCGTCGCCGACCCCGACACCACCCGGATGCCGGCCATGGTCGTCCACGTCAGGGCCTGCCCCGCCTGCGCCGAGGAGGTGGAGTCACTGGTCGCCCTCGTCGCCGGGGATGTCGGCGTGGACCCGTCCCGCGCGCTGAACCGGATTCGCTGACCCGGGCAGTGGCGTTCTTGACGTGCCAGGGCCGCCGGGCCGCAGCGGCCGGCGGCGGCAGCCCGGAGCAGGACATCCAGGTGGCGCAGGCCGGACTGGCGGCGTTGCGCTCGTAGGCCGCCACAACGGACGCCGGATGCCGGTCAGGGGCGTTCCCAGCCCCGGGCCGGCGCCCGGCTGCCGGCGGTTCGGGCGTCGCGGCTGCGGTAGACGAGGGCGGGGCGGGTGAGGTAGCCGACGGGGGCGCTGAAGACGTGGACGAGGCGGGTGAACGGCCAGAGGGCGAAGAGGGCGAACGCGACGAGCCCGTGGATCTGGAAGCCGAC
>JBBRZQ010000165.1:0-9391 GCA_038236535.1 Actinomycetales bacterium
ACCGAGACGGCCCCGACCAGGGCCATGCCGATCATCAGCGCCCCGGCGGTGTTCGCGGTGCGCCGCGGGTGGCGGATCACGTTGCCGCGGGCCAGTCGGCCCAGGGGCTTGACCGCGGCGACGAACCCCGCGCCCAGCACACCCAGGCTGTGCCTGGCGATGAACGGGGCGAGGAGCAGCACCCCCAACACCAGGCCGAGCGCGCCCAGTCCGAGCGCCATGGCGCCGTCGGACTCTGGTGCGACCAGGGCCGTGAGCAACCCGGCCCCACCCAGCGCGAGAGCGGTCACACCGGCGATGGTGCGCACCCGCAGCGACTTGTCGGTCGCAGCGGCCTCGCGCATCGCCTCGACCGGGGCGGTCAGTGCTGCACGGCGGGCCGGCAGGGCGGCAGCTGCGACGGCCACGACGGTGCCGATGAGCAGGGAGATGACCACGGTGGTCGCATCCAGGGGGATGGACCCGGACAGGTCCATACCGACCTTCTCGAACACGATCCGCAGCAGCGAAACCAGGCCGAGGCCCGCGCCGATCCCGAGGGCGGACCCGGCCAGGCCCACGACGGCGGCCTGGATGAGAATCGAGGCGAACACCTGGACCGGGGACGCCCCGATGGCGCGCAGCAACGCGAACTCGCGCATCCGCTGGCGCACGGACATGGCGAACGTGTTGGAGATAATGAAGGCGCCCACGAACAGGGAGATCCCGGCGAAGACGAGCATGAACATCTGCACGAACCCGAGCTGGCCTTCGATGTCTGTGCGCGCCTCGGTGCGCATCGCGTCACCGGTGATGGCTTGTGCGGCTGCCGCCTTCTCATGCGCGAGCACGGGAGTCAGGTTCGCGACCAGGTCGGCCTCGGCCACCCCGGGGGTGGCGTACACGCTGATCGTGGACACCATGCCGTCCCGGGAGTAGGCGGACATCGCGGTCGCGACGTCGAGGAAAACGATCGTGGCCCCGGCTGCGGGGGCACCAAAGGACACCTCGCCGACTACCTGAACGTCGCGGATTACTCCGGCCACGACGGCCTTGGTCCGGTCCCTCACCACCAGGCCGGACGACTCCAGGGTCGCCGACTCCAGGGCGATCTGGTCCGGTCCGGTTGGGGCGTGTCCGGCCACGACCTTCACCGTGGTGTCGTCGGGGTGCAGGGCCAGGGCGAAGCTGGGTGACTGGGTGGACTGCACTGCGGAGCCGTCCGCGCCGACCAGCACGATCGGCCCGGAGATGTCCGCGAACGCCTTGTCCACCCCTTCGACCCCCGCGATCGTGCCGGCCAGAGAGGCCGGGACGGTCGTGCGGGTCTCGCCGGTCGTGCCGGTCATGCTCTTCCCAGGGGGCCGGTTTGGCCCCGCGCACGTACGCGTCTGCGGGCATGGAGGAGTCGACGATCCCGGTGAACGTCGAGGACATGATGGTGCGCAGCGAGAACGTGCCCGCCACGAAGGCCACCCCGAGGGTGACGGCCAGGACAGACAGGAGGAACCGGACCAGGTGCGCGCGGATCCCGCGCAACGCGACGAGGCGCATCAGGCGCCGACTGCGGCGAGCTCGGACGCGACGTCGGACGGGGTGTGGTCAACCGATCCGAGGCGGCCGAGCACCTCAAGGACGGAGTCTTGGGTCGGGTTCGTGAGCTCCCCGACCAGCAGGCCGTCGGCCAGGAACAGCACCCGGTGGGCGTAGGTGGCCGCGCGGGGATCGTGGGTGACCATGACGACGCTCTGGCCGAGGTCGTCGACCGAGCGGCGCAGGAATCCGAGCAGATCGCTAGATGATCTCGAGTCGAGGTTCCCGGTGGGTTCGTCGGCGAAGATGACCGCGGGCTTGGCGACCAGGGCGCGCGCGCAGGCCACGCGCTGTTGCTGGCCGCCGGAGAGCTCGCTCGGGCGGTGGTGCAGGCGCTTCTCGAGCCCGACAGCAGCCACGATCGCATCGAAGTGCCCGCGGTCCACGCGGCGGCGGGCGATGTCCAGCGGCAGCGTGATGTTCTCCGCAGCGGTCAGGGTTGGCACCAGGTTGAACGCCTGGAAGATGAACCCCAGGCGGGTGCGGCGCAGCCGGGTCAGCTGGCGCTGGTTCATCGCGCCCACGTCCTGGCCGTCGATCATCACAGTGCCCGAGGTGACCGTGTCCAGGCCCGCCATGCAGTGCATCAGGGTGGACTTGCCCGACCCCGAAGGACCCATGATCGCGGTCAGCTCGCGGCGGGCGAAGTCCACATCGATGCCCGCCAGGGCCTGCACAGCCGTGTCGCCCGCGCCGTAGGTCTTCACCAGACCCCGCGCGGACGCGATCACTGACGTAGGTACAACCATCTCGGAGGGGATCTCGCGATGGCTGGTGCTCCGGTTGCTGGTCATGCTCGTCCTATCTGAGGGTGTGGTCAGTGGTGCCTGAGGGAGCGGTCTTACCGAAAATGGGCGTGCGGGGTCCACGCGGGTGCTGCGGGTATGGAGCGGAAGGGTAGGTCGGGGGGCGCCTCAGCCGGCGGCGGCGCCATATCGGGCCCAGACCAGGTCGACGGCCGCGCGGGCGTAGCCGTCGTCGATGGGCTCACCGGTGATGAGGAGGCAGAAGTAGAGGGGGCCGGCGAGGGTGTTGAGCACGAAGTCGACGTCGGTCTCAGCGGAGAGCTCACCGCGAGCGATGCCCCGCTCGACGGCTGCGCGCCAATGCCGCTGGTTGGGCTTGATGATCAGGTCGCGGTAGCTGGCGGCGAGCACGGGATCGGCGGCCATCTCCGCCACCAAGCCGGGGAGCACCCGCCCGAGCGGCGTCCGGGTCAGGACGCTGATCAACTGCTCGGTGAGGGCAAGTAGATCGCCTGCTGCGCTGCCCGAGTCGTTGTCCTTGCCGGAGCGCATCTGGGTCACCATCGCCTCGACGACGAGCTGGGACTTCTGCGACCATCGACGGTAGATAGCGGGCTTGCTGACCCCCGCCCTGCGGGCTACCTCGGCCACGGTCACGCGTACGTAGCCGACCTCGGAGAGCAGCTCGACCGTGGCCCGCAGGATCGTCTGATCCATGTCCGGGTCCCGCGGGCGACCACGGTCACTACCGCGACCACCGGGGCGGCGGGGCGCCAACAGGAACTCAGACATAGGGACCAACTCTCTTATTGCGGCTACGGCCGTAACGTAACAGAGTCTTGTGTGTTCCGCAACTAGTAGTTACGGAACGTACAGTAGTGTTTCTGACTTCACCCGGAAAGCAGACCAGTTGACGACGGCGATCGCAGCTGCGCCGCGCTGCTGGTGGTGGCCGCGCTGTCGGTCATATCGGGATTTCTGGCTGTGTTGGCAAACTGATCGGCTCTGCCGACCGGTCGCCTGACGGGAGCAGCCGACGCCTGCGGCCAGCCGAGCGGCCCGGGACGAGGAAGTCATCCTGAAGGGTCGACTTGTTGACCTCCAGTCGCCGCGCGGAGCACGGGAAGCGAGGCCAGAGATACGAGAGGATTGCTGTGCCGCAGCCCCGATGGTCCCCAGTCGGCGTAGCTGCCGCGGCTCACCACGTGATCGACGGTGACCGTGTTCGGCGCCTCAAGCGGGAAGCCGCCGCCGGGCAGCCATTTGGATTCCAGCAGTCCCAGCGCGTCGGAGCAGCGCGATTCGCCGAGCCGTCCGAGGTCGGCCATGACTTGCAGCGCGAACAGCACGTCGAAGAAGTGGATCGGGTAGTGGATCCGGTCCGGGCCCGGCGTGCCGGCCCAGTCGGGCACGATCAGGCTGCCGTCGGACCGGTGCCACAGCAGGCGCCGCGCCAGCATCAGGTCAGCCACCCGCTGGGCCGCCGCCAGAGCCGGCGCGTGGTCGTGGGCGCGCCCGTATGCCCACAGCCCGCGTGCGGGGATCAGTGACTCCTGGAAGGAAGAGTGGGTGGCCTCGGGGCGCTTGTCGCAGTTCCAGCCACCGTCGGGCCACTGCCAGCCGATCAGCCGGTCCACCACATCGCGGGTGCGGTCCTCCTCTAGCCCTAGCCGGACGGAATACCAGATCGCGTTCCCGTCCATGGATGCGCAGTGCCTGACCCGGTCCTTTTGACCGGGGTAGATGGCCGTCATGGGCGGCTCGAGGAAGTGTTTCGAGAACAGCCAGTGCGTGGTTTAGCCTTCTCCTCCAGTTTCGACCGTCGTAGGGTCGATTACCTCGACGGAGATCAGGGTGACGCCGAGGTCTCGGATCTTGGTGAGCAGCCCGTGCAGCTCGGCTTGGTCGGCGACGGCACCGCTAAGGCTCGTTGTCCCGTCGTCTTCTCGGCTCACGGTGAGGTCACCAAACCAGGGCGACCAGCGGTCGTCGAGGTGCCCGGCCACACGAAACCGGTAGCCGGCAGGCGCGTGTCGTCTGGGGGACTTGATCATGAGGACCCGACCTTCGCCGTTGCCGTGATGGTTCGGCGGCTGCTGGTTCGGCTCTTGCCCCGTCGGCGGATGACGTACTCGGCGACGCCGAGGTTGATGACCCAGCCCGCGCCCAGGCTCAAATCGAAGGTGAGCGTGCTGGTGCCGAACAGGGCTTTTCCGATGCCCAGGGTGAACACCTGGGTGCCGGCGCCGAGGGCCAGGGCGTAGGCCCGGGTCATCCACGCCCGGTGGCGGGCGACGTCACCGCGGCGGATCGCGGCGAAGCCCAGGATGATGCTTGCGGCCATGCCCGACCCGAACGCGAGCCGGAACAGGTACGACAGCTCGCCGGTGCCGGTCTGTCGGGGGTAGAACTGGGTCATCCACAACGCCGAGAACGCCACCGCTAACCCCAGAACCACCACGACCCGTCCGGAGGCTCGGTGCCAGCGGGGCCGGCGGCGCCGGAAGGCGGAGGAGAACTGGAAGGCGCCGAGGACGGCATACAGGACGGCGCAGCTGATGTGCACCACCACCGGCAACGGTGAGGCGGCGATCCGGGGGTTCGCGGGCAGGAGCTGCGGTCCGCCGAACACCTCGACCAGGCGCAGGGAGCCGGAGATAGCGGGGATCACGACCAGGGCGACCAGGGAGAGCGGCACCCACACGCCCCACCCGGTGGACCGGGTGGGGCGAGTCGCCGCGGGCAGGGTCATCAGGCGCCGGCCGGATCGAGCTGTGAGCTGACGGCGCTGGGCACGGAGGCGGTGACCGAGGTGCGCTGGTCGCGCCACAGGGAGTAGCCGAGGCCGGCCATGGCGACGCCGGTCGGGATGGCGAACAGCCTGAAGTTGACCTGCGGCAGCAGGGGGATCGCGGGGGTTGCGAGGGCGGCGACGGCGAGGAGCGCGGAGGCCCACCGGGCCAGGACGTTGGCGCGGAAGAGCGCGATGCCGAACAGCACGGCGCCGCCCAGGAAGCCGATGCCCATCAGCGAGATGAGGGGCTGGATCAGGCCGAGGTCGCCGGTCGCGTGGCCGCCGGGAACGGCCACGGCGAGGACGTCGCTCACGTAGCCGGGTGAGGTGGCTGCGATGGCCGGGACGGCGACCAGACCGATGACCTCGACGCCCAGCATCGCGAGAAAGCCGACGCTGAACACCAGGTATCCGATCAAACCGAGCACACCGCTCTGCTTCACCTGGCGCAGGTACATGCCCGTGATGCCGGCAAGGGACAGCGAGGCGAACAGCACCTTCATCGTCTGGCGGACCTTCCACTCGGTGGTGGTGACAAGGGCGAGGTCCAGGTTGGAGTGCCTGATCTGGACGGTGACGAACAGCAGCCCCCCGACGATGGCGGCGACGCCGGCCGCCCGGGTCAGGCTGGTGGTGGTGATGGTCATGTCCGGCTCCTACGTTTCGAAGTGTCCGAGGCGGGCGCCTCGGGATCACTCGAAGGTAAGGACCGGTGTGGTGACCCGGCATCACACGACAATGTGACTGACGATGTGAGATCCGGCCGCCGGACGGCCTACATCAAGCCGCGTTCGCGTGCGCGACGGACCGCCGCCCGGCGGGTGGTGACCTCGAGCTTGGTGAAGATGTGCTTGGTGTGGGTGCGCAGCGTGTTGTGCGAGACGAAGAGCTCGCGGGCGATCTGCGGCCCGCTCAGCTCAGTGTCGAGCAGCCTAAGCACCTGTAGCTCCCGTTCGCTCAACGACTCTGGCGACCAAGGCGATGGGGGTTGCCCTGAGTCGCCGGCTTCCGGTCTGGCACTTCTGCCGAGGCTGAGCAGGCGACGGGCGTGGCCGCCGGCGACGCCTTCGTGTCCGGCGCTATGGAGTAGCTCCACCATGGGGGTGCCTTCGTCCAGGAAGAGCCGCGCGTAGCCATCTGGTTCAGGCGCCCGAGTCCAGGCCTCGCCCAGACTCTGAAGTGCCTGCGGCCGATGTCCCAGTGCGTCCTGTGCTAGAGCCTTCATCATGCGGATCTCGACGAGACTTCCGGCGCGTCCAGAGCTCTCGGCTGCCTCGTGCAGCCGGTCCAACAGGCGCGCCGCCTGACCCAGCGCGCCGGTGTCGGGGTGTGCCCGGTGCTGAGCGATAAGCAGCCGCACCAAGGTGAGGTGGTCGAACTCGCTCAGATACGCGGCATCGTCCGTCGCGGAAACGCCTCGCTGGCGGGCCCAGTCAGCGGCCTGCGACAGGTTGCCGTGGTTGATCCAGACGCGGGCCTTCATCGCAGCGATGGGACGCAGGTCCGGGAAGAACCCCGGCCGGTAGAGCTGCTCGGCCTGGTCCAGCAGGGTGATGGCCTCGTGCGGGTGGCCCTCGGTATCGGCGACCCGTCCCATCGCCACGAACCACCGGTATCTGCCTTCGGTCATAGCCGCGCCCTCACCGAGGGCCGCGGCGCGCTCGAGGTGTTGCTTGGCGGAGTCGAGGTCCCCGAGTTCGTAGTCGATCTCGGCCAGTCCCACGAGCAGGTCGGGAGTTGCCCGCAGGACGGACCCCTCGTGCGTCTTGCTCACCTGAAGTGCCCGCTCGTACAGCCGGTGTGCCGTGCTGGGTCGACCTGCCGCGACCCACATGTCGGCGAGCACCACGGTGCTGCTCAGCTCGTCGACGAGGTTGCCGGCCGCGTGCAGGCTTGCCACCGCCTGAGTGAATGTCTCCAGCGCGTTCGACACGTCCCCCTGTGTCCACGCCGCGAGCCCGAGGAAACCGGCCGCCCCACCCCGCGCGAGATGGTCGCCGGGGCCTGCCAGAGCCAGCGCGCGCCGAGCGTGATCCGTCATACCCGTCACGTCGCCGCGGGCTTGGGCGAGCGAGGCGCGGTAGAGGGCGATGGTTGCCGGCAAGGTACGGAGCTCCTCGGTCTTCGCCCACTGCGGAGCCGACGCGTCTGGTACGGCAGCCAGTGCGCGTTCCGCGTCGTCGAGTCGGGGCTCGAACGCGCCTAGGTCGCCGGAGGCCATGAGCATGTAGCCGAAGAAGACACTGAGTACCGGGCTGCGCCGGACGATCGCGTCGGGCAGTGCTTTCATCCAGCCGAGCAGGACCGCTTCTTGCCGGTTGCGTCGGATCGCCGGCACAGCCAGCTCCATGAGGTAGGCCGCGCGGTCGAAGTCCAGCGCCGCCAGTGCGTGCCACACCGCCTCCTCGGCCAAGTCATGCGCCTCGTACCAGCCGCTGGCGCGCTGGTGCAGTTGCTGAACCAGGTCCGGCTGCTCGGCGAGCAGGCGCGCGCGCAGCACGTCGGCGAACAGGTGGTGGTAGCGGTACCACTGCCCCTGGTCGTCCAGGGCGACGAGGAAGAGGTTGGCCCGCTGCAGGGTCGTGAGCATGTGGCTTCCGTCATCACGGCCGGTGACGGCCTCACACAGCGGCCCGGTGAGCCGCTCGAGGACCGCTGTGCGCAGCAGGAACTCGCGCACCGGCTCGCTCTGGTGTGCCAGCACCTCCTCGACGAGGTAGTCGACGATGTACCGGTCGTTCCCGGCAAACCGGGCGATGAAGCTGCTGACGTCGTCGCGCCCCTGGATTGAGAGTGCGGCGAGCTGCAGCGCGGCGATCCACCCCTCGGTGCGTTCCTCCAGGACCTCGACGTCCTCCGCGGCGAGGTGCAGGCCCGTCGCCTCGTTGAAGTACGTGGCTGCCTCGTCGGACGTGAACCGCAGGTCGGCAGCACGGATCTCGACGAGCTCGCCGCGCACTCGCCAGCGCGCCAGTGGTAGGTCGGGGTCGGCTCGCGTGCTCAGGACAAGGTGCACGTGTGGCGGGAGGTGCTCCAACAGGAAGATCATTCCGTCGCGGACATTGTGGTTGTCGGTCAAGTGGTAGTCGTCGAGGACCAGCCAGATCTCGCCGGGTGCTGCGGCGAGGTCGTTGAGCAGCGTGGTGAGCACAAGGTCGGTCGGCAAGGGGGAGGACGCGATGAGCTCCAGCGCACCCGAGCCGACGCCGGGGACCGCCTTTTGGAGCGCGGTCACGACGTACCTCCAGAACGCCGAGGGCTCGTTGTCCGAGGGGTCCAGAGAAAGCCATGCCACGGAATGGTCTTCGCCAGTTGTCTCGCCCAGCCACTCGGCGAGGAGCGTCGTCTTTCCGAACCCGGCCGGGGCGGACACCAGCGTCAGTCTCGAGTCGGCTCCGACGCGCAGACGCTCAAGGAGCCTGGGGCGTGTCACCAGACCACGTCGCGGCTTCGGGACGTACAGCTTCGTTGCAATCAGCGGACCTGTCACGCCATCCTCGTTCCAAGGTACGCAACCGCGTCCGAGATGTGTGCCATGGCTAACGCTAGTGCACGGCGGCGTTCGTGGTCAGGGCTTTGCGCGCGGGCCGAGGGCTGTTCGGCTTCGCCCCCGTATGACTCGTGGCATCCGACAGCCGAGCATTGGCAGTGCGTGCCAACCTTGTGCGTCCGCGTCAGAGTTGTGAAGCACGTGCAAGCCAACTTCCCAGCCAGAAACGCTCGGCGCGATCGTTTCGTCGGGGACGGCCGTCTGCGTCTTTCTGGGCTACTAGACGATTCCCTTAGGACCGGTGTCTGGCCAGACTCGGTTTAGGTGCCCGGCGGGTTTGCTCTCTTTTGGGCTGCCCATCCGGTCTCGGGTGTGGCTCACTTTCGGTCTGCTACCCGCCGGACACCGCTGACGAGGCGTGGCTCAAGAAGGGACTGCCCTGCTCGTAGTAGCACTGCCCACCTCGCCGTCCCTATCGGTACGAGCACAGGCGGGAGCAGCACATGCAGCACATCATCATCGGGGTCGACCCGCACAAGCTGTCGGCGACGATCGAGGTCGTCGACCAACACGAACAGCGGCTCGACTCGGGGCGGTTCACGACCGACCGGGCCGGCTACGCCGCGATGCGGACGTATTCGAAGGCATGGCCGGAGCGGATGTGGGCGGTCGAGGGCGCCAACGGCGCTGGGCGCCCTCTGGCCCAGCGGCTGCTCGAGGCTGGCGAGCGGGTCGTCGACGTCCCGGCGAAACTCGCCGCCAGGGTTCGACTCTTCGACACCGGCCACA
>JBBRZQ010000166.1:0-9226 GCA_038236535.1 Actinomycetales bacterium
GATGTGCCGATGTGCCGCTCGTGCTCGTTCCAGAACGCGTGCACTTCCTCGTCAGGCACGGACCAGTCGAAGGAGCCGCTCTCGTCCTCGAGGTAGCCGTCGAGCGAGGTGTTGGCCGCGTAGATCAGCTTGCCCATGGGTGCCTCCGTTCGGGCGGGTGGCTACAGCCTGCAGCGTCAAGGCGGCACCGGCAAGAGCATCGACGGTGGGTGATGCCCGCTGGGAGTTCGATGACCGCGTGGCATCCGACCTCGAGCCCGACCAGGCGCAGGCCGGGCGCGTGCTTGGTCACTACCGGACCGACCGGAGCCGGCGGCACCAGCAGCCAGCCGAGGCGGATCCCGGGGCCTTCGAATCCGCCGGCAGATGGGCAGTCGACTCCGGGCGGTCGGGCGCAAACCGTGCCCGAAGAAAAGCGGGCTCAGATGCCGGCCTCGACCGGGATCTTCCCGTCGGAGATCGCCTGCTTGAGCTGCCCATAGTCCTGTTCGGCCTGGTCTGCGTAGACCTGGGCGAACTCTTCCAGTGCCTCCGTAAATGCCTCGTCGGTGCCGATGTAGGCGTCGATGGCGATGACGTCACCGCCTCGGGCGTGGGCCCGGGCCAGCGTCGCGCCACACATCCGGGCGTAGGCGGTCAGTCCGATCGGCTGGATCGTCTCGATATCAGCACTGCCCTTCATGTCGTGCAGCTGGCGCACGTAGAAGTCCCGACCGCCCTCGCCACGAACCCAGCCCAGGAAGATGTCGCTGGCAGCCTGCATGTAGCGCTGCCCTTCCACGACCCGCTGACCATGCTGACTCGCCGTGCTCGCGCCCACGTAGGGCTCGAGGACCGACGAGGTGGCCTCTTTGAACTGCAGGATCAGCGGGTCAGAGTCGCTACGCCCCTGGAGCAGCAGGATTCCGGCCCGGGTGCCGACACTGCCCACCCCGACCACCTTCTGGGCCATGTCGACCATATGGAAGCGCTCGAGCAGCCGGCGCCGGTCATCTTGCAGCGTCGCCCGATAACTCGAGAACGCCTTCTGCACGCGGCCTCGGTACTCCTGGGTGATCGCCACCCGGGACAACAACGGCGGTTGCTCGCGGAACTGGTGGTGCCCGTCGACGACCTCGGTCAGCTTCAGCTCAGCCTTCAACGAGGTCCTCCGGCGTGCCTTGTCGAAATTGGCCGCCGCCTTCTCGGTGGCCGACTTCAGGGCCTTGCTCTTGACCTTGCCCTTGCCCATCTGGGTGATGGCGTTGAGCAGCTCCTGCTCGTCGATCTTGGTGTACCAGATGTCCAGGGTCCCCCGCTGGGCCAGCTCGGCGATGACCCTCGTATAGGCCAGCAGCGCCTCACGAACCGCGACCCGAGCCTCCTTGCGCTTGAACCCGCGATCTCGGGCCGCCAGCACGAACGACACGACCAGCCGCTTGACATCCCACTCGAACGGACCCGGCAGCGTCTCGTCGAAGTCATTGACGTCGAACACCAGGTCGCGCTCAGGGGAGGCGAACACACCAAAGTTCGACAGGTGGGCATCACCACAGATCTGAGTGTGACCAGGACTCCACCTCTGACTCGCCAGGTCGTAGGCCATGATGGCCGCCGAACCGCGGTAGAACGTGAACGCCGACTCGCTCATCCGCCCATACCGGATCGGCACCAGATCCTTGACCCGGGCATCATCCTGGCCTCGCAGAATCCCCACCGGGCTCTTCCGGCGGCGGTTGATCCCGTAGACGGCGTGACCCTCGACCGGCGCCGTCTCGCGCCAGGCCAGACCACGCGCGATCCGCTCCTGGACCGTCCGATACGGGTGAACCCGGGCAGTTTCGTCGAGCTTGTCGGGGCCACCAGCCCCGGCCGGAGTCCGCCTTCTCGCAGGTCGCCGCTCAGTCATGATGAACCCCTCCCTGAATGGCCTCAGATCGAAAGCTCCGGCAGCACGCGGGGAGCAGACGGCCAAGCCTCAGTTTCCACCATCTGACTCCCCTTGCGGGGATTAGCCGACATCCGAACCGCCCGGTCAGCCCGACTGGTGACATTTGTCCTGAGGCCGGAGACACGCGCTGGGTTCGCTGCCGGCCAACCAGTCCTGCTCCGCTGCTGCCCCGGGAAGGCTTGGCCCTGAGCGCAGCCTTTTGGCTCTGTCCACCAGGCATAGGCGGCTGTCCCAGCCCAGCGTGCGCTGCCGCAGTTCCCGTCAGGGTCCGGTTCGGGCTTGGCGGGACCGGGGTGTTGAGCCACCTGTGGGCTGCGGGGGTTCCCGGTCTAGAAGTGCCGATCTGTGTCGCCTCGCTAGTGACCGCCCTGCATCTGCACGGGGACGGTCACGACCACCGCTGCCGACACGCCCGGCTTCGCGTCGGCGCTGCTGGTCTGCGCGGCAGTTCGTCGCTCTGTGACAGCCTTGGCAGGACGGCCCAGCCGAGACAGCCGGTCGGGAGGACCTAAGCGAGGCAGCGACATCATGGCAGCTGGGACCGCCGCGGAGAGCCCTGTGGTCGCGGAGGTGATGGCGGCGCTTGCCTCACCCGCCGGTCAGGTCGACCCTTAACCGCAATACGCGAGACTGCGTGCGTTCGGCCCCGCGGTGACCGCGCCGGACGGTGCCGCGGTGGCGGTCGGCTACCGGGCTTGCGAGGACCTGGTATCCACCCTGGTCGCGAACGAGGGCACGGATCGGCTCTCCGGCGAGGAGCTGGTGACCATGCTTGCCCTGCTCCTGGCCGCGGGCTTCGAGACGACCACCGTCGCAGGTCTGCGGTGCTTAGGGGGCGGTGGGGCTGCTGACCAACGGTCTCCTTGCCCTGCTCGCGCACCCCGACCAAGCCGGGTGGCTGCGCGCCCACCCCGATGCCGCGTCCACAGCCATAGAGGAACTCCTGCGCTACGACTCCCCGGTGCAGATGCTCTTCGGACGCCAGGCCAGCACCGAGCTCGACCTGCCCGAACTGTCGCTGGACCCGGGCCAGCGGGTCATCACCCTGCTCGGGGCAGCCAACCGAGACCCCCAGGTGTTCGACGAACCCGACGCCCTGCGTCTGGACCGACCCGGCCCAGCGCACGTCTCCTTCGGCGGAGGCATCCACTACTGCCTTGGTGCACCACTGGCCCGCCTCGAGGCAGCCGTGGCATTCCCCACCCTTCTCGCCCGCTTCCCCCGCATCGAACTCGCCGGGCCTCCGGTGCACCGCCAGGGGTTGGCCCTACATGGCCACACAGCCCTGCCAGTTCACACCTGACGCTGGTGCGACGTGATCGGAGTTGACCCCCGGTCGCCGGGAATGCCGATAGCGGATGCCACAGACGCCACATAGAGTGGCGATGGGCCCTTCCCCGTACGCGGATCCTCGTATGCACGTGGCGAACGGTGCTGGCGGCGGTTGGTCGATGTGCCCCGAGGCGGCAATTGAGCATCCCCGTTCAACGGTCAGGCCGGGTTCACCGTGGCCATTCCATTCGTGTGGACGGTGCGCAGGTGGGTCGGGACGGCCCACCACTGGTCGGGGCGATCGACCACCGTGGCGCCGGGCTCGTCCTGAATGACGCGGGCGAGGCGGAACAGGAATGCAGCGATCCCGGCGGCGCCTTGCATCCACGAAGTACCGGGCGGCAGCAGCGGTGGGTCCTGCCGGTGCTCCAGGAACCGCCACCGGGCGCCGGATTGATCACGAATCGCACGTTCGGCGAGGGCGTCTCCCATGGTGCGGGCAGCACCCACGAGTATGGCGGTGCGCACCGGGTCTGCGCAGTCCTGGGCGGCGTCGAGCAACACGTCCCCGACCCCAGCGGTGCCGCAGCAGCGGCCGTCGTTGTCCCAGAATCCCGGACGGAGCCGCTGCGGAACACCCGAGGCGAGGATGGAGGTCAGGCATCGCTGTCGGAGCGCGGTGACCTCGAGTCCGGCGACCTCGGCCACGCCTGCGTGCGACAACGCAGCGAACAGATGTGATGTCCCGGCTGGCCCGTGGCACCAGCTGTACGTCACCGGCTCCACGTCCCGGGTGGAGGGCGGGATGGTGTGCGGGACGATGAACCCGCCGTCGGCCAGCGAGCCGACGGCGAGCAGGTGCTGGGCGCCACGGATCGCAGTTTGGACGTAGTCCGGGCGCTTCAGCGCCGTCCCGGCTATGGCCAGCGCCGTGGCTATCCCGGCGGTCCCATGTGAGTAGTTCGGCCCCCTGGACGGCCAACCCGGCACCATCCCCCAGTCCAGGCCGGCCTCGGTCACGTCTGCAGCTCGCATCAAGAAGTCCCCACCGGCGGCCGCAATGGCCTCGGCATGCTCACCGCCAGCCCAGATTGCTGTCAGCACGACGCCAGCTGCGCCCATGACGAGGTCGGTCAAGGGTGCATCGGATCCCGGATCGAACCCGAGCGTGGTGTTCCATCCGGCGGGGGTCACCAGATCGGCGAGTCGCTGCAAGGCGATCGACTCACTGCCTGAGGCAAGCAGCTTCAGCGCCGTCGCATCGCCGGCCAGCCCGTCATACAGCGAGGATTCGGTCCGGACGCTCGCTTGGGCGCACAGCCGGTCCACGACCCCTGCCGCGAGCGCCTGCTCGGCGTCGCTCAGTGCACGGTGCTGGGCGATCTCGGCCAACACCGGGGCCAGGCCCGCGATCCCGGCGTACAACGAGTCGCGATCCTCGGCCGGTTCCAGGTCTGGCCCGTCCTGCGACACGGACGGAGGTAGCCACGGGCCCTCGTCGGCGCGGACCTGGCTCAGAACCCACGACCACGCGGCTTCCCCGAGCTCTCGATAAGCGTCACCGGTCAGCACTCGGTCAGGCAGGGGGTAGTCCGACGATCAACGACGTCTCTGGGCACCGAAGGTGGTCACGTCGCCTCCGCGTCGCCTCCGCGCTCATCGCGCAAATGCGGACGTTTCGACGGGCGACCATGCCTCGCGCTGGCTGCCTCGCGGCACGTGATGAAGCAGCGCGAAGCGCCCTGGACGTGGTTGCCCAGCGCGCGCTTGCGCAGGTATTCATCGAGGCTGGGCTCGCCGCTGGTCGACGGCCTGGTCATCTCCCCTGGGCCGCGAGCTGTTGAATCGTCTGGGCCAAGAGGCAGAACTCATTGCCCTCGGGGTCAGCTAGTACCACCCACGTCACGTCCGGTCCCTGGCCAACATCAACTCGGCAGGCGCCGAGGGCGAGCAGTCGACCGAGCTCTTCGGCGGTGGTGCAGCCGTCGGCACGCAGATCGATGTGAAGCCGGTTCTTCCCGACCTTGACCTCCGGCACCGCCATGAAGTCGATACGTGGTCCTACGTTGTTGGCCGGGCCGATCGAGACGCCGGTCTCGTCCTGGTCGACGACACCCCACTCGAGGACGTCGCACCAGAAGTGTGCCAGGGGTTCGGGGTCGACGCAGTCGACACACAGGACGGCGAAACGACTGGTCACCGGACCCATGATCGTCGACCCCTGCCAACTCCGACAGGCCTGGCCGTGACTTCTCTGCACAGCGACGCTCAGGAACCGCGACCGTTGCTCTCGTGTTGCTCCGCAAACGATCGGTGACAGTCGCCGAACCTCGACTGAGATACATGTGCTGGTCGCCGCGAAAAGGCGGCCGCGGATGTGCGCTGGCGTCGTGGGGCAGTGTTGGATGATCTGGGTGTGAGCCGGGAGATCGAGGAGTCCAATCGCCGCATGCTGCGAGCGCGCGACGCGATGGACCGCAACTACACGGAACCTCTCGACGTCCACGCCCTTGCCCGGATCGCGCACGTGTCCGAGGCGCACTTCATCCGCACCTTCCGGGCCACCTTCGGCGAGACCCCGCACCGCTACCTGCAGCGCCGGCGCGTCGAGCGTGCGATGGCGATGCTGCGGCAGACCGAGCGCTCGGTCACCGACATCTGCATGGCCGTCGGCTTCACCAGCCTGGGCACGTTCAGCCGGACGTTCCGCACGATAGTCGGGGAGTCGCCACGGGAGTACCGCGCCGGCAACCCTTCGGTCGCCTACGTACCCACGCACTTCGCCATGGCCTGGACAAGACCGAGCAGTTTCGGAGAAGGAAGGCGGGATTCCCACCGGTAACGTCATTGACACGAGAAGCGATCCCGATCCGAGAGCGAGAACAAGGTGTCCTTCCAGGCCTATCTCGACGCTGTTGAAGACAAGACCGGCAAGACCCCGAACGAGCTGCTCGCCGAAGCCGCCGAGCGTGAGCGACAAGCACGTCGGGACGGCGGGCGCGCACCGCGACGCCTCCACCGTCCTGCGCCTGGACGGCACGAACCGCCGCCCCACCGCCTTCTCACACCAGGCCGCACACCCCCCAGCACAGAGAGGTAAGCAATGTTCAACGCCATCAACGTCTCGCAGATCTACGTCCTCGACCAGGACGAGGCACTCGACTTCTACGTCAACAAGCTCGGGCTCGAGGTGAAGACCGACATCGACCTCGGCTTCATGCGCTGGCTGACCGTCTGCGTCCCCGGCCACCCCGAGCGCGAGATCCTGCTCGAGCGCCCCGGCGCCCCCGCCCTGGACGACACCACGGCCGAGCAGGTCCGCGAACTCGTCGCCAAGGGCGCGATCGGCGGCTGGGTCGGCTTCATCACCGACGACTGCCGCAAGACCTATGAGGAGCTATCGGCCAAGGGCGTCGAGTTCACCGACGGCCCCAACGAGCAGCCGTACGGCGTCGACGCCGGCATCCGTGACCCGTTCGGCAACAAGCTGCGGTTCGTCCAGCCCAACAACTGAAGGGCGCACCCATCAGGAGCACAGACGGTCGGGTGAGTCACACGATTGGTTTCAGTGGCCGTTCTCGCGGCTCCCACGCGCCGGCAACAGACCCTCAGGCACAGGAAATGTCGGCCGCGAACGGCCTCGGAGAGCGATCCATCGAGCTCAGCCTTCGAACTCGCCGCCAGGGTTTGTCCCCACGGAGGGCGGCCGATGCGTGCGCTAGACCAGCGGGGTCTCGACGATGCTGAAAGACTCCGGGCGCGCGTCGAAGTAGCGCAACCAGGCCGGAACCATCTTGACCAGGGTGAAGTCCTCGCGGAACGCGCGGGACTTCGGGATCTGCTCCTGATGGATCCGGCCGTACTTCTCCCGCTCGGCCCCCGAGAGCACCTCGGCGTCACCCTCGGCCTGCACCGACACTTTGTCGGCCCATCCGACGACGAGCGCGACCCGCTGGTTGCCGCCGATGTTGACGACCTTGCGGGCGGTGGCCTTGGTGTCGAAGAGCACCTCGCCGTGGTCGGTCACCGCGAGGTCGACCAGCGCGGCCTCGGGGTGCCCCTCGGCGTCGACGGTGGCCACCACCCCCAACCTGGCGGCTCGAACAAACTCGACGAACTCGGCACGGGTCATGGGGTCTTTGGACACATCGCCAGTGTACGGATGAGGCTCGAGCAATCGGGCTGGGCACCCGGTTCCTTTCGGTGGCCGCATGGAGCGCAGGATCTGGACTGGGCTGAAGCACAAGCTCGAGAAACGACAGTGGCGCTCACACCTCCTGACCGAGCACAACAGTCCTCAACCCGGGTCACCGTTAGGGATGGCAGGGAACCCTGCTGCTCCAGCTCGCGCCCGAGCTGGAGGTCGTCGACGAGGCAGGCGACGGAGCGGCCGCGGTCGCGCTGGTGCGACGCGAGCGACCAGTCGTCGTCCTGATGGACATCCGGATGCCCGGGACCGACGGCCTCACCGCCACCAGAACACTGATGGCCGACCCCACCGCACAATGTAGCCGGGGGTCGGCCGGCCACCCGGAATCGTGGAGTCAGTCAACAAGACTCTTAGAAACGTCCCGTCGACGGCCAGAGGGCACCGCATGTTACCGACGGGTTCGAAAATTGGTGGTGAATCAGACGATGCATATGGCCATCTGGGGGCGCGGTCGCACCGTGGTCACGTGTAACGTCTCGCCTAAGGCCAGACCCACACGTGGGGCTCAACCGCCCCGCGCCAGGTAGTGAAGGGCATCCAGTATGCGGATTGTCGTCTTGGTGAAACACGTTCCCGAACCGAGCGCCGTCTGGTCGTTCGCGCCCGACCAGACCCTCGACCGCGGCGCTGTCGCGGGACGGCTCTCCGAGCTCGACGAGTACGCCATCGAGCAGGCCGTGCGCCTCGTCGAGGGTGGGATCGACGCCGAGATCACCTACCTCACGGTCGGACCCCAGACCGCGAAGGACGGGCTGCTCAAGGCGCTCGCGATCGGCGGCGACAAGGGCGTGCACGTGCTGGACGACGCCATCCACGGGTCGGACTCCCTTGCCACCTCGCTGGTGCTCGCCAAGGCGCTCGAGCACCTCGGATTCGACCTTGTCCTCGCCGGGATGACGTCGCCCGACGCCGCGATGTCGGTCGTCCCCTCGATGGTCGCTGAACGCCTCGGCGTCAACCAGGCCACTTTCGCTGGGTCGCTGTCCGTGGACGGCACGAACGTTTCGATCACCCGAGAGGGCGACACCGCGACCGAGCACGTGCGCGCCGAACTGCCTGCCGTCGTGTCGATCACCGACCAGACCGACGAGGCCCGTTACCCCGCCTTCCGGGCGATCATGATGGCGAAGAAGAAGCCGATCGAGACCCTCTCGCTGGCGGACATCGGGATCGACCCCGATGCGGTCGGGCTCGCGGCGTCCGCCACACGCGTCGTCGCCGTGTCCTCCGCACCCTCCAAGGCCGCGGGCATCGTGGTCGTCGACGACGGCACCGGCGCGGCTCAGCTCGCCGACTTCCTCGTCGCCCGTGGCGCTCTGTGACGATGAGTCGCCCGGGGCTGACGCTGACGATGAGTCGCCCGCGGCGTCTCGTGACGACGAGCCGGACCGCCCCGGCGCCAGCACCTCATCCCGGACCGTGGTCCGTCGCGTCCACCGCATCCACCTTCGTGCCCGACCACCGGTAGGAGACCACCGTGTCCGAGATCCTTGTCCTCGCCGAGCTCACCCCGACCGGAGTCCGCAAGGCCACCCTCGAGCTGCTCACGATCGCCCGCAGCCTTGGCGAGCCCAGCGCGGTCGTCTGCGGCGACGCCACCGACGACGTGGTCGCGCTGCTCGGCACGTACGGCGCCACGACCGTGTATGCCGTGTCCGCACCGGAGATCGAGCAGTTCCTCTCCCTCCCTAAGGTCGAGGTCGTCGTCACCCTTGCCGAGCGGGTCCGGCCCGCCGCCATCCTCATCACCTCAGGCCCGGAGGGCAAGGACGTTGCCGCGCGGGTCGCCGTCCGCCTCGACAGCGGCCTGATCA
>JBBRZQ010000167.1:0-9187 GCA_038236535.1 Actinomycetales bacterium
AAACCTACGAAGAGAGCATGCTGCCCAACGGCCACTTCACCGGCACCCCCGAGGAAGCACTCGACTGCGCCCTCGGCCTCTACCTCGCCGACCCAACCGCCTGGATCAGCCCCCAGACGAATTAACGCGTCGCGGCACTAGAGCCCTGGCAACGGCTGCATAGGTGGCCGGCTCCGCGAAGTCGCCGCCGACATAGCTCATCCGCTGCTGCAGACAACCCAGCACCACCTCGTCGACCGGCTCGTCACCCAGCGACGCAGTGATCGACTCGGCCGCGCGCTGCCGCAGGTCCTGGTCGGCCCAGTCCTCGGCGGCGACCCCGATGATCGGCGCGTCCAGCAGCCCCCGGCGCTCGAGCTGATAGAGCGAGATGAACGTCATCTTGCGGGCCAGGTCCCCGCTGATCCCGAACGAGACGAAGGCATCGGCCGCTCGCACGCCCTGCTGTTCTCCGGACACGAACACTCCTCTGGCAGTTGTCTTCTCAGGCCTTCCGACCAACCTAGGGCCCTTGGCGGCCCACTACCTAGAAGCATCGGGACCAGGCAGTATGCCGGCGCCTCCCCTACAGTGCTGGCGTGAGTGTTCCTGCCCAGCCAGACCTGCGTGACGGCGACGTCGCGCTGCGCCTCGACGATGCCTCGGCCGGCGCCGGGGGCAGCGATGCCGTCAGCTTCGTCGTGGAACATCAGGGCCGGCCGGCCGGCACCGTGCAGATCCGGCAGGCAGGCGGCGGCAGCGGCGAGCTCTCCTGGGCCGTGCATCCCGAACATCGCGGACAGGGCGTGAGCGCCAGGGCGTTGCGGCTGCTGATCCGGTACGCCTTCGACGAGCTCGGGCTGCACCGGGTCGCGGCCTACCCGGAGCCGCACGACCACGCCTCGCTGCGGACCGCCGGCCGGGCTGGCCTGCGCCGGGAGGGAGTCGTCCGTTCGGCCGGCCAGGGAAAGGTCGGGGGCAAGGCCGGGAGCCAGGACGAGGGCGAGGACCTCGAGCGTCGCGACCGGGTGCAGCTGAGCCGTCTGGCCAGCGACCCTGAGCCCACCTCCCGGGATGGCTTCATCGGCGTCCTGAACGCCGGGCTGCCGACCAAGCGGGCCATCGCCCAGGGCCTGATCCACAACGACGCCGGCGAGATCCTGCTGTGCGAGCTCAGCTACAAGAACGAGTGGGACCTGCCCGGCGGGGTCGTCGACCCGCACGAGTCGCCGGCCCACGCGGTGGTCCGCGAGATCCGCGAGGAGCTGGACGTCGAGGTGGTGCCGCAGTCACTGGTCGCGGTCAACTGGCTGCCCTCGTGGCGCGGCTGGGACGACGCAGTCCTGTTCGTGTTCGACCTCGGGGTCGCCGATGACGTGATCGCCCGGGCCAGCCTCGAACCGCACGAGATCCGCTCGCTGCACTGGTGCACCCTGGATGACGTCGAGCGAAGCGCGGCCCCCTACGTCACCCGGCTGCTGAGGCGGCTCGCCGGGCACCGGGCCGGGACGGCCTACCTCGAGGACGGCGCCGACCCGCTCTGGTGACCCTTGGCTGCAGCGCAGACCCGGGAGAGACTGAGCCATGGGCACTGGGGAGACCGACGCTGCGCCCGGGCAGGAACCCAGCAGACCTGCCGGCCTCGCCTACGGTGAGCGGCGGGCCCGGTGGGTCCTGGCGGCCACCGTGCTGGGCTCCAGCCTCACCTTCGTCGACGCGACAGTGGTCAACATCGCGCTGCCGGTCATCGGCAAGGACCTGGACGCGGGGCTCTCGGCGCTGACCTGGACGGTCAATGCGTACACGCTGACGCTGGCCTGCCTCATCCTGCTGGGTGGCTCCCTGGGGGACCGTCTCGGCCGGCGCCGGGTGTTCATCGTCGGCGTGCTGTGGTTCGCGCTGGCCTCGATGCTCTGCGGGCTGGCGCCGAACATCGAGACCCTGGTGGCCGCCCGCGCGTTGCAGGGAGTCGGCGGAGCCCTGCTGACCCCGGGCAGCCTGGCCATCCTGCAGGCCTCGTTCCGCCCCGATGACCGGGGCAGGGCCATCGGCGCCTGGTCCGGGCTCGGCGGGATCGCCGGTGCCACCGGCCCGTTCATCGGGGGGTGGCTGATCGGGGTCACCTCCTGGCGCTGGATCTTCCTGATCAACGTCCCGATAGCGCTGACCGTCGTGGTCATCGCCAGGCGGCAGGTGCCCGAGTCGAGCGACCCTGCGGCCTCCCACCACATCGACGCCACCGGGGCCGGGCTGGCGGCCGTGGGGCTGGCCGGGCTGACCTACGGCCTGATCGCCTGGCCCAGCGACGGGCTCGGATCGGCTGCCGTCCGGGGGTCGCTGACCGTCGGCGTGCTCGGGCTCGCCGGCTTCCTCGTCTGGGAGACGCGCACGGCTGAGCCGATGCTGCCGCTGGGCCTCTTCGCCTCCCGGGTCTTCAGCGCCACCAACGCGGTGACCTTCGCGGTGTATGCCGCCCTCGGCGGGATCTTCTTCTGGCTGGTGCTGACCCTGCAGGTCGTCGCCGGGTTCACCCCGCTGGCCGCCGGGGTGGCGCTGCTGCCGGTGACCCTGATCATGCTGGCCTTCTCGGCGCGGGCCGGGGGCCTGAGCGCGCGGATCGGGCCGCGGATACCGATGACAGCCGGGCCACTGCTGGCCGCGGTCGGGGTGGCCGGGCTGTCCCGGATCGGCCCGGACGCGTCGTACCTGGTCGATGTCCTGCCACCGGTGTCAGTGTTCGGCTGCGGGCTGGCACTGACCGTCGCGCCGCTGACCGCGACCGCCCTCGCCTCGGTGTCCGAGAGCCACGCGGGGCTTGCCAGCGGGGTCAACAACGCCGTGGCCCGGATCGGCGGACTGCTCGCCGTGGCCGCCCTGCCCCTGCTGGCCGGTCTCAGCGGGCTCAGCTACACCGATCCGGCCGTCCTCGAGCCGGCCTTCCGCACGGTGATCTGGGTCTGCGTCGCCCTGCTGGTCACCGGCGGGCTCCTGGCAGCGGTCTTTGTCCGCACCCCGGAGCCCATCCCCTCCGAGACCGCGACCGACCCGACCCGAGAGCCGGAGCCGGCGCGGCGCTGCTGCCCGGTCGACGGCCCGCCACTGACCGCGGTCCCCGATCAGGCCGGCCATCCCGCCTGAGACGGAGGGGACCACCGACCCTTGCAGGCTCACCCCCCTCTCACCGGAAGGACCCTGATGGACACCGAAGTCATCGACAACCCGGAACGCCAGCGTTACGAGATCCGTCGCGACGGTCAGCTCCTCGGCTTCGCCGCCTACCAGAGGGCCAACCGGCTGATCGTGTTCACCCACACCGAGATCGAGCCGGCCGAAGAGGGCCAGGGGGTCGGGGGCCGGCTCGTCCGCGGAGCGCTGGATGACGTCCGCTCCCAGGGCCTTCCTGTCCTGCCCATCTGCCCGTTCGTCCAGCAGTGGATGGGCCGCCACCCGGAGTACCTGGACCTGGACTACCGGCGACCCGACAGCCGGGTGACCGACTGAACCTCGCTCCGGCGCCCTCAGCAATTATCCGGCGGCCATCTGGTCACCTCGACGTATCCGCTCCGTTGGGATATTTGCGGATAATACCGTATGGTCATCCAGAGACTTTGGTAAGACCATAAAAGGGAGACCCGATGATTCCTGAACATCGACCGAACCTTTCCGCGATCAGCGGCCCCCTCGAGGACCTCACCGAGGCTGGCAGGCGATCGCGCACCAAGAGCTCGACGGAGGCCTGGTTCGAGCCCCGTGACTGCGACCCGGCTGCAGCTTTGCCCGGCGACCCGTTGCCCGCCACCCCGGAGGTCCCCGCGAAGCCGATCGACCAGATACCTGCCAAGCTGCGCGCCCTGCGTCGATGGACCCGCCACGATCACCAACGGCCGATCACGACCAACGGAGAGCCAGCCTGGGTCATGGACCCGCCGACCTGGACCACCTACGCAAGGGCGAAGGCGTCGAGCACGGGCGACGGGCTCGGTTTTGTTCTCGACGGCGACGGCATCGTCTCGCTCGACCTCAGCCACTGCGTGATCGACGGAGTGCCGACCCCCGGTGCGCAGGCGATCCTCGACCTGCTGCCTGATACCTACGCCGAGCTGTCACTCTCGGGCCACGGCATCCATGTGTTCTGCTACGCCGACGTGGCCAGCGGCTCCAGGTTCGACTCCCACGGCGTGACGATCCAGGTCTGCGGCACCGGGCGGTTCCTGACCGTGACCGGGAACCGGCTGCCTGGTCGACCCTCGGTGCTGGCGGAGCACGACGCCGTGGTCCAGGCCCTGCTCCTCGGACACCTCTGACACCACTGGCGCGTCGCTGTTCACGATATCTCTGAAAGGTAGTGATCGCCTGTGTTCCAGGTCCGTATCCACGGCCGTGGTGGCCAGGGAGTTGTCACCGCGGCCGAGCTGTTGTCCGAGGCAGCGTTCGCCGAGGGCCACCATGCACAGGCGTTCCCCAGCTTTGGTTCGGAGCGAACCGGTGCGCCGGTCGTCGCCTTCTGCCGGATCGCCGACAGTGACATCCGGGTGCGTGAGCCGGTGATGGCCCCAGACGCCCTGATCATCCAGGACGAGACGCTGCTGGGCCACGTTGATGTCTTTGCCGGCCTGCTGCCGGACGGTTATGTGCTGATCAACTCCACCCGCACCTTCAGCGAGCTGGGGCTCGACGACCTCGTCAGCGATCGGGCGGTGGGGCGCCTGATCACGGTGCCGGCCACCGACCTCGCACTGGAGCACCTCGGCCGCCCGGTGCCCAACGCGGTGCTCCTCGGGGCCTTTGCCGCACAGACCCGGGCGATCACCGTGGAGTCGGTCTGCGACGCCATCCGCGGCAGGTTCCCCGGGAAGGTCGCCGAGAAGAACTGCGTGGCCGCAACGGCCGCCTACTCATTCGTGAAGTCCCAGCTGAAGGAGCGAGTCGGTGCTTAGACAGGTTGAGGGGTCCAAGGCGGTCGCCGATACGGTGGCGTGCTGCCGTCCGGAGGTGATCTGCGCCTACCCGATCTCGCCGCAGACGCACATCGTCGAGGGGCTCAGCGCCCTGGTGAAGTCCGGCGAGCTGACCAGCTGCGAGTTCGTCAACGTCGAGTCGGAGTTTGCCGCGATGTCCGTGGCCATCGGCGCCAGCGCCGCCGGTGCCCGTGCCTACACGGCGACCGCGAGCCAGGGGCTGCTGTACATGTCCGAGGCTGTCTACAACGCTGCCGGGCTGGGTCTGCCGATCGTCATGACGGTGGCCAACCGGGCTCTCGGGGCACCGATCAACATCTGGAACGACCACAGCGACTCGATGTCGCAGGCCGACTCCGGGTGGATCCAGCTGTATGCCGAGACCAATCAGGAGGCTGCCGACCTTCACGTTCAGGCGTTTCGGATCGCTGAGGTGCTGTCGGTGCCGGTCATGGTCTGCATGGACGGCTTCATCCTGACTCACGCCGTGGAGCGGGTGGACGTTCCCGAACAGGAGCTGGTCGACGCTTTCCTGCCGCCGTTCGTGCCCAGGCAGGTGCTGGACCCCGAGGCGCCGGTCTCGATCGGCGCGATGGTGGGTCCCGAGGCCTTCATGGAGGTCCGCTACCTGGCTCATGCCAAGCAGCTGCAGGCGCTGGAGGTGATCCCGGAGGTGGCACGTGAGTTTGCCGGGGTCTTCGGACGCGACTCGGGCGGTCTGGTGCGGCCGTACCGCTGCCAGGACGCTGACACGATCGTCATCGCCCTGGGTTCGGTCCTGGGGACGATCAAGGACGTGGTGGACGAGCAGCGCGATCGTGGAGTCTCGATCGGGGTTCTGGGGATCACCTCATTCCGCCCGTTCCCGCTGGACGAGGTCCGGCAGGCGCTCAAGGACGTGAAACGCGTCGTGGTGCTGGAGAAGGCACTGGCGGTGGGGATCGGCGGGATCCTGGCTGCCAACGTCCGTACGTCACGGGCAGGCATCGAGCTGAAGTGCTACACCGTCATCGCCGGGCTCGGCGGCCGGGCGATCACCAAGGAGTCCCTGCACGGGCTGTTCGACAAGGCAGCCGCTGACGAGCTGGACCGCCTGACCTTCCTGGACCTGGACCACGACATCGTGGATCGTGAGCTGGCCCGCGAGAAGCAGAACCATCGCTCGGGCTCACCCGCTGAGAACGTGCTGCGCGACGTGGGCATCGTCGGCGCCCGACTGTGATGAGGACCGATCGTGTCAAGGACCGACAGTGAGAAGGAAGCTGCGATGACTACCGCCACGACCCCTGCGCCCGGCAATGCCACAGGCGCCGCGCCGAGCACCGGGTCCACCGCCGGACCGGTCAAGTTCTACCAGGTAGGAAGCTTCGCGGTCGGCAACCGGCTGCTGACCCAGGAGCAGCGTTCTGTCCAGTCCGACACCGAGCGCTCGAACTCGCTGACGTCCGGCCACCGCGCCTGCACAGGTTGCGGGGAGGCACTGGGTGCGCGGGTCGCCCTCGATGCAGCCATGCGGGCCACCAGCGGGCAGCTGGTGGCGGTGAATGCCACCGGGTGCCTGGAGGTGTTCTCCACCCCCTACCCCGAGACGTCCTGGCGGATCGCCTGGCTGCACTCGCTCTTCGGCAACGCCCCGGCGGTGGCCACGGGTGTGGCCGCGGCGATGAAGGCCAAGGGGCGCACCGACGTGCGAGTCGTCAGCCAGGGCGGCGACGGCGCCACTGTTGACATCGGCTTCGGAACCCTGTCCGGCATGTTCGAGCGCAACGACGACGTGCTCTACATCTGCTACGACAACGAGGCCTACATGAACACGGGCGTGCAGCGGTCCGGGGCTACCCCGCCCGCCGCCCGCACGATGACGACACAGACGGTGGGAGCGGAGCCGGGTGCCAGCTTCGGACAGGGCAAGAACCTGCCGCGGATCGCCATGGCCCATGAGATCCCCTACGTGGCAACGGCGACCGTGGCCGACGTCCGTGATCTGGAGGCGAAGGTGACCCGGGCGATGGAGTTCCGCGGAGCGCGATACCTGCATGTGTTCGTGCCATGCCCGCTGGGCTGGGGCTCGCCGTCCTGCGACACCCTGAAGATCGCCAGGCTGGCGACCCAGAGCGGGCTCTTTCCCGTTTTCGAGGCCGAGCACGGCGAGGTGGTGGCGTCGACGCCGATCCGCAGACAGGTGCCGGTCGAGGACTACCTGAGGACCCAGAAGCGCTACGCACACCTGTTCTCGCCGCAACGGCGGGACGACACCATCAACCGGCTGCAGGCAAAGGCGGACCGCAATATCGAGCGATATGGGCTCCTGCCGCGCACGGAAGAGGCCAGCTGATGGACAAGCCCTTCGCGATCACGCTCAATGTCGGGTCGAGCCTGGCGAACCACACCGGGTCCTGGCGCGTGCAGCGTCCCCAGTACGTGGACCTGATGCCGCCGTGCAACAACGCCTGCCCGGCCGGCGAGAACATCCAGAGCTGGCTCTACACCGCCGAGGACGGGTCGTATGAGAAGGCTTGGCGCGCCCTCGTCGTGGAGAACCCGTTCCCCGCCGTGATGGGCCGGGTCTGCTACCACCCGTGCGAGTCGGTCTGCAGTCGCGGGAAGCTGGACGAAGCCGTGGGCATCAACTCGGTCGAACGGTTCCTGGGTGACCTCGCGATCGAGAAGGGGTGGAGCACCCCCGTCACGGCCGAACCGTCTGGTCGCCATGTGCTGGTGGTCGGCGCCGGCCCGTCGGGGCTGTCTGCGGCATACCACCTTCGCCGGCTGGGGCACAACGTCACCGTGCGCGATGCGACTGACGCACCGGGCGGCATGATGCGGTTCGGCATCCCGAAGTACCGGCTGCCACGCGAGGTGCTGGACGCTGAGATCGCCCGGATCACCGACATGGGCGTGCGGATCGAGCTCGGCCGGCGCGTCGACAACGTCAAAGAGGCGATGGCGGAGGGGTTCGATGCCGTGTTCCTCGCCGTGGGGGCGCACATCGGCAAGCGCGCCTACATCCCGGCTGGTGAGTCCGCCAAGATCCTGGACGCGGTCCACCTGCTGCACAGCGTCGAGAACGGCCAACCGCCTCTGCTCGGTCGCAAGGTCGTCGTCTATGGCGGGGGCAACACGGCCATCGACGTGGCCCGGACCGCCAAGCGGCTCGGCGCCGAAGAGGCCGTGATCGTCTACCGGCGGACCCGGGAGCGGATGCCGGCCGACGACACCGAGATCGAGGAGGCTCTCGAGGAGGGCGTCCTGATGAAGTGGCTCTCGACGGTCAGGCACGCTGAGGCCGGGGTGCTGATGGTGGAGCGGATGGAGCTCGACGAGAGGGGGTTCCCGCAGCCCACCGGTGAGCTGGAGGAGCTGGAGGCCGACTCCCTGGTGCTGGCACTCGGCCAGGATGTCGACCTGTCCCTGCTGGACGGCGTGCCAGGTCTGCAGGTCCATGACGGTGTCGTCACGGTCGACCCCACCATGATGACCGGCCACGCCGGCATCTTCGCCGGTGGCGACATGGTGCCTGCCGAGCGCACGGTCACCACGGCGATCGGGCACGGCAAGAAGGCAGCGCGCCACATCGACGCCTGGCTGCGCGAGAAGCCGCACGAGCCCGCGCACAAGCACCCGGTCGTCGAGCACGACACGTTGAACACCTGGTACTACTCCGACGCCCCGGCAACGGTGCGACCGCGACTGGAGGCAGCGCGCCGGTCCTCGACCTTCGACGAGGTGGTGCAGGGCCTGGACGAGTCGACGGCACTGTATGAGGCCCGTCGCTGTATGTCGTGCGGCAACTGCTTCGAGTGCGACAACTGCTTCGGCGTGTGCCCGGACAACGCAGTCATCAAGCTCGGGGTCGGCAAGGGCTTCACGTTCAACCTCGACTTCTGCAAGGGCTGCGGCATCTGCATGACCGAGTGCCCGTCAGGCTCGATCGTGATGATCCCCGAACACGGCTGAGCTGAGCAGTCACCAGTCGGGCGACTCGACGCCGGGTCCCCCAGCTGGTCGCACGACGACTCGAAGGGCCCTGTGCGCGACGGTGCGCACAGGGGAGATGATTGGTCAGACGCGATTGGTCAGACCATAGACCCAAAGGACATACTGATGGACGTGGATACGCAGCGAAAGATCGGTGTCACAGAGCTCGCCCTGCGGGACGCGCACCAGAGCCTGATGGCAACCCGTATGGCGACTGAGGACATGGTTGGTGCCTGTGAGGACATCGATGGTGCGGGTTTTTGGAGTGTGGA
>JBBRZQ010000168.1:0-9133 GCA_038236535.1 Actinomycetales bacterium
ACCAACGCCGCCCTCCTATGCGGACGCCACCACACCATCGCCCACCAACGCGGCTGGACCGCCACCGCCACCACCACCGAAGTCACCTGGCACCTCTGAACCCCCAGCCCCACAACCCGCCCCCACCGGCGGGCTTACAGGTACGCCCGGGTCCCACCCAGAGTCAGCCGAAGACCGCCGGCACTATCGAAGAGTCCTGTGCGTCTCCTCCCCGCGCAGCCAGGCCGACTCCTGGCCATCGAAGCAGCCGCGGGGCATCCTCCACCGTGAAGGGTGTGGCCTGCGGACAGAAGAAGTGCTCGGTCACCGGATCGCTGAAGGCCATCAGGTTGTCAGGCAGATCTGCCTCCCGCCAGGGGCGAAGCAGCACGGTCTCATGGGCAAGGGGTGGTGCGGGAAATGGTAGTGCGGGCATGGCCCAGAGCGTAGCGACTGGCACTATGTCGCCATGATCCGCCGGAGCGGGCCGAACGTGCTGTTCCCGCAGCACACCACCGACGCCGGGGAGTATCTGGCCGTCGCGGGCGCCTTCCTTCGGCGCCGGCCGGTCGAGCACAGCGTCCCGCTCAGTTCAGCTGCAGCCGGCAGCGGCCCCGATGTCCCGGATATCGGGTCGAACCTGTGGCTCTGGGTGGAGGACGACGAGGGGGTCGACGCCGCAGCCCAGCACACGCCCCCGCATGGCGCCTACCTGTCCACGGGCCCGGCCGGGCCCGGGCGATGCACTCGCTGGCCCGGATGCTGTGGCGGCTGCGCCCCGACCTGCCGGGCGTTGCGGGTCTGGGCGACGCGCCACAGGACTTCGCCACCGAATGGGCGCGCCTCGGTGGCCCCCGGGCAACCACTGGTATGCGGCAGGGCGTGTACGCCGCCCATGACGTCAGCATCCTGTCCGGGAATCCCTGGACGGCTTCGCCCGGCCACCGACGGTGATGCGCCGCTGCTGCGGGTCTGGGCAGAGCAGTTCTTCGCTGAGGCGGGCGCGACCCCCAGCGGGAGGGACGAGATCGGACCACGGATCGAGGCCGGGCGGCTGGCCGTCTGGGAGATGGACGGCGCGCCCGTCTCCATGGCTTCGGTCACCCCTGCGCAGGGTGGTGTGAGCCGGGTCGCCCTCGTCTACACGCCTCCACAACAGCGCAAGCGTGGTTTCGCTAGTGCTTGCGTGGCATCCCTGACCGCCCGCGAGCTCGCCGTACCCGGACGCACCTGCATGCTGTTCACCGATCTGGCGAACCCCACCTCCAACAGGATCTATCGGGCCGTCGGCTACCGCAGTGTCGGTGATGCCGTGGACCTCCGGTTCGCCACGCCTCCTGCGGTCCCTGACCGACCATCCGCCTGACGGGGTTGACGCTCACCACACCCCGGTGTTCCTTTGACGCATGACAACCTTCGTGCTCATCCCGGGAGCGGGAGGCGACGCCTGGTACTGGCATCGGCTGGTGCCAGAGCTGGAACAGCGCGGGCACGAGGTGGTGGCCGTGGACCTGCCGGCCGGCGACGACTCAGCCGGTCTGACCGAGTACGCCGACGCGGTGGTTGACGCCCTCGGCGGTCGAACCGGGCTCATCGTGGTCGCCCAGTCGCTGGCCGGGTTCAGTGCGCCCCTGGTCTGCGAGCGGCTTCCGGTCGATCTGCTGGTCCTGCTCAACGCCATGGTCCCGGCACCCGGGGAGAGTGCCGGCGACTGGTGGGCCAACACCGCCCACGGTCCGGCCCGCGCCCGGCAGGCGACTCGCGAGGGTCGCAGTCTCGACGACGACCCGGACCTGCTCGAAGCCTTCTTCCACGACGTGCCAGCCGAGGTCAGGGCTGAAGCCATGGCAAGGGGAGCCCCGGCACAGTCCACCACCCCGTTCAGCCAGCCCTGGCCGCTGACCGCCTGGCCCGACGTGCCCACGAAGTTCCTGCAAGGCAGAGACGACCGCTTCTTTCCCGTCGAGTTCCAGCGCCGGGTGGTCCGTGAACGCCTTGGTATGACGCCCGACGAGATGCCCGGCGGTCACCTGGTCGCTCTCAGCCGGCCCGCGGAGCTCGTCGTCCGCCTCGAGAGTTACCAGGCCGCGATCCCATAGAGAACAGCCGCGATCCCTTAGATAGATAACAACGGGTTCGATTCTCACCCGGGGTGTTCCGTGATGCCGTCCAGGCATTCGGTGAGGCTGTCCGGCTGGCAGATCTCCAGCAGCGGGCCCGCCAGCCACCCGTCCACCGCGTGTTGGCTGGTCAGCCGCACCACGCTCAGATCCGGCCGGGAGATCACCGCGTGTGCCACCCGCATGGCGGTGGCGTGACGGGTCCGCCACGCCCACCGCACGATGTGGTCAGGGTCGGTGAAGAAGGTCCTCAGCGGTGGTTCCTGGTTGTCGTTCCACAGAACCGCCCGACCGAGCCGCCGCTGCACGGTACGCCGGACCACCCGCCGGATGACCACGGCGAGCGGCAGGTCGAGCCACACCAGCAGGCCCGCATTCTTCATGAGCAACGGCCTCGCACTGCTGTACTGCCACTCGGTCACCCAGCCCGGCTGGGCAGCAAGGGCGGCTACCTCGAGCATGAAGCTCTCTCGCGGCGTCCAGCCGGGCCCGTGAAACAGGGCATCGATCTCGGTATGCGGCAGGCCCGCCAGGTCGGCGATCCGCCCGGCCAGTGTCGTCTTGCCCGAGCCAGAGGTCCCCGCGACCAGGATCCGCCGGGGCAGGCACGGCAGCGGGTCGATGGCGGTCAGCACGAGCTCAGCACCCGAGACCCGGGCGAGCCGGTGTCACGGACCTGGATCATCGCCCGAGCCTAATGGCGCCCGACATGGCTCGTGGTACCGCCGGGTGAAGCCGTCTTGGCAACACCCATCACGGTAGTAGGACCAGCCGCAGCCCGGCAGGAACGGGGCCGCCACCGGCGCCCTGGCCCGTCGTCTTCCTCGGCATGGGCGCGGCCGGAGTTGCCTGCCTCAAACTGTGGCAGTGGCCCCCGAGCCGGCACTAGTCAGAGTCGATCTGCACGTCCACGTCAAACCCTGACCGGACGGCGCCGAGAACCGTCGAGATCTCCACCGCGCGCTCAGCCAGAGCCCTGGTGTCGACGGACTTCGGCGAGGACACCCCGATCTGCACCGTTGCCGCCACCACCACACCATCCTCGAGGTCCACGCTCACGTCCACCATGACGTCGTCGAGCTCGACCCCCCAGTCGTGCGCGACGTAGCGCAGGTCGTTGCAGAGGCAGCCGCCGATAGCCATCGCCAGCAGCTGGCCGCCGTTGAAGCCAAGACCACGTCCACCGGCGACACCCTCGGGGCGGTCGACCACGACCGTCTGGTTCCCGCTGCGACCAACCGCGGCGTACGTGCCTGGGATCGTGCGAAAGCTTGCCCGGATACCGCTCATGTCCTCAGGATGCCCCTGCGGAGGCAGTCACCACAGTGATGAACCCAGCTATTTTGCCGGTCCCCGCGTGTCTTCGGGACATGCTGCCTTCGGGACGTGCTGGCTTCGTGACCTGGTTTCTGCAGGAAGTGGTGACCACGGGAGGCAGTGACTACAGGAAGTACTTCGGATCGCCCAGCCCTACCCGTACCACCTCGGGGTACCCCTCGGACCAGTCCACCACCGTGGTGAGGTCCTTGCCGCACTCGCCGGCGTCCACCACTGCGTCGAGCTGATGACCTAGCTCGTCCTGGATCTGCCAGCCATCGGTCATCGGCTCGTCGGCGTCCGGGAGCATCAGGGTGCTGGACACCAGCGGCTCACCCAGCTCGCGTAGCAGCGCCCGCACCAGGGGGTGGTGGGGGATGCGCACCCCGACGGTCCGCTTCTTCGGATGCGCCAGTCGCCGCGGGACATCCCTGGTCGCCGGCAGGATGAACGTGTAAGGGCCCGGAGTCGCCGTCTTGATGGCGCGGAAGGCCGCGTTGTTCAGGTCGACGAGCTGACCGAGCTGGGCGAAGTCCGCACAGACGAGCGTGAAATGGTGCCGCTCATCCAGGCCGCGAAGACGGCGAATGCGCTCCGGGCCGGTCGGACTGCCCATCTGGCAGCCCAGAGCGTAGCTGGCGTCCGTGGGATAGGCGATGAGGGCATCATCGTGCAGCAGGGCCACGATCTGCGCGATGCTGTGCGGTTGCGGGTCCACCGGATGGACGTCGAAGTACCGGGCCATAGGTGCAGGGTACTTGGGCTACGCGGCCTGCGGCAGTCGAAGGTCGCGCAGCCCATCTGCGGCTGCCGGCATCTGACCGGATCCGTCTGGCAGGTCGCGTGCCGGTATGCCGGCCGGCTGGCCTGCCCTGGAACCCGACAGGAGGGAGCGCAGCCGAAGCGCCGCGACCACCGCAACCAGGCTGATCCCCACGTGAACTGCCACGAACAGCGAGCCGTGCCCGGCGCTGAGAGCCACTCCGGCGAGCAGCGGACCCACCGCGGACACCCCGGTCTGCAGGGCAGCGAAGATGCCCAGCGTGGTGCCGACCATGCCGGCGGGTGCCAGGCTGGCCGTGAGCGGGTTGAGCACCGGCGCGTACATCGTCTCGCCGACCGCGAAGACCCCGTAGACCATCACGAACATCGCCCCGGCCAGCGCCGGTACGAAGGACGCTGCGGCCAGCAGCAGCCACGAGAACACCCAGATCGAGCCGACAGCCACCAGCAGCGACGGCGAAGAGCGCTTGGCCGTCCACTTCATCACGGCCATCTGCAGGGCGATGATCACCAGGCAGTTGACCGCTGCAGCCGTGCCGATGGTGCGCTCAGAGACCCCGAGCACGGTGATCGCGTAGGCCGGCAGGCCGGACTCGAACTGGGCGTAGAAGCCAAGTGCCAGGGTGGCCGTGATGACGGCGGTCCAGCGCAGCGCCGGCGTTGCCAGGATGATCCGGATCGCCGACCCGGCTGAGCCCTTCGGCGCATCCTGCGGCGTGCTGACCTCGTCCACCGGCGCCCCGCGACCGGCGAAGCCGACCAGGGAGGCCGAGATGAGGAAGCCGATGGTCGCAGTCGCGAAGGCCGGCCGCATACCGTCGATGGACTTCAGGTCGACCAGGAACCCGGCCGTGAAGGCCCCGATGGCCATCCCGACGGCGGACCCGGTGAAGACGAGTGCGAAGACCCGCCGGCGGTCAGCAGAGCCGACCCAGCGGAGCACCAGGATCGTCTGGACAGGTATCGCCGCGGTGATCCCGGCGCCGAAGACGAACATGCCCAGCAGGAAGAACGCCGGCGTGCCGGCGACGATGAGGAACGTACTGGCCAGGGCAGCGACGATCTGGGCGCCGACGACGACGCGGGCAGGGTTGAACCGGTCGGCCAGCCGCCCGCCGATCGGGGCGGCAACCAGGGCGCCGATGGAGAACAGGCTGGAAGCACCGGCGGCGACGAGCCCGCCCCAGTGACGGGTGTTCGCCGCATAGGCGTACTGGTAGGGCAGGATGGCGCCCCAGCCCAGCATGCTCACCGTCGACGCCAACACCAGCAACCGTGCGCGCTTCATCGAATCCTCCACTTGTTCAGGGCCTCAGCCATTCGGGGGCGGGCCTGCCCGTTCGCCGGCCTCGTCTCCGTGATCGTGCGGAGAGGAAGCCTTGCGTTTCAAACTCTTAGGTATCGAATACTTCGATATCGAAACTCTAGCATGACACAATGGAGCCATGACAACCCAAGGCTCAGCAGGCCCGGCAGGGTCAGCGGCGAAGCGCGCTCCGCGCAGGGCCATCCAGACTCCTGAACGCTTCGTGCAGAGCGCCGAGCAGGAATACCGCACAGAGGTTGCCGCGTATGTCGCAGCCGGCGGTGAGGAGTCGGTCCAGCGGGTGATCACCGCGGTTCACGGACTGGCTCGCAAGCTGGACCAGTGGTACACGCGGCAGCTCGCCGACCTCGACCTCTCCGCAGGCGAGTGGGCCGTGCTGTCGCAGCTGGCACGCAGCAACGAGGGCCAGGCCCTCACCCCGACCCAGCTCGCCGAGGTGAGCTGCGTCGCTCCCTCGTCGATGACCCACCGCCTGGACCGGATGGCCCAGCGGAACCTGATCGCCCGGGCCGCCGACCCGGAGAACCGCACCCGGGTGCTGATCACGCTCACCGACGAGGGCTGGCAGACCTTCAAGGCGGCGATGCGCGAGTCCGACCTGGTGGAGTCCGACGTGCTCGCGCCGCTGTCCCGCCCGCAGCGCGAGGACCTCGCCGCCCTGCTCGAGCTGCTGATCAAGGGCCTGGACACAGCCACAGCCGGCTGACCCTTGACACCGGGGACGTATGCCGGCCAAACACGGCAACGCACCGAGCCCCCCGCCCCTACCACGCACATTTGCCGGCCAAAGAGGTAAACGCACTCTCTCAGGCTCCCCGGCCCCCATGAGGGACGCATGCCGGCCAAACGCGGCTAGCGCACCCGCACCTGCCCCTTCAGGGACACTAGGCGGTTCAAACGCGGCTAAGCCGCCGGCAGGTCAGGAGAGCTCGGGGAACCAGATGGCAATCTCGCGGGCAGCCGACTCCGGGGAGTCCGAGCCGTGCACGATGTTCGCCTGAACCTTGGCGCCCCAGTCGCGGCCGAGATCGCCGCGAATCGTGCCAGGCAGGGCAACCGTCGGGTCGGTGGCCCCGGCCAGGGCGCGGAAGCCCTCGATGCACCGCTGCCCCTCGATCACCACGGCTGTCACCTGGCCGCCGGACATGAAGTCCAGCAGAGGCTCGTAGAACGGCTTGCCCACGTGCTCGGCATAGTGCAGGGCCAGCCGCTCACGGTCGGGGGTGAAGATCTTCAGGGCCACCAGGGCGTAGCCCTTGGACTCGATCCGGCCCAGCACCTCACCGGTCAGACCACGCGTGAAGCCGTCGGGCTTGACCAGGACAAGCGAACGTTCAATCTTTGTCGTCACAGTGGACAAGCCTATCCGTCCTGAGCAGGCGTCTCCGGCGAAGCCTGCTGCTGGGCGGCGTGCCACTGTTCGTCAACAACCCGGGTGTGCTCGTCCATGGCGTGTCCCTGAACGAGGGCGGTCACCCACAGGGCGTCGAAGAGCAGACCGACCAGCAGCATCACCGGGACCACGAACGCGCTGGCCAGGGTCGCGACCTGCAATGCCCAGCCCAGCGTGATCCCCCACGGCCGGCGCAGCAGCCCGGCATCCAGCAGGCACAGGACCGCCAGCACCGAACCACCCAGCAGGAGCGAGCCGGAGGCCCGCTCGCCCCCGGCCACCCCTGCTGCGGCCAGACCCCGGGCCACCAGTGCGCCGAAGAAGACGGCCAGGCCCTGGGTGCCGATGACAACGCCAGCCAGCCGCCGGGTCATCTTGCCCTGCACGCCGTAGAACACCACGGCGTCACCGGTGATCGCGCGCATCCGGCTCATCCGCTGGTGACCCCCAGCAGCATCCGGATCTCGGCCGCGGTGGTGATCGAGCCGGTTGCCAGCACTCCCCCGCCGTACCCTCCCTCATCGGCCATTCCCGCGGCGCGGTCCAGGGCATCGGGCAGGTTGTCGACGACGGTGACCCGGCTCTCGCCGAAGACCTCGACGGCCAGCTCCCCCAGCCGCGTGGGGTTGATCGCCCGCGGTGACGTAGTGCGGGTGACGACGATCTCGCCCATCACGGGTTCGAAGATCTCGAGCATCCTCAGGGCATCCTTGTCCTCCAGGATCGCCACCACGCCGACGACCTTGGCGAAGTTGAAGGAGTCCTCCATCGCCGCTCGCAGAGCCAGCGCCCCGGCCGGGTTATGAGCTGCGTCCACCAGCACGGTCGGCGAACGACGGACCACCTCGAGCCGGCCCGGTGATGTCACCCCGGCCATCCCTGCGCGGATCACGTCGAGGTCGAGCCGGCTGTCCCCGCCGCCGACGAAGGCCTCGACGGCCGCCAGCGCCAACGCGGCGTTGTGGCCCTGATGGGGACCGTGCAGTGGGAGGAAGAGGTCCTCGTAGTCACCGCCAAGCCCGCGGATAGCCAGCTGCTGGCCGCCGACTGCCACCTCACGACGCAGGATGCCGAACCCGCTGCCCTCGAAGGCCGGTGTCGTGCCGACCTCCTGGGCGGCTCTGATCAGGATCTCGGCGACCTCCGGCTCCTGGACCGCGCTGACCACCAGCGCGCCGGTCTTGAAGATCCCGGCCTTCTCGGTGGCGATGCCCTCAACGGTGGGCCCCAGGAACCGCTCGTGGTCCATCGCGATCGGGGTGACCACGGCGACAGTGGCGTTGACGACGTTGGTGGCATCCCACGAGCCGCCCATGCCCACCTCCACGATGGCCACATCGATGGGGGCGTCGGCGAACGCGGCATACGCGACGGCCACCAGGACCTCGAAGTAGGTCATCCGCGGGCCACCCTCGGCGGCCGACCTGACGTCCACCATCTCGATGAAGGGCAGCACGTCCTGGTAGGCGGCGATGAACCGCTCAGCGTCGATCGGCTCGCCGTTCAGCGCGATCCGCTCACGGATGTTGTGCAGGTGGGGCGAGGTGAACCGTCCAGTGGACAGGCCCATCTCGCGCAGCATCCGCTCGATCATCCGGGTTGTCGAGGTCTTGCCGTTGGTCCCGGTGACGTGAATCACCGGGAAGGCGTGCTGCGGGTCGCCCAGCAGCTCCATCACGGCGGCGATGCGGTCCAGCGAGGGCTCGAGGTCGTGCTCCGGAGCCCGTAGCAGGATCGACTGCTCGATCTCACGCATCCGTTTGCGGATCTCGAGGTGACGGGCCGCATCGCGCTGGGCTGCGTCCGGGCGTCCGCTCATCACTGCTCCCTGGGGTCGAGCTCGAGCTGCATCCAGACGCTCTCGGGGATCCCGTCGCCGCCTGGGTCGCGGCTGATCTCCGCAAAGCCCCTGGTCCGGTAGAACGCCTCGGCATGGGTGTTGCCCACCAGGTACGAGATCCGGATCTCCGGGTGCAGTCCCGTCGCCGAGGCCACCACCGACTTCACCAGCGCCGAACCGATACCCTGCCCCTGGTACTCGGGGAGCACATAGAGCTTCCAGAGGACCAGGTGGTGCTCAAGCGGACCCACGGAGGCGATGCCCACCACGGTCCCGTCAACCTCGGCGACGGTGACCCGGCCGGCCCGGATCGCCGGGATGGTCGCGCCCTCCGTCCACCACTTGGCCAGCCCCATCTTCACGTACTCCTCGCC
>JBBRZQ010000169.1:0-9113 GCA_038236535.1 Actinomycetales bacterium
ACCCGATCCCGGGATGGTCCACGCCGGCGAACTCCCGCCCGGATGGGGTCACCTGATCCCCGACGCCCGCTCGGGGAGCAGGTTCAAGGTGGTCGTCCCGGCTGCGCGGAAACCGGACACCCATCAACCGTCATGGCTGATCGTCCACTCAATCGTGGCTCGTCTGGACACCTTGCAGACCCAGCAGCGAGGCGCCTTGCAGGAAGCCGCCCGCGCCGAGCTCGAGGCGGCCTTTGCGGAGCGTCTGGCGTCGGCCCAAGGGCAGCGACTCAGCTGGGAGCAGAACCATCGTCTTGAGGCCCTCGAGCGAGTCGAGGCAGCCCTGGGGATCTCCCTGACAGAGCACCGTGCCGACCTCTTCATCCGCGCCGACCAGTTTGCCCTCGCCGTAAAGATCACGCGCGCCCTGGAGAGCCTGACTCGCCAGTGGGACGGCCTGACCTCCGAGGCGCAACGGCTCCGGGATCACGCTGACACCCTCGACGCGGTCACAGCTCTACTGCGCCAGGTGCCGGCATGACGGCCTACGTCGACGACATGCTCATGGCGGCCGCCGTCCGCAACGGCGACCACATCGTCCGCGGCCGCTGGTCACACCTGATGGCGGACAGCTCCTCCGAGCTGCATACCTTCGCGGCTCGTCTCGGGCTGCGCCGAGCGTGGGTCCAGAAGCCCGGCACCCCGATGGAGCACTACGACGTCACCGCGGCCAAACGGGCGGCCGCCCTGCGCCTGGGTGCCGTGCCCATCGCCTACGGCGAGGGTGGCCACCTGACCTGGGCCAAACGTTGTGGCGTCCCGTTCGACTTGCAGCTCCTGCGTGAGGATCCCGACACCTTCCAGAACCGGCTCTCCGCGGCGCGGGCCGAACTCGGGGGATCCGCCCCTCTCCCAGCCGGGCCCGTGCGGCTGCAGCTGTCCCGGGCCCGCGGATGGCGGCTGCCCGAGGGCGCCGTCAGCGTCGCCCACCCCACCCGCTGGACCAACCCTTTCCGACCCCAGTGGCGAACCCCCGCTGCGAACGCGGCCGCAGTCGAGCACTACCGCGACTACCTGGCCCGCAACCCCGCTCTCGTCGACGAGGCGCGCGCCGAGCTGGGCGGCCTGAACCTCGCCTGCTGGTGCGCGCCATCCCTTCCCTGCCACGCAGACATCCTGCTGGCGATCGCCAACCCCGCCCCGCAAGGAGATCCCAGATGAGCTTCATGACCGCCTACGCCCGCAGCGAGATTCTGCTGACCGCCGGCGGCGGGGACATCGCCGCCTTGGACGGCATGCTTGCCGCTCTCCTGTCCGAGGAGCTCGACGCGCTCGAGTAGGCCTGCGATCTGCTCCTGGACCGGATCGGCCACCGGAAGGCCGCTGAACCAGGTCGCGCTCGTGGGTGACCGCAGCGCCATCTCCTGGACCGAGGCGACCTGGAACCCGGTCACCGGCTGCAACCCCGTCTCCGAGGGCTGCGATCACTGCTATGCCGAGACGATCGCACGACGATTCGCAGGCACCCCGGCTTACCCGGCCGGCTTCGCCGTCACCTTGAGGCCCGAGCGCCTCGACCAGCCGAGCCGGTGGCGCCGCCCCCGGCAGATCTTCGTCTGCTCCATGGCCGGCCTCTTCCACGACGCCGTCCCGGAGGGGTACCTCGACCATGTCTTCGCCGCGATGCAGGCCGCACCCTAACACACCTTCCAAGTCCTCACCAAACGGCACGGTCGACTCGGCTCCTACCTCAACCGCCGCGCCGCCCGTCCCGGCACCCCAACGACAGCACCGGCACCGAACATCTGGGTCGGGGTGACGGTGGAGTCCCAGCGGTGGGCCGGTTATCCGGATCCCCGCGCTGCAGGCCGCACCCGCGGCGGTGCGCTTCCTGTCCTGTGAGCCGCTGATTGGCCCGGTCCGCCTGTGCTCGTGCGATGGCGCCGCCCTCGAGGTCCAACGGCACCCGGACCTGGTCAACCCGTCCTGCCCCATGCACGGGCAGCGTCGGATCGACTGGGTGATCGCAGGCGGAGAGTCCGGGGTCGGCGCGCGACCGATGCACCCCTCCTGGGTGCGTTCCCTGCGCGACGAGTGCGAAGCCGCCGGCGTCGCGTTCCACTTCAAACAGTGGGGCAGGTTCACCCCACAGGCGTCCGCTGGGGACCCCTGGCACACCAGGGAACCCGACATGTGGGTATCCACGTCCGGCGACGTCGCCACCGAGCCTGAGGCGATGACCGCAGGCGGCTCCTGGTCCGGCGTGTACGCCGTCGGCAAACGCGCTGCCGGGCGTGAGCTCGATGGCCGCACCTGGGACGGGCAGCCGGCCGCTCTCGAGGCGACGTCATGAAGCCGTTCGCCACCAAGACCCTGGCCACCGTCTTTCTGAACTGTGCCGCCCTGGTGTGGTGTGCCTGGCGGGCGCGTGACGTCGTGCCACCGGATGCCAGCTGGTGGCCGGGAGCACTGATGGCCGCGACCGCAGCAGCGTCCTTGGCGGTCTGCTGCGCGATCCTGCTTCTCGCTCGAGGTGTGTCCTGGTTGATGGGCCACCCGGCACCCCATGCCGGCCGTCCCGGCGACAGCTGACGCGCCCACCAAGAGCCCTGGTGTTGCGGCCCCCGATCCGCGCCTGGGTCGGGAGCCGCAATTTGTCTCAGGCGGTAGTGACTGCTGCGCACCGAGCCGTGAGGGTGGCGACCTGTTGCTCGGTCAGGGGGAGGGTGTCGCCCTCCTCGTTGCAGCCGCCGGTGAAGACGGCGGGCCCGACGTAGAACTGGTGCTTCATGCCGTGCTGGTGGGCGATCGCGGTTGCGGTCTCGTTGATCGGGAGCCCGATGACGAGGCCCTCATCGTTGACCCACATGTCCATGCCGGGGGCGAGGGCGAGGACGTCGACAAACCCGCCGACGGCCTCCTGCAGGTGCTTCAGGGTGCCGTGCGTGACGTCCCAGTCGTGAACGGTGGCGACGCCATCGGTGTCGATGCTGACGGCTCGGAACTGCTTCATCAGAGTCCTCCTCGGACTTCGTGCAGCTGGTCGGGCTGCGGTGGTTGGTGTCTTCGACGTTACCGACGACCACTGACATCACCGGCCCCCCCACAGCACCCCATGCCGGTGGTCCCGGTGGCAGCACTCCGGTCCCTTCCGGCATGCGCGGCGTTGGTCGCTGGGGCACCCGGCATGGGGTGCCCGGGGGAGGCCGTGGCGGCCCAATCTCGGCTCCGGCTGTCGGTAGGGGGTGGCAGTGTCTTAGTCACCAACCACAACGCCTGACCAGCGTTACGACGCAAGGAGATTCACCACCATGAGCGACCTCACCACGACCGTGACCGTGATCGACGCCTGCGGGCGCGCGCACGTGCCGGTGCTGCTGCTGTCCGACCCCGGCATGGGTAAGTCCTCCCTCGTGCGCGGCCTCGCCGCCGTCGAGGGCGTGCCCTGCGAGACGGTCCTCGGGTCGATCCGGGAACCGGCTGACGTGGCCGGGCTGCCCGTCGTCACCGGCACCGGGGTCACCCTCGCCCCGCCCGCGTGGGCCACCCGGCTGGCCGACGCCGAGGCCGGGTACCTGTTCCTCGACGAATTGACCACCTGCCCGCCCGCCGTGCAGGCAGCGATGCTGGCCGTGGCGCTGGACCGGGTGGTCGGTGACCTGCGGCTGCCCGACGCGGTGCGGGTGGTCGCCGGTGCGAACCCGCCCGACCGTGCCGCCGACGGGTGGGAGTTGTCCCCGCCGCTGGCGAACCGTTTCTGTCACGTCGCGTTCGCGCCGTCGGTGGACGAGTGGCTGGACGGCATGACCGTCGGCTGGGGCGCGCCCCCGGCGTCGAGAGCGATCACCGCTGACCCAACCCGCGTCGAGGCGACCAAGGCCCTCGTCACCGGGTTCATCCGGCACAAGCCCGAGCACCTGCACGCCTTCCCCTGTACCGCCGAAGGCACCGGCGGCCCGTGGCCGTCGCGCCGGGTCTGGGCCATGCTCGCGCTCGCGCTGGCCAACGTGCGCGACGACGACGCCGCAGCCCGGCAGGCGTTGGCGTTCGGGCTGGTGGGGGAGGGTGTCGGCGTCGAGTTCCTGACGTGGTGCCAGCAAGCCGACCTGCCCGATCCTGCCGCCGTGATCGGGGACCCCTCCATCGTCGCGTGGGGAGACCGCCCGGACCGGGTGTGGGCGATCCTGTCCGCCGTCGTGGGCTGGGCCGCGTCTGCTGGGACCGTCGAGGCGTGGCGGTCGGCGTGGGGTCCGCTGCTGGCCGCTGCCGAGGCGGGAGCCCCTGACGTGGCCGCTGCGGCTGCTCGCCCGCTGGGCCGGTGCCGCCCGGCCAAGGCCAGCGTGCCCGCCGCTGTCCGGGTCAAGTTCGCTCCGGTGCTGGCTGCTGCCGGACTCACCGAGGCCGGTGCGGCGTGAGCGAGCAGACCAGGGCGATGACCCGCGAGGAACAGGAGGCGTTCCGGCTGGCCCGCCTCGTCGCCGCTGAGCGCGCCCCCTACTTCATGCACGCCCTGTTCGCTGCCGCCCCGTGCGCTGCGCCGGGGCTGGGGACGTTCGCGGTAGACGGCGCGTGGCGGCTCTACATGGACCCGGCCCTGCTCGTGGGTCCTGACCGATGGGACACCCCCACTGCTGCCGCCGTTCTGCTGCACGAAGTCGGGCATCTGCTGCGCGACCACGCCGCGCGGGCCGAGGCGCTCGCCTCCCCCCGGCATCATCTGGCGTGGAATCTGGCCGGGGACGCCGAGATCAACGACGACCTACTTGCCGCCGGGGTGCCACTGCCGGATGGCGTGGTCACTCCCGCCGCGCTCGGCTGCCCTGACGGCGACCTCGCGGAGGCGTACTACGCCGCTATCGTCCCGCCCTCCGGTGCCGCGCCCTCGCTGCCCGATGACGGGAGCACCGGCTGCGGATCGGGGTCGGGATGCCCCGCCGTCCCCGGCGAGCTGCCCGCCTCCGTGGCCCTGCCCGATGGGTCGGCCGAGCCGATCAGCCCCGCCGAAGGTGACTTCGTGCGCCGCCGAGTCGCCCGCGACGTAGCGGCCCACGAACAGGCCAAAGGACGGGGCAGCCTGCCCGGCGGACTGACCCGCTGGGCTGCCTCCGTGCTGGCCCCGCCCACGGTGCCGTGGGACCGGGTGCTGCGCGCAGCCGTCCGCCGCGCCGTCGCAGACCGCGCAGGCCGCGTCGACTACACCTACTCCCGTCCGGCCCGGCGCAGCATCCCCGGCATTATCAAGCCCTCGATGCGCGGCCCATCGGTGATCGTCTCGATCGTCGTGGACACGTCCGGCTCGATGAGCCAGGCCGACCTCGATGCGGCCATGGGTGAGGTCCACGGCGTCCTGAGGTCAACCGGCGTTGCCCGCAAGCACGTCCGGCTGTTGTCCTGTGACGCCGCCGCCACCACAGCGCAGCGGGTCCGCTCTGCCACCACCGTTCGGCTGACCGGCGGTGGTGGCACCGACATGAGGATCGGTATCGCTGTCGCCGAGCAGGCCAGCCCGGCCCCTGACGTGGTCGTCGTCCTGACCGACGGCGATACCCCGTGGCCCGACGCCGCGACCCGCGCTCGGCTCGTCTGCGCAGTCATCTCCGCTCGTGCCCCGGCGGGGACGCCCGCATGGGCCACCACCGTGCATATCCCCCCTGCCTGCGCCTGACGTGGGCCGAGCCACGGTACGGGCGAGCCCGATGGGGTGTCAGTGCTTGCCCGTACTGTGGTTCTCACCACCAACGCCTGACCAGCGTTACGACGCAAGGAGATTCACGACCATGAGCGACCCCGCTACCGACCTGACCGAGCACGCCGCGCGGCTGCTCGTCGGCACCGGCGTTAACGCCGCCGATGCGGCATCCATCGCCGCCGGGCATCTGCCCGCCGACAGCGCAGCAGCCCGTGCGCTGCGCGACGGCTGGACAGCACCGGACACTATCCCGCCCGTCCTGGCCGGTCTCGACGCCGAGGCAACCTCATGACCGCCGAATGGTTCGACCTGGGCCAGCGGTTCCGCGCGGCCACCACCGGCGCCCCCGTCGCCCGCCTGTCCCACGCGCCCATCGCGGCGACGCCTCACCCTGTCGCCGTCCGCGCCCACCTGAGCGGCTCCCTCGTCACCGTTACCGCATGCGCTCCGGACACCCCGGCATCCTGCTCGACCGGCCCCCACGCTCTCGCCCTGCTGGCCTCCCTCGGGGTCACCATCACGGCCTCGTCCCCGGCCACCCTCGTCACCGACACCGCCACCACACTGCCGCTGCTGCGCCGTCTGGCCCTGACCGCATCGCGCAGCACCGCCGAGGACGACACCGCCGCGCACATCGCGTGGTGGCTGGACCGGGCCGACTTCCCCGGCGGTCGCGCCGTGGTGGAAACCCCCGATGCCTGCCGCCTTCGGTGGGTCACCGGTCGCGCCCCTGCCGCCGAGACGAACCCGGCGGCGTGGCGGCACTGGCTCGACGTGTCCGACGACGGCGTGGCCGGACTGCTCACCCTTTACCAACGGCTCACCGCAGGCCCGGCCCTGCCCCACCTGAGCGTCCTGTCCGAGGACGACACTTGGGCCTTCGGAGCCGCCCAGAACCAGCACGCCGACGGCTGGGACTGGCGACGCCCCGACGCCACCAGCCGTGCCGCGCTCGGCCTGCGGTCCCGCTGTGACGCCGCCGACCTGTACGCCGACGCGCTGCTGGCTGACCCGCTGTACCGTGCCCGCGCCGTCCACACCGGCCACGTCGTCACCGGCACCGCCGACCCCCTCGGGGACCGTCTCAAGCGCACCCACCTGACCTGCACCCGGCTCGACGCCCGGCTGCGTCCGGGGTCGGAGGTCACCGGCTGGATCGGTGCGCCCACCGACAGCGCGCCCCACTTCTCGGCAACTGTCATCGCCGCCGAGGTCGAGCATGGCCACCTGACCCTGACCCTGAGCGGGGTCACCGGCCCCGCGCCCGTCTCAGGCCAGCAAGCCACCATCCATGCCACCGGCCCCAGCCCCTACCGACAGCGCGCCGGACGGAAGTCCTACCGGGCCTTGTACGCGGCCCGCCGCTCATGGCTGACCACCGGGCGCACACCGACCCCCACCCGCCGCGACGTGCCCCTCGACGTGCTCGTGGCCGGAGCCGACGCCGACTGACCACGGCTGCGGGCGAGCTCGATGCTTGTCGGTGCTTGCCCGTACTGTGTTTCTCACCACCAACGCCTGACCAGCGTTACGACGCAAGGAGATTCATCGTGCGAACCATTCCCACCGGCACCCTCGCCCAGCCCACTACGTCACCGCCACCGCCGCCCACCCCGGCCAAACCCTCGTGGACTGCGGCCCCGATCATGGACGACCCCGCCACCGCCGGCGTCCTGCACTCCGCGTGGTCCGGCGACCCTGCCGTCGTCGTGCCGTCGCCCCCCGGCGCGGGCAAGACCCGCCTCGTCGCGCTCCTTGCCGCCACTCTTGCCAGTCGGGCCGACCTTCGCGTCGGCGTCGCCGCCCAGACCCGCGACCAAGCGGCCGAACTCGCCCAGCGTCTCGGCGCGCTCGCCTGCCCGGCTCGGCTGATGTGGCCTGCCAAGCATCCTGAGCCCGACCTCAGCGCGGGCAGCGCCACTGTCGTCAAGGGCCGCGCCGTCCGCTTCCCCAACTCTGGTGGGGGAGTGCTGATCGCCACCACGGCCCGCTGGATCTTCGCCGACCCGGCGATCATCGGATGCGACGTGATGATCGTTGACGAGGCGTGGCAGGCCACGTATGCCGATCTGGGCGCGCTCGGCGCGTTCGCGCCCCAGATCGTGTGTGTCGGTGACCCCGGCCAGATCGACCCTGTGGTGACCGGCCAGACCCGCCGCTGGGCCGACTCCCCAACAGGCCCACACCTGCCCGCTCCCGCAGCCCTGATGGCCGCGCACGGCGACGCCGTGTCGGTGGTCACCCTTCGGCACACGTGGCGGCTCGGACCCGCCACCACCGCCCTCGTCCAGCCCGCGTTCTACCCGTCCCTGCCCTTCACGTCCCGTCGCCCTCCGGAGCACCTGAGCGACCGTCACGGCAACCCACTGCCCGAGGTCACCCACCAGTCCATCACCGTCGCCGCAGGCCCCGGCGACCCAGCCCTGACCGGCACCTGCGCCGACCTCGCCCGTCACCTGCTCGGCACCACCCTGACGACCACCGAAGGAACCCGGCCCGTGACCCCGGCGGACCTCGCCGTCGTCGCCGCGCACGTCAGCCAAGCCGCTGCCGTGCGCGCGCTACTCGCGGACCTGCCCGACGTACTGGTCGGCACCGCTAACCAGTTGCAGGGCATGGAACGGCCCGCCGCCGTCGTGCTTCACCCCCTCGCGGGCTACCGCGACCCCAACGCCTTCGGCACCGATCCGGGCCGCGCTTGCGTGATGCTCTCGCGGCACCGCGCCCACCTGACCGTCGTCACCGACGCTGCCACCCCCGCCGCCCTCGCCGGACCCGACCCGACCCCAGCGACGCGAACCCACCGAACCCTACTCGCCGCCCTCACCGCAGCGCCCACCCTCAACTGACAACAGAGTGGTGAGTGTGTGTGCGCGTCCACTCACCTGGCGGTTCAGCGGGGGCACCCCATGCCGGCAGTCCCGGCCGGCCAGGGCTGGGCTTGATGTCGGTCCCCGCCGGTAGCGTTCTAGGCACCACCTTGAGGGGGCCTGACCAGCTCCGCGAACCACCCAGCCAGGAGGAACGAGATGCACACCCACTTCCACGTTGAGGGCCGTGAGCTGCTGATGGACCGTCCCGAGCGGTGCCCCTTCTACCCCGCACTGGCACTCGAGGGCCTCGCGATTACTCCAGTCGGTCAGCACCACCTGATCCTGGGCACTCCGGCCGCGCGGTTCTATGCCGGCCCGGACACGACAACCGTGGCCCGACGCGCCCAGCTGCTCGCCGCCGGGCTGCGCCAGGGCCGTCCTGATCTCTCGCACGAGCTAGTGGTGTGTCTCCAAAATAGTTAGTTGTTTTTGGTAGGCTGGGGGCATGAACAAAGCAGCTGCCCCGTTGGTGATGTCCGCTGGTCAGCGTGAGTCATTGACGGTGCTGGCCCGGTCCTCGACTGCAGCCCATCGGGAGGTGAAACGAGCCCAAGCGTTGTTGATGGCTGCCG
>JBBRZQ010000170.1:0-9072 GCA_038236535.1 Actinomycetales bacterium
CAGCTCCCCGAGGTCAACGACAGTTTGGTCCATGGAGATGCGCCCCACCACGGGGCATCGCTGCCCGCGGACGAGGACCTCGGCGCAGTTGGAGGCTGATCTCGGGAGGCCGTCGGCGTACCCGAGGGGGATGAGTGCGAGGGTGGTGGGGCGGGCGGTGTGCCACGTGTGGCCGTATCCCACGGCAGCGCCTGTAGGTACCTCACGGATGGACACGATCGGCGCCCGCAGCGTCAGCCCGTGTTCTAGGTCGGTGGTTCCAGACGGGTCGATCCCGACGAGTCCGGCGCCCACCCGAGACATGGTGTGGTGGCTCAGGGGGTCGGTGAGTGTTGCTGCTGTCGCGGCGAGGTGCCGGTGCTGCGGTTTAAGCCCGTGGGACTGCGCGATCTGTCGAGCCCAGGCAAATCGGTGTCGACCTTTCGCGTTGCAGCCATCATTCGGGACATCGGCACACCCGAGGTGTCCCATCAGGCCCACAACTGTGATGAGGCCTTGCCGCTCGGCCCGTCGCGCTTCGCGGCAGAGGTCGGGCCAGAGACGCGCAGGGGCGCCGTCGCGGGACATGCCACAGTCCACTTGCAGGTGCACCCGCGCGGGCGTGTGGAGTCCCTGGGCACTGGTGGAGACCGCAGCGCAGATCACACCGGCCAGATGCTCGAGGCTCGGCACAGCTACATCGATATCAGCCCACTGGGCTGCAGCGAAGTCGGCGTCGATGGAGTTGAGCCAACTCAGCGTCGGTGCCGTGAATCCAGACTGCCGCAGGGCGATGGCCTCGGCGAAGGTCGTCACGCCGAGCCAGGTGGCGCCATTCGCCAAGGCGGTCCGGGCCACTGCTTCTGCCCCGTGGCCGAAGCCGTCTGCCTTCACGACCGCCATCAGTTCACCGCCGGCACGTGCCGCGAACAGCCTGACGTTGGCAGCGATGGCTTCCAAGTCGATGGTCAGTTCCGGCCGGACCTGGCTCGTCGAGCCCTGCGCGGAATGTGATGGTTTGACCAGCAGTGGCCTGGGTGCCAGGGCGGCCTTCATGCAGCCGCATCCCTCAGGACCGGCCCGTAGAGTGCATGCGAGGCGCCGGTGACAATCGCCCAATAGCGGTCGCCGTAGCTCCAATGCCACCACTCCGTTGGGTAGTTCACTAGCCCGGAAGCAGTCAGGACCTTGGCCAGCAGTGACCGGTGGGCGCGTGCCTGAGGTTCAATATTCTTGGCCGCGAAGAAGCAGGCTCCATCGCTTTGTTCAGGGGTCGCATCGATCGGCGTCCCCATGTCCAGTTCATGCCCGGCTGCATCGATGAGGGTTAAGTCCACTGCCGCGCCCGCGACATGCGGGGCCACAGCAAGCGGAGCCACAAAGCGGCTCGAAAGGCGCGAGAGTTCGCGCTCGTCTGTTGTGGGGTTCTGTTTCCGCAATTGCGCGGTATACGACGCCACGATCGCGGCCTGCGCGGAAACGGTTCGGTGGCCCTCAACCACCTTCAGGGCTAGGCCATCCGACAGGAGCGATGCTGCGTGTTCGAGTCGGCGACCCAAGCCGGCACGCGCCCACGCATCAGGGCCCAGGGTGAGAGGGAGCCGCTCCAAAGGATCGCCGTTGTCGGCGACGGGAACCGCCAAAACGCGCGGATCTGACAGCAAGATCATCATGCCAAACACGCTACGGAGGCGCCAGTAGGCGGGGCTCCACCTGAGGTGCCGATGCTCTGCACCTGAGGGGGATGAGCCTGCGGGTCCACGCGTGGTCCGATCGAGAGAGTCAAAGAGCGTGGCCGTCGGAGCCAAGTAGGGGACTCGCGAACATGGTGCTATCAGGGGAAGTTGATCAAACCCGTCACACCACCTCCACCGAACAGCCCGCTGGACGTGTCCCGGGCCACGGCATGGGGCAACGTTCAGGCAAATTGGCGGTTCAGTCAGCATCAGAATCAGAGACTGTGGTGACCGTTCAGGGACCGGCTACTGACGCTGGGCGCTCGGTCAAGAGGGGCCTAACGGGTCTAACGGTCGGTGAGGAATTGACATTCGGCTCGTGCCGCTGCCAGGACTGCAAGGCTGATGTCCTGGTGCAGGCGGCACCAGGCCAATGGCTGCGTGGAGTACTCACCGTGTGCGCGGATCACTGGCGGCTAGGCAACTTGTCCGCTGACACTGACCTGATCGGCCGCAACCTTGAGGACGACAGCCAACATTTGCGGATTCCGCCGAGGCGGGTCGACGTCGTAGTGCCTTTCGAACTGTCCCCGCATGATTGAGAGTCTTTGGCAGTGATGGGCATATGGCCTCTGACCTGCGCATATACCGTTTAGGGTCGTTGACGAGTGACGGTTGGAAACGAACCTCCCAAGGACTTTCCAAGGACTGAAGACTGATCCGACGGGCCCACCTCTTGATGCCGACCAATGCCGACTTTCCACGCATCGGCACGGATTGTCGGCATGTCGTTTGCCATGCTCGGCGGGAGCGCGTCCACTGGCTGAGTGATCCCGTGGAGCGTGTCGGTGAGGACGTCGTAGACGGAGGACTCCCACGCTCGAGCCGACCTGGACCACGGCGAGCTGAAATGTCAACTCGACGCCAAGAGCCGCCGCCCCTGATGCGACGATGCGGCGGCTTACACGTTGGAGCGGAATCTGTCCCGCATGGTTGAGGCTCGTTGGCAGCTGTGGGCACGGGGCTCTGACCTGCGGCTTTACCCTTGGCAGCAGTTGAGAGTTGACCATCACGGATGGTCCTGCCAAGGACTTTTCAAGGACTCGCACTCAAGTCGTCGAGTGCTCGGCTGAACAAGAAGAAGCAGGAGCAGCATGACCCCGCCTGCGGTCCTGGGTATTTCGCGCCGGCTGGCCAAGGAGGACCGGTCCCGGCACACCGTCTGCTCCGACGGATCTGGTTGGACGAACGTCTTTGTTGACGTGGATGTGCTGTGGGCATGCTGAAGGGTTCCCACGGACTGATCGAGCCCCAGGCCCAGTCCACGGTGCGCAGGTTCTCCCGGCCGTAGGGCGAACCGCCTTGAGAGGGCGATCAGGTTATCATTGGCAATGCATGATCACACCTTAAAGTGTTGGAAACAAAGGGCTTTGGCGTTAGGCGACGTTGACATTCATCGGTCGTTTACGGCTGGGATGTGTACCCAATGTGTACCCGCCAAAGATCCTGTGTCGCTGCCTGTGTCGAGCAAGTCGATCGGTCGGGGTTGGCGCGAGAATCGTTGGTCGATCCGCTCGTGTGCCCCCGACTCTCCCGGCTGGTCGTATAGGTTTGGCAAAGTCCGGGCGGTGTGGCCTGTGGTTGTTCTAACGTTCGCGCAGTTGTTCCCAGCCGGTGGGGGCGCAGAGTCCGGGGGTCTGTCGCATGGTTGCTTCTGCTGAGGGGTCGTCGTTTCTTTCGTCCTGGTTTTCTGGTGGTCGGTTCCGCCCGGTGCTTCGTCTGACGGCGGGCGGGGTTTCCGCCGTCCTGGTGGTGACGCTGGCTGTGACCGCGGACGTGTCGCAGGCTGCCGCTGCCCCGGTTGCAGCTGTGCCGGCGGCGGCGCCGAAGGCAGCCAAGGTGCTCTCGCGCCCGGACCTGGTGTCGGCTCGGGTGACTGCTCGGGCTCAGGGGGCTCGGGTCGAGGCGGAGTCGGAGCGGACGGGGACGTCGACGACGTGGGTGAACCCGGATGGGACGTCGACCACGGAGCAACACCAAGGCCCGATCCGGTTCCGTGGCGCTGGGGGTACGTGGCGTGATGTGGACCTGACGCTGGCCGAGCAGGCTGATGGGTCGGTGGCCCCGAAGGGTCACCCGGGTGGGCTGCGGCTGATGGGCGCGACCAAGACGGCGTCGCTGGGCGTGCCCTCGGCCACGGAGAACGACGTGATCTCCGCCAACGAGGGCAAGGGCGGCACCGACGGTGTGTCCCTGGCCTGGGGCGGCAAGCTGGGCAAGCCCACCTTGGCGGGCAACCGGGCTACCTATGCCGAGGTCCAGCCGGGGGTCGACCTGCTGGTCGACGTGCTACGGACCGGGTACGAGCAGTTCCTGGTCGTCAAGACCCCGGCGGCTCTAGCTGGCCTGGCCGCTGGCGGGGCGGACGTGTCGTGGTCGCTGCCTGTCAGGACTCGCGGCCTGACTGCACGGGCCGAGGGGGACGGGTCGGTCTCCTTTGTCGACGCCAAGAATGTCGTGGCTTCCAGGTTGGCGGCACCGAAGGCGTGGGACGCGGTAGTGGATCCGAAGTCTGGCGAGCACACCTCGACCGCGCCGGTGAAACTGACGGTGGTACAGAAGGGCAAGGGCAGGGCTGTTGTCACGCTCACCCCTGACCAGGTGTGGCTGAGCGACCCGGCCCGGGTGTTCCCGATCACGATCGACCCGACGTACGCCTCGGCGAACGTCACGACGAGCTTTGACACGTACGTGTCAAAACAGTATCCGACCGCGACGTACTCCACCGCGACCGAGCTGAGGGTTGGCACCTACAACGGCGGGGTCGATGCGGTCCGCTCGTTCCTGAGCTTCCCGCTGGCCTCGTTCAGGGGCAAGCAGATCGTCTCGGCGTCGCTGTCTTTGTATGAGTTCCATTCCTGGTCGTGCACGGCTCGGCCGTTCTACGTGTACTCGGCGTACGCGGCATCGGCCGGAACGAACTGGTCGAACCAGCCTGCGGCGCCGACCAGCTACGGCAGCTTGAACACGGCCAAGGGGTTCTCGTCATCTTGTGCGGCCGGGCGGGTCAGCGTGCCGGTCACCAGCTTGGCCGCAGCCTACGCGGCCTCGACCGCCACCCTGGCAACCATCCGGTTGCACGCATCGGAGACCGACAACTACGGGTGGAAGAAGTTCTACTCCCTGGAGTCCACCCAGGACCCGTACATCACGTTCACCTACAACCGGGCGCCGGGCGCGGCCTCGGCGCCCACGCTGCAGGCCCCGCCGGCGACGTCCTACACGCCTGCCGGGTCGACCACGCCGATGTTGTTCACCACGGACTCGACCCCCCTGTTTTCCTCCAAGGCCACCGACCCGGACGCCAACACGGTCGCGATGACGGTCGAGGTGTGGAACTCCTCGTTGACGGTGAAGGCGTCGTCTTGTGTCACCGCCTTCGTGGCCTCGGGAGCGGTCGGTTCCTGCTCGCCGACGACAGCCCTGGCGGACAGCGGTCTTTACTACGCGCGGACCGCGGTCCAGGACCAGCTGGGGCTGTGGAACGGCACCTGGTCGCCGTGGACGGCCTTCTACACCTCGTGGTCGACCCCGCCGGTCCCGGTGATCTCCTGCCCGGCCCCGTACTTGGACGGTTCGTGGCAGGACCTTGCGCCGACCACGGACATCACCTGCACCGTGACTGCGGCGGGTGTGCCGGGCAACTATGCCACCCCGGGGTTTATCGACCTGACCGTTGACGGGGTGGCCCGACCGCAGGTGATGATCACGCCTTCGAACGATCCGAATGTCGCCAAGACCACTGTGGTCGTGTCCATGGCCTCCGCGGGCGGACACACGATCACTGCGGTCGCGCTCGCACGCACCCTCATGGTCTCGCCGGCCGCGACCTACTCGTTCGGGTGGGGCCAGGCTGGGCTGTCCCAGCCGGGCCCGCCGCCGGCGGCCCGGGTGACGACCACGGGGGCGATCAAGATTGCCGCGTCCGGCCCCCCCAAGGGGACCTCGACGGTGCCGACGGCCAAGGTCCGGTGGCGGATCGCCGGATCGGCTGACAATGAGCTGGTCGGGTGGAACGACGCCGCGCCGCCGACGCCGGAGTGGCCCCTGACTGTGGCCGACAACGGGGCAGCCGGCATTAGCGTGGTTGGTTCCTGGAACACGACACGCGAGACCACGGACGCGTTCCTGGACTCCGACCCTGCCACGACTGGTGTGCAGCCCACGGTGTTGAACGATCGGGTCCCGGTCCTTCTCGACGTGCAGGTCTGTTTGACCTACTCCACCTCGGGCACCCAGTGCACCTGGTCGGCGACCAAGGTCTCCGTGCTGCGGGTCCCGCACGCCTTCGGCAACGGCTTCCCCACCGCCGCCGCCGGGCCGGGCCAGGTCGCCCTGTTCACCGGGGAGTTCAACACCAGTACCACCGACGTGACCGTGCCCGGTTACACCGGGGCGCTGTCGATCTCCCGCTCGCACTCCACCTTCGGCAACTCCACCGCCGCCGCGACCGACCCGGTCTCCAGCGTCTTCGGGCCCGGTTGGACCGCCCAGCTGGACGGGTCCGACGCCGGCAACGCCGGCCTGCAGGTCGCCGACGGCACCGGCCTCGATGGAACGATCGCGTTCATCGACGCCGACGGGTCCGCCCTGGTCTACGCCACGCCGACCGGAGCCCGCCGCCCGGTCGCCGCGCTGACCATCGGGACCTACCCGGGCGTCGATGAGGCCACCAAGACCTCCGGGACGACCCTGGCGGTCTCTCTGCTGGCCGGGGTCACCACCTTGACCCTGACCGACGAAGACGGCACCGCCACCGCGTTCGAGGCAATCACCGAACCGGCCACCAAGACCACCACGGTCAAGTTCGCCCCGGCCACGGTCACCGAACCCGGTTCCGTCGGGTTTACCAGCTACGCCCGCGACAGCGCCGGGCGGGTCATCCGCATCCTGGCCCCGGTCCCGCCCGGGGTCACCTGCCCGGCGACCGGCGCGTTGAACCCGGGCTGCCGCGCCCTGCGCGTCATCTACGCGACCGTCACCTCGACCACCTTCCCCGGCGACACGGCAGGGCAGGTCAGCGGGATCTGGCTGGACATCTACGACCCGGCCAAGGCCGGCGGGCCCGGAATGACCTCGATCCAGGTCGCGGACTACAAGTACGACGCCTCCAAACGCCTGGTCCAGGTCCGTGACCCCAGATCGACGGTCGCCCCGATCACCTACGGCTACGACGCCGGCAACCACCTGACCCAGGTCGCCTCGGCCGGTCAGACCCCGATCGCGTTGACCTACACCGGGTCAGACCCCAAGCTGTCCACCCTCACCCGGGCCCGCCCAGCTGGTGACCCGGCCGGCGGTACCGCGACCCTGGCGGCGTTCGTCTACGACGTGCCGACCTCTGGGGTCGGGCTGCCGGACCTGTCCGGGACCGCCGTCGCGACCTGGGCGCAGGCCAAGGCGCCCACCTACGGCGCGGCGGTGTTCGGGCCGGACTACACCGGCACCCTGACCACCCCGGACTACACCTTCGCGGACCTGTCCTACACCGATGAGCAGGGCTACACGGTCAACAAAGCCAGCTATGGCGCCGGCGCGTGGCAGCGCAGCTCGGCCACCTATGACGGCCACGGGAACGTCGTGGCCACGTTGGACCCGGCGGCTCTGGCGCAGGTCGTGACCGGGGGCAACCCCGGTGCCGCGAGCCAGGAGGCCTCGACCACGGTGTACAACCCCGCCGACATCCTGGGCGCCGGCGGGGTCGTGCTGACCCCGGCCGGGACCCAGGTCAGCGACACCTACGGCCCGGCCCGGCAGGTCACCCTGGCTGGGACCACCGACGGGACCACAGTGCTTGCCCGCCCGCGCACGCACACCGACTACGACCAGGGCGCCCCCAACGCAGGGGTAAACCCGGCCACGACCGTGGCCTATAGGTTGCCGACCACGGTCACCGTCTCGGCGGCCGACCCCGGCACCGGGACCGACCTGTCCGTGGTCTCCCGCACCTTGACCGGCTACGACCCGATCGACGGCAAACCGGCCGGCGACCCCACCTCGGGGTGGACCCTGGGCGCGGCCACGACCGCCACCACGGACATGGACCTGTCCGGGACGCTCACCACCGGTGACATCACCACCCGGACCCGGTACGACTCCCAGGGCCGCGCGGTGGAGTCCCGCCAGCCCTCCTCCGGGGCCGGCACCAGCACCCCCGCCGATGCGGGAACAACCCTTAACAGCTTCTACACGACCGCATCCCAGGCCGCGCCCAACGCCGCCTGCGGCGGCAAACCCGAATGGGCCGGGCTGACCTGCCGCAGCTACCCCGCCGCCGACCCGAGCGCCGGGGCGAGCGGCGCGGCCACACTGCCGGACACGACCACGACAGGGTTCAGCTACCTACTCGCCCCGCTGAGCGTGGTCGAGACCTCCGGTGCGGTGACCCGCACCACGACCAGCACCTACCTGGCCGACGGTCGCCCCGATTCCACCCGCACCACCGTGTCCGGTCTGGCTTCTTCGATCCCGGCGGCCGGGACCAAGGCCGTGTATGACCCGACCACCGGCCAGGGTGTGGGCCAGGTCAAGCTGGACCCGGCCACCGGGGCGGTCACCACGACCGGCAGCACGAGTGTGTTCGACGCGTGGGGGCGGGCTACGTCCTTCACCAGTGACGCCGGTGATGTCGCCACCACGGCCTATGACGCGGCCGGGCGGGTGGCCACGGTCACCGACGCCAAGGGTGCGGTTGCCTACACCTATGACGGGCCCGACGCTTCGGGCAAGGTCGAACGCCGCGGGCTGACCACCAAGGTGGTGGTCACCCGGACCGGCACCAACACGACCACCGGTCCGCTGCTGACCTACACCGGCGCCTATGACGCAACCGGCGCGCTGGCCTTGCAGAAGCTGCCGGGTGGGATCAACCAGACCACGACGTACGACGTGGCCGGGCAGCCGGTCGGGTTGGCGTACGCCGGGCAGGTCACCCCGGTCGACGGGGCGGGTAACCCGCGGACCCCGGTCACCGGCGACTGGTTGACCTGGTCCCAGACCAACGACATCACCGGCCGGGTCGCCCGTGAGTGGACCCCGGCCGGGGCGGCGTTCGCCGGCGGGCCTGGCGTCAACGCCCTGGGTGGGGTCCAGCCCTATGACAGCGGCGACGCCCTGGGGTCGGACCGCGCGTACAGCTATGACCGGGCCGACCGCCTCGTCAAGGTCGCCGACCACACCGCATCGACAACCGGGACGGTGTTCGACCCGGCCGATCCCACCGCCGGGGCCGGGACCGGGTGCACGGTGCGGACCTACGACTACGCCGGCCCCGTTGGGTCGAACGGGAACCGGACCGGCCAGACCAGCAACACCTTCGGTCCGGACTGCGCCACCACCCCGGGCACCGCCACCAGCC
>JBBRZQ010000171.1:0-8946 GCA_038236535.1 Actinomycetales bacterium
CACGAACAAGGCGATGGGGGAGCCGATCAGCGGGATGAACGCGGCGAAGAAGGTGAGCACTGCCAGCGGGAAGGCCAGCGGCACCCGCAGGACCAGCAGGGACACGCAGACCAGGACCGCGTTGGTCGCGGCGATGATCACGATGCCCCGGGTGTAGCCGGCGAAGGTCGCCCAGCCGGCCCGGGCCGGCCCGTCCAGCCGCGCGCCGGTGCTGCCGGCCTGACCGAGCAGCCAGGTCCCGATCCGGTTCCCGGAGCTGAGGAAGAAGACGGAGCAGAACACGGCGAGGGCCAGCCCGGTGAGCAGCTCGACCGCGACCCCCGCCCCGCCGAGCGCCCGGCCGGCCAGGGATCCGCCGTTCTGGGTCACCCAGTCGCGGGTCTGCTGACCCAGCTGGGTCAGGTCGACGGCGCGGAGGTGGAAGGGCGCGCCCGCCAGCGACCGCTCGATCTCGCTCAGGCCGCTGGTGAGCTGGGTGGCCAGCCGCCCGCTCTGCCCGGCGACCGAGTTGGCGACGAAGGTGAACACGCCGCCGAGCGCCAGGATGGTCAGCAGCAGCGCTGACGCGACGGCCAGCCCCCGCGGCATCGTGCGGGAGAAGAGGTCGACGAGGGGGCGCAGCAGTGCGGTGATGACCAGGCCGACGAAGACGGCGACAGCGACCAGGGTCAGCTTTGCGAGCACGGCGAAGATCAGGTACACCGCGACGGCGATCACGATCAGCCGCCAGGCGTACGCGGCCGTGATCCGCAGGCCGGGGTGTACGCCGGGGCCGGGGCCGGGGCCGGCCCCGGCGCCGGGCCCCTGGCGGCTCTGGTCGGGAACGTTGGCGCTATCGAACGACATCATTGCGGTCCTCGCCTCTCGCGTCGGCCAACGGGCTGAGCCAAAGTGTGTCAGCCGCAGCAGGGCGGCAGTAGTGGCGGCAACCGGCGTTTCTCGCCGGACTCACCCCGGTGCGGCGTGCAGATCGATCTGCACGACCAGTCCCCGGCCGGGCAAGGTGGCCAGCTGGATCGTGCCGCCGTCGACAGTGATCAGCCGGTGCACGATGGCCAGGCCGAGCCCGCTGCCGGACGAGCTGTCCCGGGACGGGCTGTCGGCCGGCTGGGTCCAGAACCGGCGGAAGGCCTGGGCTTGCTGGGCCGGCGTCATCCCCGGCCCGGTATCGATGACCTCGAGCCGGACCCGTTCCTGAAGCCGGCGGGCGGAGATGGTGACCTGCCCGTCGTCGGGGGTCATCTCCAGGGCGTTGGCGAGCAGGTTGTCCAGCACCTGCTCGAGGTGTCCGGCAGTGGCCGACACGCTGACCTGCTCCGCTGAGGTCAGCAGCCGGATCCGACGCTCCTGGGCCAGCGGTGACCAGATGGCCACTCGTTCGGTCACCAGCCGGGTGAGGTCGATCGCCACGGGCGCCGGCTGCGTGTGTTCGGCCCGGGCCACCGCCAGGAGCCCGTCGACGAGTCGTGACAGCCGTGCGATCTCGCCGAGCGCACCGTCCAGCTCGCCGGCTGCCGTGCTGTCGACGTCGTCGTGGAGCAGCTCCAGACGCAGCCGCAGCGCCGCCAGCGGTGAACGCAGCTGGTGGCTGATGTCGGCAACCAGGGTCCGGTGGCTGCCGATCAGCGCTTCGAGGCGGCCGGCCATGTCGTTGAACGTGCCGGCGAGATGCCTCGTCTCAGGCGGGCCCTGGGCGGTGGAGGCACGCACGGTCAGCTCGCCGGCCCCGAACCGGTCCGCGGTGGCGTCGAGCCGGCGCAGCGGACGGCCCACCCATCTCGCCAGCGCGAGGCTCAGGGTCGTGGCGAGCAGGATCGCGGCCAGACCGGTCAGCCCCAGCCCGAGCCACAGGCCGGCGACCTGCTCGTTGAGCGGGTGCGTGGCCCGCCGCAGCGCGGCCGCTCCCACGACTCGGGAGCCGGCGTATGCCGGCCGGACCACGAGCAGGCTGTCCTGCGGGTCGTCCTGCCATTGCTGCACGGTCTGGCCGGACAGGGCCGCGCTCACCTGCGCCCGGGTGATCCGCAGGTTGGCCGGCCCCGGGATGAGAACGTGCCCGTCCCGGTCGTAGACGGCGAGTACATCGTTGCCGACCAGGGCCGGGCGAAACCTGAGGCTCCCGGGCGCGGTCTCGCCGCGTTCGTGGTCGGCGAGCTGTTCCTCCGCCGCGCTGGCCACTGCCGAGGTGGCGGACACGGTCCGGTCGGCGAACGACTGGCGTTCCTGTCTGGCGGTTATCACGCCGAGGGGCACCACGACGCCGACCAGCAGTGCGAGAGTCAGGCCGAGGAACGCCGCGAGGATACGTCTGGTCACGGCGGGCGGCTCAGGGCGCGGAGGAGAGCCGGTAGCCGACGCCGTACACGGTCTCGATCAGGGCGGGATCTCCCAGCTTGCGCCGCAGCGAGGCGATGTGGACATCCAGCACCTTGCTAGGCCCGTACCAGTGACCGCCCCAGGCCCGTTCGAGGATCTCCTGACGGGTCAGTGCCCGCCCCGGGTCCTCAGCCAGGCAGGAGAGCAGGTCGAACTCTTTCGGCGTCAGCGCGATATCGCGGTCCGACATGAACACCCTGCGCGTCCGCGGGTCAACCGTGAGGGGGCCGTGACGTAGCAGGCCCGTCTCCTCGGGGTTGATCCGGCGCAGGACGGCCCGCAGCCTGGCCAGCAGCTCGACGAAGCCGAAGGGCTTGACGAGGTAGTCGTCGGCCCCGGCGTCCAGCGTGGCCACCCGCATCGCTTCCTCGCTGCGCGCGGTCACCGCAATGATCGCCGCGCCCGAGCGGGCCCGGAGCCTCTGGCACAGCTCCAGCCCATCCATGTCCGGAAGGCCGAGGTCCAGCAGGATGATATCGGCCGGCCCGGAAAGGAGGGCCTGGGCTCCGTCAGTGGCCCGGCTGACCCGGTATCCCGCCCGGACCAGGCCGCGCTCGAGCTGCAGACCGATCGCCGGGTCGTCCTCGATGACGAGCACCTGCAGCCCGGCCGGCGGGCTCTGGACCCCGGGCATCGACGTCCCGTCCGGGCCTATGGCCACGACGAGCTCCTGACCGTGACGGCTGGGTGACCCAGCGGCGCTGACCCGTCCCGGGGGATGTGCCCGCTGGTCCAGGACGACGCCAGCGGGAGCAGTGCGGCCGCCAGCGCGAGCCCGGCCAGCAGCGAGATCGTGACAAGCCCGCGGCGCTGTCCCTTGCCGCGGGGCCCCTTCGCCTCGGGACGGGCGCGATCCGCGGCCGGCCACCAGTCTCGTCGGGGGAGCACCACGGCATCCCGCAGATGGCCCAGCACGTGCAGCGCCATCAGGGCGAACCAGCCGATGAAGCTCGCCTTGTGCACGCTGAGCAGCAGTCCCGGCCGTCCCGGGGCCACCGCGAGCAGGGCCACCCCGCTGGCCAGGATCGCGACCGTGAAGATGATCAGCAAGGGCGCGCTCCAGCGCAGCAGCGGAGGCGGCGGCCCGTGTCGCAGGTAACCGGGGCTTTGCGTGTAGTACCGGACGAACCGGTAGACGGTGCTGCCGAGCTTGAGAGCGACTGGCGGGATGAGCAGCAGCCCGACGAAGATGTGCAGGGTGATCATCTCGCGAACCTGAAGGATGGTGACTCCCTCGACGAACAGGGCGAAGAGCAGCAGCAGCCCTGTCGCGGCGGTCAGCCGGGCGTTGCCATCGGCGCCTTCGAGCCCCTGATCCTGCGGCGTGGGCGTGCTCACTCCTGGCCCCCTGAGGTCCCGGATCTGGCGGACAGCTGGCCGGTGGCCTGGCTGCCGTTGATGTTGAGGGTGACGGACAGCGCGAGTGGCTGGCCGTTCTTGTCCCGGGTCGCGATCTCCAGCACGCCGCCGTTGAGGCTGGTGAGCCGGCCGGTGTACTGCTGCGGCTGGGATGCCGTCCCGTAGCTCACCTGGCTCCGCGACAGCGTCACGCCGCCGCCGCCGGTCGGAGTGCCGTCCAGGACGATGTCGAGCACGCCGTTGGTGCCTTCGCTGGTGGTCGCGTGGACGCGAATCGCGATCTCCCCGTTCGCGTTCGGGGAGCTCTGGGACACCGACCCGGCCAGCGGCGCCGTGAACGGCGGGCTGGGCAGCCGCCGCGCCGAAGCCACCTTCGCAGGGGGTGCTGTCGTTGACCCTGCGGCGGGTTGGTGCTTGGCGAGCAGGGCCGGCGGCGTGCCTGCTTTCAGCGCCCAGCCGGGCGCGAGCGGTCCGCCCAGCAGCCAGCCCAGGGCCAGCACGGGCAGCGCCAGAGAGAGGCCGGCCGCGCTCAGCCGGACCCCGCGATGCCCGGGCCAGCCCGCGGCGAGCCGGTACCACAGGGCGACGATGACCACCCCGACGCAGCCGGCGGTCACCGCAAGAATCAGCGGTAGCTTAGCGTCGCTGCCGGTGCCCAGTCCATGCAGGACCGCTACCGGCCAGCACCCGTAGGACGTCCAGTGCACCCAGCGCCAGGTCCGGTAGCCGAGCCTGCCACGCAGGAGGCTTGTCACGGTCAGCGCGATCAGCAGGTCAAACGACATCGCGCCCAGCCCGAGCCAGAACGGTCGGTAGGTCCCGGTGAACGGCAGCACGACATCGAGCCAGCCCACCGGCGCGAACGAGTCGGCGATGGTCGTCACGATGTGCAGACCGAGGAAGACCAGGACCAGCAGCGACACGTTGCGGTGCAGCCCCATCGTGACGAACCGCGGCAGGTTCGGCCGGGCATACCTGCTGGAGGTGAGGATCCCGAGCACCATCGAGGCGGTGAGCAGGACGAGAGCCACGATTCCGGTGGAGCGGGTGGCGAACCACCACACCTGGCTACTCATGCTCGCGCCCCCCTATGGCGGACGCGGCCCGGTCAGCGGCGGTCGCCGTCGCAGGGGCCAGCAGACTTATCGGAGTCCTCTCCCCTCGCACGGACTGATACTCCCGCGTAGAAGGATCAAGAGCCACCCGAAACCGCCTGCGGCTGGGCCTGGGGGGCCACGGCTGCCGGGGGCTGAGGAGGGGGCGCCAGCTGCTGTTGCTGCTCGCTGCCCTGGGCTGCGGCAGAGGACGGGGGCGGGGGCGGTGCGACGGCACCGGACGGAGCTGCCTGCGCGTTGTTCGCCGCAGACGTAGATGCTTGCGACTGTGCGGGATGGGCGAGCATCAGGCCGACGGCGACTGAGCTCAGCGCCGCCGTGACTGCGGCCCCCTTGGTGGCGGTACGGATCCGCTTCAGTCCTTCATCACGGGATCCCGCGGCACGGGCCTTGCGGGTCCGGCTGGGCCGATCGGTGTGATGACTCATATCTGGAGGATGACCGACCATGTTCACAGGACCCTGTGAAAGTAGTTCAGAACCTGTAAAGATTCTGCTCAGCCCAGACCCTGCAGCACGCCCAGGCCGCCGGGCTGGCACTCTCCTCAGGTCACCGTCCGTCGCCTTCGGTCGCCGTGGTGACGCTGACCGGTTCCGGTTCGGCCTTCTCCGCAGGCGAGATGAACAGGGATCTGCCCTGGTGCCCGTCCAGCGCGAGACTGAAGCTGTGCAGGTCATCCACCTCGCCGACGACCTCGTCGGTGTACATGTCGACCACCACGGACCCGGGGTCCAGATGCACCGAGTTGATCGTCCCGACGATCGCGTCGGTGCCGAAGTTCAGGACGGTGACCTGGTGCTCGACGGGGTTGCTGAGCTGGTGGACCATGACGAGCATCGCCTTGTTCGCCACGCCGGGCACATCGACCTGCCTGCTGGTGGCGATGCCGTAGCGCTCGCGCAGGGTGAGGATGCGTTGCAGCTGTGAGACGAAAGAGGCCTCGTCCTTGAGCTGCTCCGGCAGCGGCCCGTACATGCTCACGGCTTTCGGCATCCCGGTGCGTGGCTTGTCGGGTTCGGGGTCGAATCCCATCAGGTCGTAGGCAGAGCGGTGGATCCAGCGGGTGTCGCCGGTGGCCAGCAGCGGCCTGATCCGGTCGGGGTCAAGGGTCAGCATGCCGAGCAGGTCCCAGCCGGACAGCGAGAACACGCCTGGCTGCAGGGCGTTGAACATGGCCAGCAGCAGGTGAGCCTGTCTGATCCGGCGGATCTGGTCGTCGGTGAGGTTCTCGATGCTGGTGTACCCCAGCGCGGCCGCGATCACGGTGCCGGTCGTCGAGGCGATCCCGTTCGTCGAGAAGATCAGGTTGTACGGCGCCGCGTCGCCGGTCAGCCGGTCGGTGAGGTCGCCGCGGATCTTCACGGCCAGATCCGCGCCGGTGATGTCGATTCCGTGATAGCTGTAGACATCGTCCTTGTGCAGGGTGGTGAAGTGCACCAGCTCGTAGGTCAGCTCGTCATGGTTCTGCAGGGCGTGGACGAGCTGGATCGGCTCGACCCCGAGGGTCATCGACGCGTTCAGGGTCAGCCGCAGGAACTCGGAGTCGCCCATCGCCAGGGCGTGCTGGTACGCCGGGCGGTTGATGAAGTCGTAGGACAGGTCGGCGCCGGACTCCGAGGTGATCTTGATGTCGTCGATCGTCAGGTTCAGCTCCTGGAAGGTGAAGCCGCCCACCTTGCGGACCATGCTGGCGATCAGCTGGTTCGCCGCCTCTGACAGGGGGTGGCCCTCCGACCAGGCGGGCAGACCAACGGCGCTCTTCTCCACGCCCAGGAACCCGTTGGCGTCCAGGCGCAGGGCGCCAGACCCGAGGTCGGTGAGCGAGTGGAGGGCATCGCCGATGACCATCCGCACCCCGGCGAAGGTGGGGTCGAGCCAGTTGATCGACGGCTGACCCTGCTTGAAGTAGTGCAGGTAGACCCATCTGCGGGTGACCCCGTCCGGGCCGAGGACTGCGGCGGTGGTGCTCCAGTTCGTGTCTTTGACCCCGGGCTGGTGGAAGATCACCCGTTGCAGCTTCCCGACGATGTAGCCGTACTTGGCGAGCTGGTCCTCGGTCTCGACGTCGATGTTGGTCGAGTCCCGGCCCGCGGGGACGTCAGGCAGCAGATGCCAGTCGGCCGGGTCGATCTCGACCATGTGGTAGATGCCGGGGTAGTTCGTCACCTTCATCTCGGCCAGCCGGAAGTCGGCCCCCTTGCCCGTGTGCCCGGGGACGATGTCGTCGATGATGGTGCCGTCGTGCTCGCCGGCGACCTCGCACATGGTCCGGAACTCGGCCTCGGTGCCGAAGGCAGGGTCGATCTGGGTGCTGATCCGGTCGAAGTGTCCGTCGACGCTCGGGGTCGGATTCCAGCCGCGGATACCGCCAGCCCGTTTGACCGGTCCGGTGTGCAGCCCCTGGATCCCGATCCGCTGGAAGGCCTTCCACAGCTCGGGGTCGCCCAGGGTGGCCAGGAACGAGCGGCCCGGCTTGCCGATGACCGAGATGGGGTAGGCGGTGAACCAGACAGAGGCCGTCTCGATCGCGGAGCTGGGGTTGGGCCGGGCGAACGGGTTCTGGAACATGCTTCCGCGGCCGACGAACTGCCGGGCGATGACGTTGGCGTCGTTGAGCATGGACTCCTGCCGGAGCCAGTTGACGTATGACGGGTTCGAACCGATCGGCTCGCCGAGCTGTTCGGCGGTGGGGACCTGCGCGCCTCGCAGGCGGGCCTTGGGCCGCAGGTGCCGTGGTCGCGCGGGATAGAACTGTTCCGCGAAGGTGATCTCGCTCGGCTCGTGGGGTCTGGGCTGGGCCTCGCTGTCTGTGGCCTCGCTGCCTGCGGTCGCGCTGTCCGGGGTCGCGCCGTCTGGGGTCGCGCTGCCTGCGGGCGCACTGTCCTCGGCCTCGCCTTTGTCGGTCACGCCAGCCTCGGTCATTCGACCTCCACATTCCTGATCGGGGGCGCCGCAGGCTCCCGTCAAGTGGCCCCGGTGCACGCCCCGAGCCTACGTGCCATCTCCGGTCGACAAGGACGGTTCCCGGTCCGCGACCCGTCGTTGGCGGCCCGCACGGGCGGTCTAGCCTGAGCAGCGGCAGGTACGAGAACTGCCACGAACCGCCCCACAAGGGCCGTTACCGAGGAGTACACCAACTGTGGCAACTCTCATCTCCCGCCGGACCATCCTGAACAGCGTCGCGGCGGCCGGAGTGCTGACCGCCGCCGGCATGAACCCCGCCGAGGCATCAAAGCGCAAGCCCCCGCATCGTCCGGGCACCCCCGTACAGCTGACGATCATGGGTACCACCGACCTGCACGGCAGCGTCTTCAACTGGAACTACTTCACCAACAAGGAGTACGACGACTCCGCCAAGAACGACATCGGCCTGGCCAAGGTGGCCACTCTGGTCGGCGCGGTCCGGGCCCAGCGCGGGCGTGAGCACACCCTGATGATCGATGCCGGCGACACGATCCAGGGCACGCCGCTGGCCTACTACTACGCGCGGGTCGCCCCGATCACCGACGGCAACGTGCATCCGATGGCCGCAGCGATGAACCACATCGGCTACGACGCCGCAGCCCTGGGCAACCACGAGTTCAACTACGGCATCCCGCTGCTGCGCACCTTCGCCGACCAGCTCGACTTCCCGCTGCTGGGCGCCAACGCGCTGGATGCCCGGACCGGCCGGCCGGCCTTCGCGCCCTACGTCATCAAGACCGTGAAGGTGAGGGGCGAGCGGCCGATCAGGGTTGGCATCCTCGGCCTGACCAACCCCGGCATCGCGATCTGGGACAAGGCCAACGTCGAGGGCAAGATGACCTTCCCGGGCCTGGTCGAGCAGGCCCGGATCTGGGTGCCCAGGATGCACCGGGCCGGGGTGGACGTCGTGGTGGTGGCGGCGCACTCCGGTGCCACGACATCCTCGTCCTACGGCGACGCGCTGCCTTTCCCCGAGAACGCCGCGACCCTGGTGGCCCAGCAGGTGCCCGGGATCGACGCGATCCTGGTCGGTCACGCCCACCTCGAGATCCCCGAGCGCCGGGTGGTCAACGAGGCCACCGGCCGCGAGGTGGTGCTGACCGAGCCGCTGCGCTGGGGTATGCGGCTGTCC
>JBBRZQ010000172.1:0-8860 GCA_038236535.1 Actinomycetales bacterium
AGGTCGTGCTCGGGCAGCATCTGGCGGCCCTCGAAGGAGTCGATCGCCATGAAGGCGTGGTTGGTCACCACCACGTCGACGTCCTTGGCGCCTGCCCGGGCCTGCTCCACGAAGCACTCGCCGACCATCGGGCACTTGCCACCCAGGCACTCGTGCGCGGCGACCGACACCTGGCGCCAGGCCCGCTCGGAGACCCCCGGCAGCAGCTCGTCCCGGTCACCGGACCGGGTCTCCTCGGCCCAGGAGCGCAGCCGGACCACCTCAGCGCCGAGCCAGGACACGTTGGCATCCACCGCAGCCGTCGGCAGGAGGGCGCCCTCGTCATCGGCCGGGAACCCGCCGGACAGCTTGTGCTTGCACAGGTAGTTGCGGCGCCCCTTGACCAGGGCGTACGTCGGCTGGCGGCCCAGCATCGGGGCGATCGCCCTGGCCAGCCGCGGCATGTCGAAGTCCACGATCTGGGCCTGCAGGGTCAGCGTCGCGGTGGCCACCACGGTGGGCCGGCCGGTGTCAAAGGCGTGCACGACCGCGGGGATGAGGTAGGCCAGCGACTTGCCGGTGCCGGTGCCGGCCTGGACGAGCAGGTGCTCCTTGCGGGCTATGGCGTCGGCCACCGCGTGCACCATCTCGCGCTGTCCCGGTCGCTGGACGCCGGCGATACCCTGCACTGCGGTGTCCAGGAGTGCGTCAAGGTCATGGACTTTCGAAGGCATTGCCTCAGGTTATGCCAGAACCTCGACGCGCCGGCCCACCACGCATCCGGGCAGCCGTCGTCGTCTTGCCGTCGGTTCCGGTGACAGGCCGGGAGTCAGGGCGCGGAGGACTCGGCTGGCTCCGTGGTGGCTCAGACCGCAAATGCGGCGAGCTCGTCGACCAGGGTCTGGTTCACCTTGGCCTCGAGGCGGGTGCCGTGCTCGGTGTGCTCGCTGGTCAGGATCTCGGCCTCGTTGTGCAGCCGGTTGACCAGGTCGCCGCGGTCGTACGGAAGGAGCACGGTGACCGCGATGTCCGGCCTGGGCAGCTCGTCGGCGATGAGGGCGCGAAGCTCGTCCAGCCCCTCACCGGTGCGGGCCGAGACGACGAGCGAGTGCTTCTCGCTGCGCCGGATCCGGTCCAGCACCTCGGGGTCCGCGGTGTCGGCCTTGTTGACCACGATGACCTCCTTGAGCCGGTCACCGCCCAACTCGGCGAGGACGGAACGGACGGCCGAGATCTGGCTCTCGGGGTCGGGGTGCGACCCGTCCACGACGTGCAGCAGCAGGTCCGCGTCACCGACCTCCTCCAGGGTCGAGCGGAAGGCCTCGACCAGCTGGGTCGGCAGCGCGCGGACGAAACCCACCGTGTCCGAGAGCGTGTACAGCCGGCCGTCAGCGGTCTCTGCCTTGCGCACGGTCGGGTCGAGGGTGGCGAACAGCTGGTTGTCGACCAGGACCCCCGCGCCGGTAAGCCGGTTGAGCAGGGATGACTTGCCCGCGTTGGTATAGCCGGCGATGGCGACACTGGCGACGCCGTTGTTCTTGCGAGAGTGCCGCTTGGTGTCCCGGGTGGTCTTCATGGCCTTGATCTCGCGCTTGAGCTTGGCGATCCGGCTGTTGATCCGGCGCCGGTCGAGCTCGATCTTCGTCTCACCGGGGCCACGTGAGCCCATCCCCTGGCCGCCGGCCGCCTGGCCGCCAGCCTGACGGGACATCGACTCACCCCAGCCGCGCAGACGCGGCAGGAGGTACTGCAGCTGGGCCAGCTCGACCTGAGCCTTGCCCTCACGGCTCTTGGCATGCTGGGCGAAGATGTCGAGGATCAGCGCCGTGCGGTCGATGACCTTGACCTTGACCACGTCCTCGAGCGCGCGGCGCTGCCCGGGGCTGAGCTCACCGTCGCAGATCACCGTGTCGGCGCCTTCGGCAATCACCACATCGCGCAGCTCGATCGCCTTGCCGGACCCCAGGAAGGTGCTGGTATCAGGGCGCTGCCGACGCTGGATCAGGCCGGCGAGCACCGTCGAGCCGGCCGTCTCGGCCAGCGCGGCCAGCTCACGGATGGAGTTGTCGGCATCCTCGACGGTGCCCTCGGTCCAGACCCCGCAGAGCACGACCCGCTCGAGGCGCAGCTGGCGATACTCGAGCTCGGTGACGTCCTGCATCTCGGTCGAGAGACCGGGAACCCGGCGCATGGCCGCGCGTTCCTCGCGGTCCAGCTGGGCGCCATCGCCATCGGCGCCGAAGTCAGAACGGTTCTGGTGCCAGCTGTCGTCATCGCTGAGGGCGGAGGCCTTGAAGTCGAACAGATCAGATCGTTGTGTCATATCTCCCTTAGGATCGCACCCTTAGAACCCCCGGCGCCAACCAATTGTTCCGATCGGCTCGTTGCGGCAGCCGGTTGCCGAACCTGAGCCGACTCCCGGGAGAGCCAGTGTGGCCAGGGGTGGATAATCACGCCTGTGGGCCCCATACGACGAATCGGTCGAGCACTCCTGGCGTTCGGGCTCGCGCTCCTGATCGGAACCATCGGATACGTCATCCTCGGGTTCGGCGTCCTGGACGCGGTCTACCAGACGGTCACCACGGTCACCACTGTCGGCTTCCGTGAGGTCCAGCCACTGACGGCGGTGGGCCAGATGTTCACCATCGTGCTCATCCTGATGGGTGTCGGCACCGCGCTGTACGCCTTTGGCGTCCTGCTCGAGGCGCTGATCGAGGGACACTTGCGCCAACACATGGGGAGGTGGCGGATGGATCGCCAGATCAACCGGATGTCCGGACACACGATCATCTGCGGCTGCGGCCGGGTGGGCCGGGCCAGCGTGTCCTACCTCAGCTCGCTCGGGGAGCCGTTCGTGGTGATCGACAACGACCCGGCCCAGCTGGCCAAGCTGGACCATCCGACGGTGCTCGGCGACGTCACCGACGACCGGGTCCTGCAAGCCGCCGGGATCTCGCGCGCCCGGGCCCTGATCAGCGCGGTCGACACGGACGCCAGCAACATCTATGTGACCCTCTCCGCGCGTGCGCTGGGGCCCGACCTGGTGATCATCGCGCGGGCCCGCACCGAGGGATCGAAGTCCAAGCTGCTGCGGGCCGGCGCCACCCGCGCGGTCAACCCGCAGCTGATCGGCGGCCGGCGGATGGCGGCCTTCGCGCTGCAGCCGCACGTCAGTGAGTTCCTCGACGTGGTCATGCACGACGAGACCCTCGACTACCGGATCGAGCAGGTCGAGATCGCGGCCCGGTCGCCGCTGGTCGGCCGGTCGCTGGCGGAGGCGGCGCTTCATCAAGCCACCGGGGTGCTGCTGCTGGCGATCCGGTCGGTCACCGGCGAGTTCATCGCCAACCCGACCGGGGAGACCCGCCTGGACCCGCAGATGATCCTCATCACCCTCGGGACCTCAACCCAGCTCGAGGACGTACGCCGCTACGTCGCAGCCCCGTCATAGACGGCTGAAGATCGCCGTCAGCTCACGCCCGCCACCAGGACGACCACCGACGTCGCGACCACGATGGCCAGTGCGGCAGGCATCGCGAACCGTGTGCTCCCGGTGGCCCATCGCGGCTCCTCGCCCGGGCCCGCGTCAGCGCGACGCCTGGTCATCAGCACGGCGGCCGCCACCAGCAGGACCCCCAGGCCGAGCAGGACCAGCGCCGGGCCCAGAGCGCCGGGGAAATACACCGACATGATGCTTGGCACCACGATCAGCGTGCCCACGGCACCGACCGCCAGCAGGAACAGGTCGCGAAAGATCAGGGCCATGGCGATCAGAGCGGTGACAGTTGCCAACGACAGCACCAGACCCCAGCCGTCGTTGCCCACCACGGCGGCGCCGATGACCATCCCGAACCCGCCCAGCAGCGTTCCGAGCTGCCGGCCCGGTAGGACGCCGCCCCAGGCAAGCACCAGCCAGACGGCGCTCACGCCCCAGACGGCCAGCCCGGACAGGGCACCGGAATCGGTATCGGGCAGCAACGAGACACCCACCCCCACAGCGACCAGCAGCGGAACGAAGACGGCAACCTGCTGGAACCCATGGTGGTGCGCCCGCCACAGGACGGCCGAGTAGATCGCCGTGCCAAGTGCGGTGACCATCACCTCAGTCTCGCCGGTCCAGCTGGCCAGCTCAGAGGTGCCGAGCCCCAGAAGTGCGGCCAGGGCTGCTGATGAGGCGAGCCACAGCACCGACCGCAGCCTTGCCCCGGAGGCACCCAGCCTCGACGGGATCAGCGCCCCGGCCACCACCAGCAGCACGGTCAGCACACCGAAGACAGAGAGCCGCACGCCGAGCGGCAGCTGGTCCCAGACACTGCCCGTGACCAGACCCATCGCCACCAGGATGATGACCCCGCCGAGGTAGCCGAGTGCCTCAGTCACCAGAGCCGCCTTGGACGGCCGGGGTGCTGTCAGGGGCAGTCCACCGGTCGGTTCAGACAGCGCGCGGCTCAGGTCAGCACGGATCAGGGTCGCCTGCGCTGCGGTGATGATCCCGCTCGCCACCCAGCCCTCGATAGCCGCGAAAAGGTCGGCCGGCGCAGCCATGGCTCCGGCTCCCCCGGCCGTACTGGTTGTCATGGACCCAGACTGACGAGGTGGTGCCGGGCGTGGGAAGGGCATTTGGTCCCAGGGGGCTCCGACCCCCGCAAAAGGGATTTCTCGGGCTGCGTAGGGTATCGATCGCGCACCTGCAGCCCGCTGTCGATTGCCAGGAGACCGCTCCATGCCCAAAGACGCTTCCGCCCCCTCCACAGCCACGCTGACCGTGTTCCGTCTGGCAGCGGTGTTCACCTTCCTGGCGGTGGCGATGGGAGCGCTGGTGTGTGCCACCGGGTCAGGGGCCTCGTGCCCCACCTGGCCCGGCTGCCATCCAGACCAGATCGCCCCGCAGTGGCAGCTGAGCCCGCTGATCGAGTTCACCCACCGGGTGGTGGCGATGTCGTCCGGCCCCCTGGTCCTGGCCGCCGCTGTGATGTCGCGGCGACTGAACGGGCCCAACCGGTGGGTACGAGTCCTGCCGCTGGTGGCACTCGCCGGCGCCGTGGCAGCCGGTGCCTTCGGCAGGGCGGCGATCCTGAACGGCCTACCGACCTGGATGGGTGGCATCGACCTGTTCTCCGCGCTGACCGCGATGACAGCGATGGGTGTGGCCGCGGTCATGGTGGGCGCCACCACCACGAGCGCCTCCCGGCGGCCGGCGACCGAGCCCCGCCAGGCCCGGGTCGGGCGCCTGGCCGGGTCGGGACTCGTGGTGCTGATCGCCCTGCACGTGGCCGGCATCTTCGCCGCGGGTAAGGGCTCCTACACCCGGTGCCTGGGCTGGCCGATCTGGCAGCGGATCGACACTGACCTTCACCCGTGGCTGCAGGACCTGCGGCTGGGGCTGGCGGGCCTTGGCGCAGTCCTGGTTCTCACTACGGCGGTCCTGGCCGTCCGCAGTGCAGCGCTACGCCGGTGGGGAATCGCCCTGGGGACGCTGTTCGCCGCCGAGATGGCGCTCGGACAGGTGATCCGTTCCGGAGGGCTCAACAAGGGCGTGGCAGCCGGGTACTCCGTGCTCGCGCTGGCCCTGGTGTCCTGCCTGGGGCTGCTGATGGCCGTCACCTGGCCGGCCCCGGTCGTCACCGAGGACACCCCGCAGCGCCCTGAGCTCGCCGGGGTCGGCAGCTAAGGACGCATCTCGTAGGCGCCGGCCTGGCCGCGCACCGTCGCCCACACCCTGTCGTAGCGACCTGGGTCGGCGGCCGGCTTGCGGAGGTGCTCCACGGCCCACTGCTGCTGCGCCTTGGTCGATGAGGCCTTCCCGTACAGGTCCACCGCGTAGGCCGAGAAGTCGCGGACGAGGACGTCGAAGACCTGGTCGATCAGGTCCGTCGGGTCCGTCGGGTCCGTCGGGTCTGTCGGGTCTGTCGGGTCCGTCGGGCCGTTGTCCAGGCCGTTCAGCGAGGCCTGCTCGAGGATGAGCTGGCCGTAGACGACCAGGGTGAACAGCTCGCCGAGCGCCAGGAGCAGGTCCAGGTCCTTCGCCTGGTCTGCGTCGGGACCGGCGTTGCTGACGAGGTCGACCAGCCCCTCGGCCTGCTCCCGGAAGACCGCGACGTTGGGGACCTCCGCGAACGCGTCGTACGCCGTGCGCCAGTCCGCAAACCGGACCTTGCCCAGGCCCCGGGCCGGCCCCTGGTGGAACAGGAAGTCGTCATCCCCGGCCTCGCGACGCCTCGGCACCTCAGGTAGCCCCTGCAGTGCTGCCGGGTTCAGCAGATAGCTGGGCAGGAACTTCAGCACCAGCGCCATGTTCACGTGCACCGTGCCCTCGAGCTTGGGCAGTGCCCGGATGTCCATCGCCGCCTGCTCGAAGTAGGTGTCCTTCTCGAAGCCCTTGGCCGCGACGACGTCCCAGAGCCCGTCGATCACCCGCTCGCCCTCGGTCGTCACCTTCATCTTGGTGACCGGGTTGAACAGCAGGTAGCGCCGGTCGTCTGCGGAGGCCGACCGGACATAGTCGATCGCCCGCTCGCCGAACAGCTTCATCGCGGCGAGCCGCGCGTAGGCATCGGTCAGGCCCTGGCGCACGTGCGGGAAGTCGGTGACCCGCTTGCCGTACAGGACACGGTTGTCTGCGTGGGTGATCGCCTCGAAGAAGGCGTGCTCACAGATCCCGATGGACGCGAAGCCGAGGTTGAACTTGCCGATGTTGACGGTGTTGAGCGCGGCGTCGAAAGCGGCAGGCCCGGTGTGCAGGATGTCCTGCTCCCTGACCGGGTAGTCGTGCAGGCTGAACTCGCTGACATACATCTGCGCCGACACCACGTTCTTGACCAGCTCGTACGACGGGTGCTGGCTGTCCGCGGCAAAGAAGACGTAGCCCTCGGGCCCCTCGATGTCGGTCCGGCGGCCGAAGACCGAGACCATGCCGGCCACGTTGCCGTTGCCGATGTAGTACTTGCTGCCGTTCGCGCGGAAGCCCTGCGTGCCCTCGTCGGGAGTCAGCAGCATGTCCGTGGTGTAGATGTCGGCGCCGTGGGCCTTCTCCGACAGCCCGAAGGCACACACGCCGCCCTCGCGCAGGATCTGTGCGGCGCGGGCTTTGGCGACCTCGTTGTCGCTCTGCCAGACCGGGCCCAGGCCCAGGATGGTGACCTGCCACGCATACCAGTAGCCAAGGCCGTAGAACGCCAGCACCTCACCAAAGGCGCAGATCCTTGCGGTGTCCCAGCGACCACCCTGTGACCCCGGCGTGAGGAAGGTCGCGAACGCCTTCTCCGACGCCATGAAGTCCAGGAAGTCGCCATACCACTCGCGCTCGTGGCGCACGCGTTTGAGCTCGGTCTTGCCGCGTGCCTCGAACCACTCGATGGTGGCGCGCAGGAGGCGTCGCGCCTCGGGGTCCAGGTCGGCGGGGTCGTAGGTCCTGGGGTTCAGCAACAGATCAGCCATCTCGGCACCCTAGCGGCACTGACCACCCCACAGGGGGAATGCCCGCAGCTCGCCCTCCTTCCGCACCGTCGGGTGCCAGGGACCGGGCCATCGCAAGACAACCGGGCCCCGGCGAGGCTTCGTGCATAGACTCGCCCGAGAGTGCATGACGAGCAGCGAATTGACGAGCAGCGAATTGACGAGCAGCGAATTGACGAGCACAGAGTTGACGAGCACAGAGGTCCGGGAGGGCGACAGATGGCTGAGCAAGGCGTGACGCAGCAGATGTCCAGGCGGAGCAACGTCCCCGACGAGAAGGGGTTCTTCGGCGAGTACGGCGGGCAGTTCCTGCCGCCGCAGCTCGAGGGGCCCTTCGCCGAGATCACGAAGGCGTACCACGAGATCGAGAACGACGCCGCCTTCATCTCCGAGCTGCGCTACATCCGCAAGCACTTCCAGGGCCGGCCCACCCCCGTCTACCACGCACGCACCATGTCGCTGGACAACGGCGGGGCGCAGATCTACCTCAAGCGCGAGGACCTGAACCACACCGGCGCGCACAAGCTCAACCACTGCATGGGCGAGGGCCTGCTCGCGAAGTACATGGGCAAGAAGAAGGTCATCGCCGAGACAGGCGCCGGTCAGCACGGCGTGGCCCTGGCCACCGCTGCGGCTCACTTCGGCCTCGAGTGCGAGATCCACATGGGCCAGGTCGACATCGAGAAGCAGGCGCAGAACGTCAGCCGGATGCAGCTGCTCGGTGCGACCGTGGTGCCGGTCACCCATGGCCTGCGGACCCTCAAGGAGGCCGTCGACTCGGCCTTCGAGGCCTACCTGGCCGACTACGAGAACTCGATCTACTGCATCGGCTCGGTCGTCGGCCCGCACCCGTTCCCGCTGATGGTGCGCGACTTCCAGCGGGTCGTCGGCATCGAGTCCCGCGAGCAGTTCCACGAGATGACGGGCAACCTGCCCGACGTGGTCGAGGCGTGCGTGGGCGGCGGGTCCAACGCGATCGGCATCTTCTCGGCTTTCCTGGACGACCCGGTCGAACTCATCGGCGTCGAGCCGCTGGGGCGCGGGACGGAAGTGGGCGAGCACGCAGCGTCGATGACCTACGGCACCCCCGGCGTGATCCACGGCTTCAACTGCTACCTGCTCCAAGACGCCGACGGAAACCCTTCCCCCGTGTATTCGTGCGCGAGCGGGCTCGACTACCCCGGCGTGGGCCCCGAGCACAGCCACCTCAAGGACACCGGCCGCGTCCGCTACGTCACCGCAAGCGACGACGAATGCCGCGACGCGTTCTTTGCGCTCAGCCGCAAGGAAGGCATCATCCCCGCACTCGAAAGCGCACACGCCGTAGCGCACGCCCTGGTCACCGCCCGCGACATGGGCACCGGCACCGTGCTGGTCAACCTCAGCGGCCGCGGCGACAAAGACATGGACTACGTGGTGGAGAACT
>JBBRZQ010000173.1:0-8808 GCA_038236535.1 Actinomycetales bacterium
CACCGTGCGCAGTCTTGGACCGACGGCCGTAGAGCCTGTGCAATGTGCGTGTGACGGCTGGATCCCCAACCACGAGTGCGCACGCCGCCGTGTGGCGAGCGTTAGCGCCCGAGGCGGTCGGCAGCGCTCACGCGGTTAATCACCACAGGTGTCGACCTGAAGCTTCCACGAGGTCGCCTTCATCTGCCGGTCCCGGGCTGATCGCCGTGATGCGATCCGCCTGGCGGTCGCGTGATACTGCCCACGAACCCGACGCCATCACCCGCCAACGCACTACGTTGCGCTCACCATCACCACCGGGGGGCACATCATCATGAAGAAGTTCCTGGTAGCCATCGCAGCGGTAGCGCTGCTCAGCGCGTGTGGCACGGGCAATGCGGCAAGTGAGCAGTCGGCTGCAGCAGCAGCCTCAGCCTCGGCAACTGCGGCAGCGTCAGCCTCGGCTACCGCAGCAGCATCCGCCACGGCAGCAGCCGAGGCCTCGTTCTTGAGTGCCACGACGTCGCTGTTCCCGGATGCGGGCGACGCAGAGGTGATCAGCCTCGCTCACACTGTCTGCGACGCATTCACTCGAGGCGTGACGTACGCCGAGCTCTACAAGGTCACGGCAGATGGCTATTCCGCCGAGGCAGCAGATGCCCTCATCACTGCGTCTGTCGATACGTACTGCCCGGAGCACGCTACTGTCTCGGCGGAGGGAGCTCAGGCGCAGGCAGCCGTGGTCGAGAAGGCAGCCGCAGCGCAGGCTATCGCAGACAAGAAGGCAGCAGCCTCGAAGGCAGCCCATCCCACGATCAGCGACGGCCAGTGGGAGGTCGGCGTCGATGTGCCGGCCGGGGTCTACAAGGTCACGGAAGCCATCACCAGCGGAGATTGCTACTGGAAGATCGGGCCGACCGGTGACCCGGGCGAGATCATCGAGAACGATATCGTCAGCGGTGGTCGCCCGACGGTGACCTTGAGCAAGGGCCAGGACTTCACGACGACGCGTTGTGGCACCTGGGCCAAGCGCTGACGTTCCGCCGCGCCCCAACAGGTCCGTGTTTGCCGAAGGGCGTGACCAGTAAGCGCGGACCTTGGCCATCCGGTATGAGATCGTCCGAACAAATGTCCTATGTCGCTTAGCGTGGATACGTTCAGCGTGTGGAGATCCCTCAATGCCCGGCTCATCCGCACTCTGAGGTAATCAGGGCGGGCTGGTACGGCCAGCCGGGACAGCGTCGGCAGCGCTGGTGGTGTCGAGCGGACGGCGCTGAGCGCCATCGGTTTACCGAGGTACTGCCGCGGATCGTGGACTTTACGGCCGGTGAGCGTGTCTGTGAGGAGTGCACGACCAGGCTCGAGCCGTGGGAGGGCCAGCCTGCCCCGCGCCTGTATGGGTTTACGGCCAAGCAGGTCGCTAAGGCGCTGGTCCTGGTCGCTGGAGGGATGTCCTATCGGGCAACGGCTGCTCTGATCCGTCGGGACGCAGGTCGTGAGCTGGGCACTGCCGCGAAGAAGGATAGGGCGGGCCGGCCGTTGGCTGCGCCGAACCAGCATGGCCAACTGGTCTCGGACTGGGTCGAGGTCTTCGCGCCGGTGATCTGGGCGTCGTATGCGCCGACCTCGTGGTCGGCAGCGGTGTTGCTCGACGAGGATGAGTTCCGTTTCTGCCGCCCTGGTGCAGCGCGTGGCGTGCTGGCATTCGTGGTCCTTGCCGCGCTCGGATACACCCGGCAAGGCGTTCCGTTCGTGGCGGCCATCGAGGCGGTCCCTCGGTGCACAGTGCCAGCCTGGCAAACGCTTCTGAGCAGCCTGGAGGGTATGCCGGAGCTCATCGTGACCGACGGCGGGCCCGCCAGGCGGGCAGTCGGACGCGTCTGGCCGTTGCCCGGTGGCAAGCAAGCCCCCGAGCTCCGGCGCTGTGAATGGCACCTGGCCCGAAACATCACCGAGTCACTACCGCGCGATGTTCAGCATGACCGCGCCGATCCGATCCACCACCTGATCGCCGGCGCCCAGTACAGTCCGTCCGGCTGGCAGGTCCTGCACGAAGAGATCGAGCGCCGCGCTGGCGCCGGCGGCTACCTGGCCGCGGTCAAAGTCGTGTCTACCAACGACACGCTGGTGCGGCACCAGGTTGCCACCCGGGCCTTGCCGGGCCCACATTCCACCGGGGCACTCGAGCAGTTCCTCCACACCCTGGACGCCACTATCGGCGACCGGGCCGCCCGACTGACCAACAAGACTCGTGCCGACGCGCTAATCAAACTGCTAGCCGCCCGCCGCAACGGCTGGGCCAACGAGACAGCCTGGGCTCAACGAATCCGTGAGCACCTATGCGCCCGCCACGGCCGTGCCCCCGACCAACGCCAGCACACCGACCCAGCCGCCGAGCCCAGCCTTCGCGCACCTCAGCCCCAGCCAGCAATCGTCGATTTCTAAACCTTCCTCAACGTGTCCACATCCACGCTAAGCGACATAGGACAAATGTTCGAGTAGGCTCGCCTTGTGATGGACGTTAGGCGGGGTGCCCTTCGGCGACCGCGCTCGCTGGCACCCGAGCAATTGGGTGATCAGCAGGTGAGTCGTGCCCCTGAATCCCTCCGGGTCAGCGCATGGGTGGTGTGGGAGGACGGCGTCGAGGAGTTGGTGGAAGGTGTCGCGACCGCCTGGACAAAGCGCGCAGTGCGAGTCCGGTTCGGTATCCCGGGCCACATACACGAAGTGTGGGTCTGGGCGGGAGCAGTCGAGCGGCGCTGATCAGCGACTCCGCAGGACCGAGGAGCAAAGCGGTTTACCTGCCGGCAGCCTGACGTCTGAGAAGTCAGGCACCGCAGCATTGCTCGAGACTGCGGCTCGGCGCTCCCGCTGGAACGTACCCAACCAACTACCGCATCGGTCGGTCCGGGTCCCGCACGGATGGCCAAGTCCCGACCTGCGGCTGTGAGCGAACGATTGGGTCAACCGCTGTTTGCTTGCGCTCAGGGCTCGGGGTTGGCTCGATGTCGCTTGTGGTCTGGGTTGCTGCCCGCAACCGGTATGCGATTTCAGTGGCAGGGCTCGCGATCGAGAAAAGCCGATCGTCGGCCAGCTTGCCGAGCTCACGGGCCACGTCACGGCCCGCATCGTGGGCATCCTGGATCGCGCGGGCGAGCACGGGCCAGTCCTCGCCGGCTGTGAGTTGGGAGTCGATGGTGTTGGCCAGCTGACGCCAGTCTTCGAGCGGTGGCAGCTGCGCGGTGATGGTGCCCGGTATCGGTATTGCGCCGTTGGACTCCAAATGCCCTGATCGCTTGCCGTGAATGCGTCGCGTGGTTGCGGCAGCAGCGGTTGAGACACGGTCGGCCTGTCCATCGTCCGACGGGTGTGCTTGGGTTTCGCGCTTCAGCCGCGCACGGACAGCCGCTCCCTTGCTGATCTGATCTTGCGCTTCGCCGAGCGGGTCGGGCGTCCATCGCCGGGCGGCATCGGCCACCGCTTGATGAACGGCGCCTTGCACGACATTGATGCGTCCGGTGACGTAGTCGATCTGTTCCATCCAGGTGGGCGGGGGCTGCGAGGCGATGATGGTGGCGCACTCAAGCAGGGCCTCCGGATCTTCGCTGATGTGGTTTAGTTGCTCGTCGAGCAGGTGCCTGATCAGAGGTTGTGCGTCGTTGAGGCAGGCCCGCAGCACCTTCCGTCCGGCATGCTCGAGGACGTCGGCGGGATCCTGGCCCTTCGGCATGGCGAGGTGGCCCGGGGTGTCGCCGCGAGCGGACAACATCCAGAACGCTCGCTGGGCGGCAACCTCGCCGGCGAGGTCGGCGTCGGTGGCGACGATGACCCCCGGGCGTTCGGGGCTGATGTATGGGCGTAGTTGGTTGGCTTGGGCGTGTGTGAATGAAGTGCCCAGGGGCGCGAGACCGACATGGCGACAATCGCTGACAAGAGTGACTGCGATGGCGTCGAAGAATCCTTCCACCAGCACGGGGGTGGCTCCGGCCTCCAGGGCGGCTCGGCCTTCGGAGAGCCCGAAGAGCTGGACGCTCTTGTCGAATAGGTCGGTTTGAGCGGTGTTGAGGTACTTGGGTCCGGCTTTGTCCCCGCCTGCCGCGGTCGGGTTGCGGCGGCCGATGAACCCGTGGATCTCGTCCCCATTGCGGATGGGCAGGACAAGGCGGTCACGGAACTGGTCGATGATTCGTCCGGTGCTGGCTACTCGACCGAGGCCGGCGGTGAGGATCTCTTCATCGCTAACGCCCAGACCGCGCAGATGGTCGGTCAGGGTGGTCCATCCGCTGGGCGCGTAGCCGGGCCGGAATGCGGGGTGGTCGGCGAGGTCAGTGCCGAGCCGGCCGCTGACGTAGTGCGGCCCCCAGGAGTCGGCATAGCCGGTGGTGAAGAAGTCCGCGGCAATCTCGTTGAGCTCGAGGAGCCGTTCCTGCGGGACTGGTGCGTGGTCCCACCTGTTCGCCTCGACCAGCTGTCGCTCGGTATCGAATGAATCTAGGTCAGGGGCTGGCGCGCATTCCCGCTGCCGTGCCGCGTGGAAGAGCGCCTCGTCGTCACCTTCGATGTCGGGCGTGGTTTGTTCCCATGTGGTCTCGTTCTTGCTCCGCGGCAGCGCGCCGTACGGGTGGCCGTTCGCGATGAGGTACGCGTCGTGGTTCTCGTCCTCCAGCAGATGAATGTCCTCGGGTGCCCCCGCGTCGGCAGGGTCTGGTGGTGGCTCAAACCCTTGCAGGGGTTCAGGGTCGGTCAGCATGGCCACCCGCCATATCAGGGCTTCGGCAAGATCGGTCGCGGGCAGAGGTTGCCCGCGGCCGGCATTGATGTCGGCGAGGAGTTGCTGGGTGGTCCATCCCGATCCGATGGCGCCGTTGACAGCCGCGACTAGAGCTGGCCAGGCCGGGTCGGCCATGACTCGGGCGGCTCGCAGCTCCCCGAGACTGGCAGTCAGCTCGCTCGACCATGAGGGTCGCAGCGTCGCGGCACCTGACGCGCTGGTGGCGGTGACCGCAGCCGGGGACAGGTGTCGCGACAGACGCCACCACAGGGCCGCTGCTCCCTGTTCGTCTGGTAGTGGCTTCTCCGTGGCTGCAGCCTTGACCATGCCCGCCACGTCAAGGCTCGCCAAGCGCAGCGAGCTGAGTCGTCCGGCCAGCTCTGGCCAGTACGGGTCGTGGTCGAAGTCGAGACCCAACCGGATGGCCAGCGGTGTCCATTCCCGCACTGGCGCGCGCGGATCACCCTGCACCGCGACGACTCTGGAGTCCAGCTCGTGCTGGACCCGGGCGGCCGCGTTGGCGAACTGAGGTGCGCCGGTGGGGCGCCGGTCCGGCGTTGGCACACCGGTGGCCGCCCGCCATACGGCCAGGTCACCGAGCAGCTGGGTCTGCGCAGGGTCCAGCAGGTGAACCGCCCAGCGAGGCGCCGTGGTTGGCGCGAGCTCGGAGGCCTTGGCGCGGACGTCGACAACCAGCGCGCGGATCAGGTCGGCCCGCGCGGTCAGGTAGGGCCCGTACTGCTCGTGCTCGGCGATTCGGTCCGGGACGCCGGGTAGCCATGGCAGCGGTCCGCGGTTTGAGCTGCGACTGCCGGTGGGATCCAGGCGCCAGTCCAGAACGGCGGCAGGGTCCGCGGCGGTGCCCAGTTCGCGGCGCTCGAGTGCGTCGGTCAGTGTGGCCACCGGGTCGAGTCCGTCCGCTCCGACGATGGCCAGGTGGGCGCGCAAGGTGGGGTAGGCAGGGCTTGTGGTCAGGCCGGGGTGGAGTGCTTCGGCCGCCGTGTCGACGGCGGTCATAGTGTGCGCCCCTACGACGACCTCGGCGATGGCCCCGAGGCTGTCGTGATAGCGGGCGACAGCATCGCGTAAGAGTGTTGTCGGGTATGCCTGCTCGCGGGCCAACGTGTTCGCCGAGCGTTGCCTGTCATCGCGGGCCAGGATGCCGGCCAGGATGTCAGTGGCGGTGGGTGGCAGTACCGTCTCCGGCTTGATGACACTGTGCGGGTCGCCGTCGTCGGCGGTGACCAGGTAGACGTCGTTGCCGGTGCGGCCGCGGGTCATCGCTACGTAGAACAATTGCCGGGACTCGCTCCCGGTGGCGACCGTGTGGCAGGAGTCGGTGGTGACCCCCTGGGCGCCATGCACGGTGGAGGCGTATCCGAGCTCGGCGGATACGGCCACGTAGGCGGCGGGAAGGGTGACGTGGCGGGCGGTTCCGAGGTGTTGGACGTCAAGCGCGCCGCCACGGTGAACCTTGGTGACCGTCCATCGGTCGCCGTTCTTGACCCAGTCGGAGGCGCTGATGACCAGTCGGCGTTCGTTGGCGCGGGTGATGATCGTGTCGCCGGCGCTGGCCCGGTTGCCGTCCGCCAGGGTCACTTCGCGACCCACCGCTGGGGACTCGGCTTCGAGGCGATCGGTGCGGGCGCGGTCGTTCAGGACGACGACCAGGTCGCGGGTGGGGGCCAGCATGATCGAGTCCAGACCGGCGGCACGGTCGGTCGACCAGGCGCTGTAAGCCGCGTCGGTCGCGGTGCTCAGATCCCCGACGTGAACCCGGCCGTTGTCCAGGTAGAAGCCGAGCCCGGCGTCGTCCCCGGTTCGCAGCGCCAGGCTGGCCGCCCCCTCGGCGGGGTCCTTGAATCGGATGAGCTCGGAAAGAGTGACGGCACCTGCGGTCTCGGCGATGTCGCGCAACACGCCTCCGGCGGCAACGGAGGCGAGCTGCTGGTCGTCGCCAACCAGGCGGACGGCGCCGCCCTTGCCATTGATGTAGTCCACGGCCGCGGCGAGGTCGGTGGTGCCGGCCATGCCCGCCTCGTCGATGACCACCAGGGTGCTGGAGTCGATCTCGCGAACCCACTGGGGCATGGCGCCGTGGGTCAGCGACCAGGTCAGTTTGGCCAAGGTTTCCGTCTGCGAACCGATCTGCTCACGCAGCATCGACGCGGCGACCGCTGAGGGGGCAAGGCCAATGACGGTGCCCCCGCCGTCGGTCCAGGCACGGGCAAGGGCGGCCATGGCCGTGGTCTTGCCGGACCCTGCGGGGGCGATCGCGAGCTGAAGGCGGGCACCGGAGGTCGCCATCTCGCGGACGAGCTGTGCCTGGGCAGGGTTCAGGGTGACCCCGTTCGCTGCGGATTCCAGCAGCGCCACCTCGACCACCGCGGCCGGCACAGCGGGCCCGTCGGTGCGCAGCGCTGCAGCGACCAGGCGTGCTTCGGCGTCCATGACCGCTTGCGAAGTGAACAGTGCCGCGCCCGCCACGGTGTAGACGCTGGAGCCGTCTCTGCGGCGAAGGATTGCCGGTTCCTCGATCAATTCGTCCCCGGCCAGGGAGACCGAATGAGCGGGGGAAAGAGTACGCGCCACGACCCGCTCGACGGCGTCGTCAACCTCGGGCAGGGCAAACCCTGCGGTCCGGGCCCGTCGTTCGGCTTCGGCGCGCACATGCCACATCTGCCAGGTGGAACGCGACCCGGACACCGTGGCCAGGACCTGCGTTGCAGTGTCGGCCACCCATTGCTCGGTGGCCGCCTGCTCGGTGACGCTCTGGTCATACGGGTGCCGCCTGGTGGTCGCGGCGATCATGGCGTCGATGGCCGCTTTGCCACCCAGTATCTGTTTCGCCTGTGCCGCCCATGTGGCCCGCTGGTCGGCATACGAGCGGGGGGAGTGCTTGCCTTGTCGGGTCTCCAGGGTGGCCTGCTGGGCAAGGTGCAGGGACTCGATCGGCGTGGGTGGGCGACCGTGATCGACCTGGAACGCCGCGGACAGTTCGGCGCCGCGACCCTCGATGTCGGCCCGCCGCGACGACCAGAAACCGTTCAGGCGCGGGTCCACGCCGACTACTTCACGAACGGGGCGCTTTGAGGTGTCGGTCAGTGCTCGGGCTTCGAACCTGACCCCCAGGCGGGCGGTCAGCTCGGCCTCGATCCGGGTGTTGTAACGCTCGCTGGCGGCGACGTTGGCCTTGAACAGGACACGACCATCCAGGGCCAACCAGCGGCCATTCAGGGTCTGGACCTTGTTCGAGATCGCCACGTGGGTATGCAGGTCGGGGTCGCCCGAGCGCGCGTCGCGGTGGGTGAATGCGGTCCCGATCAGGCCGGTGACCTCGATCTGCCGGACCCCGCCGGTGCCTGCGCGTGTGTAGGTCGCTTCCCTTTCCAACCAACCGAGGGTGTCGGCAACGGCGGCCTGGTGCGCCTGTTCGATCTGAGTGGCGACCTGCGGTGGCGCGACCGCCCACAGGGCCGACACGCTCTTGACGGGAGAGAACGTCAGGTCGTAGCCGGCGACCGCCGTCGTGGCCTGGCGGGAGGACTTGGCGATGAACCCGGACAGCTCGCGCGCATCCAACGGTGGGCGCCCGAGAGCAGCGGTGAACATCTGCCGGCCGACGTCGGTGCGGATCCGGGCCCGCACGTCGGCGGGGATCGAGGCGTCCCAGCGCGCCCCGATGCTGGCGTTGTGCTCGACGAACCGTTTGGCGACCTCGACCCGAAACGGTGGCGCCTGGTCGTAGATGAAGAACCGGTGCCCCAGTACCGATGCGCGCTCGGCCGCCGCGGGGGAGTGCCCGGCGGCGATCATCGCCGCGCCGATCTTGTCGGCATCCGGGTGGCGGCCCTCTCCGAACAGCGCCTTCATCTGCTCGGCTGACACGTGCTGTCCAGCGTCGACCCCGTCTAGGCCGGACAGCCCGGACCCGACCCATACACCGGGGGATTCGCCCTTCTGCGTGTAGTAGTCGCCCAGGCTGGTGTGGCCCTTGTCGGTCGCGTCCGCCGCCGCGACCTGCCGGGTCAGGTACGTGTACCCGTGCCCGGCTGTGA
>JBBRZQ010000174.1:0-8749 GCA_038236535.1 Actinomycetales bacterium
CACGCTGCGTTGATCAGCTGCTGGGCGCCATCCACCTCCGCGGCCAGGTCCCGATCCGCCAGGGACCCCGACCCCGCCTCGGCGTCTGCAAAGGCCTCGCGCATCAACACGAGGGCCTGAGTGAACGTGTCGAACATGTGTTCTATCATAGCCCACATGACCGAAAAAGGAAACCGGAGATATCGACGAAAACCGCTGCAGACCGACCAGATTCGCCGGGATGAGGCCCGCCTCTTCGTGCTTGCGTTGTCGCCCAGCTGACACCTAGCTCGTCGAGTGAACCAAAGTGCCCTGGTGAAAACGCAGGAGCCACTCGCCGTCGGCAGCGCGGAGCCATACTGAGCTGCGCAAGCTGGGCCGCTCCGAGTCATCGATGCGATACGTCAGCAACACGATGTCAGCGGAGAGGCTCATCGGCTTGAGGTCAACCGCAGGCAGAGCGACCGCTGACTCGTCCCGTGAACCTTGGTCGGGGGCGGTCTGGTCGGGGGCGGCCCACTCGATAGTGCCCTGGTCGGGTGCGGCTTGGTCGGGCGCGGAATCGGCTGCGAGCGAGACCGCTATCCCTTCGGCATCCCAGATCCGGCCAGACGCTCCGAGCTCGACGAAATCCGGGTGCAGCAGTGCACGCACCCGACCTGGATCGGCCCGGACCGCGGGGGCGAGAAGCAGGAGCTCCCGCTTCACGACCTCGGCGCAGTCCGGGTCGTCATCGTCCATCGTTATCGTCCATCGTTATCGTGGCCCCACGTGAGCGGCGCATCGTGACCTCAGTTGACAGCTCAGCCCTTGACGCCCTTAGCCGCGGTGAAGCCCTGCTCGAGGTCCGCCAGGATGTCGTCGATGAACTCGATGCCGACCGCCAGTCGCACCAGGCCCGGGGTCACCCCTGAGGACAGCTGGTCCTCGGCAGACAGCTGGGAGTGAGTGGTCGACGCCGGGTGGATGACCAGCGAGCGCACGTCGCCGATGTTGGCCACATGGCTGTGCAGGGTCAGCGCCTCGACGAACTTCTTGCCCGCCTCCACGCCACCGGTGATCTCGAAGGCGACGACGGCCCCGGCACCACGCGGGGCGTACTTGTCCGCAAGGGCCTTCCAGGGGCTCGAGTCCAGCGACGCATAAGCAACGGACTCGACCTGGGGATGGGCCTCAAGCCAGGTCGCCACCTTCTTCGCGTTGTCGACATGACGCTCGATCCGCAGCGATAGGGTCTCTACGCCCTGCGAGATGAGGAACGCGTTAAACGGCGAGACAGCCGGGCCGAGGTCGCGCAGCAGGTGAACCCGCGCCTTGAGGATGTACGCCAGGTTGGCGCCCAGCGGGCTGCCCACCCCGAGATCCCGGGCATAGACCAGGCCGTTGTAGCTCGGGTCAGGCTCGTTGAAGCCGGGGTAGCGGGCCGGGTCCTTCGCGTAGTCAAAGGTGCCACCGTCGATGATCACGCCGGCGATGGACGTGCCGTGCCCGCCGAGGTACTTGGTCGCCGAGTGGACCACCACGTCGGCGCCCCACTCGAGCGGACGGATCAGGTACGGCGTGGCGACGGTGTTGTCCACGATGAGCGGCACGCCGGCCTCGTGGGCAACCGCCGAGACACCTTCGATGTCAAGGACATTCGCTGACGGGTTGCTGATCGTCTCGGCATAGAACGCCTTGGTGTTGGGCCTGACGGCCGCGCGCCAGGAGTCGAGGTCATCCACGTCCTGGACGAAGGTCGTCTCGATGCCGAGCTTCTTCAGGGTGTACTTCAGCAGGTTGTACGTGCCGCCATACAGCTGCGGGCTCGCCACGATGTGGTCCCCGACCTCGGCGACGTTCAGCAGGGCGATCGTCTCGGCGGCCTGGCCGGAGGAGACGAGCAGAGCGGCCACGCCGCCCTCGAGCGAAGCGATCCGCTGCTCCACCGCGTCCTGGGTGGGGTTCATGATGCGGGTGTAGATGTTGCCGAACTCCTTGAGCGCGAAGAGGTTCTCGGCATGCTCGGAGTCGTTGAAGACGTAGGACGTGGTCTGGTAGATCGGCAGTGCCCGGGCCCCTGTGGCCGTGTCGGGGGCCTGGCCAGCGTGGACCTGACGGGTCTCGAAGGACCAGTTGGCGGTGTTGTCGCTCATCGTGAGTTCCCTAACCTTTCAGTCGGCAATGTGAGGTGCGGGAACACCGAACAGCGAACCCGCGCTTGCGCGGCGCCCAGAGGCGCGTTGCCAGGTCTTCACCCGGGGCACCCCACCGCGGTGGAGGGTTGCCGGCCAGCGAGCCGGGGCTTTTCGCTGACACTCATGACCTACGAGAACGGTAGAACCTCCGGCTATATCCAGGGAATTCTGTCTCTCAATCTGGACATCACCCGTTCCGGCGGAGCCGGCCGGCACGGCTCCGCAGGACCGCAATGCCGAAACGGCATACGGTTGAACGGTGAGCACACTCGAGATGACGATCGACTCCGAATCGGCCACGGCGCCGTTCGAACAGGTGCGGACCCAGATCGCCTCGGCAGTCGCCGCGGGGCAGCTGAGCGCCGGCACCAAGCTGCCCACCGTGCGCCAGCTCTCGGCCGATCTCGGACTGGCCGCCAACACCGTGGCCCGGGCTTACCGGGAGCTCGAGGCCGATGCGGTGATCGCCACCCATGGTCGTCGTGGCACGTTCGTCCGCAGCGATGTCCTGGACGAGCCCGAGACTCACGCCGGCGCAGCTGACCTGGCCAGGGCAGCCGTCGTCCAGTACGTGCACACAGTCAGGAAGCTGGGCCTCAACTCGCAGGAGGCCGCGCGCCTGGTCGAGAACACCTGGAACGAGACCTAACCGCCAACCGGCCCTGATCCTTGGCGGCCAGGCCGACGCTGCTCGCTTGCAGGCCCGTCACTGGCCCTTCGTGGGCAGGCTGTCAGCTGGCTCACGTATCCCGTGCCTCTCCCACCAGCGCCGCAGCGGACCGGGGGCCCACCAGTTCAGGGTGCCCAACAGCTGCATCGTGGCGGGAACCAGCAGCGCCCGGACAACCGTGGCATCGATCAGCACCGCGACGAGCATGCCGATCCCGATCATCTTCATGATCACGATGCCGGAGGTGGCGAACCCGCCGATGACCACGGCGAGCAGCAGCGCTGCGCTGGTGATGATCCGGCCACTGCGCTGCAGCCCGTTGGCCACCGAGGCGGTGTTGTCCCCGGTGCGGTCCCACTCCTCGCGGATCCGGGAGATCAGGAAGACCTCGTAGTCCATCGACAGGCCGAAGATGATGGCCAGCATGAGGATCGGCTGGGTGACGTCGAGATAGCCGGTCGAGGTGAAGCCGAGAGGCCCCGACAGGTAGCCGTCCTGGAAGATCAGGGTGACGACCCCGAACGAGGCGGTCAGCGAAAGGGCGCTCATCACGACCGCCTTCATCGGCAGCACCACGGAACCGAAGGCGATGAACAGCAGAACGAGCATGACCCCGACCACGAAGAGGCCCATCCAGGGCAGGCGGGCGCCGATCGAGTCGACCAGGTCGACGGCGCTGGCGGAGAAGCCGCCGACCAGAGCGTGCGCCCCGGGGCCTGGGTCGACGGCACGAAGGTCCCTGACCAGCTGCTGCGAGAGCTCGCTCTGGCTCTCCCCCGGCCAGCTGACCTGGACCAGGCTGGTCGGACCTGCGGGCCCGCCAGACCCGCCAGCGGCGCCGGCACGGGCCGCGACCTGGTCGATCACCTGGGCCGAGCGGACCCCGCTGACCGCGCCGAGCCGGCCGACGTACGAGGCGAGCTGGGCACCGCTGGCTCCGTCGACCACGATGCTGGCGCTAGAGGTTCCGCCGCCGAAAAGGCTGGCGCCGAGGTCGGCGGCAACCCGGCTCGGCGCGCTGACCGGCAGGACCCGCTCATCAGTGCTGCCCCAGCGGGCTGACAGGAAGGGGGCGCCCAGGGCCAGCAGCCCGATGGTGATGACGAGCAGGTAGGCGACAGGCCGGCGCATCACGCTGTGCGCCAGGGTCGCCCAGGCACCTGACTCCACCGTGGCGCCGGTGGTCTTGGCCGGTGAGCGTCGCAGCCACGGCATACGACCGGCTTCTATCCGCGGTCCTAGGACGGCGAGCAGCGCCGGCAGGACGGTCAGCGCTGCCAGCATCGCGGCGAGGACTGCGGCGACCCCGCCGAAGCCCATCGATCGCAGGAAGCTCTGCTGGAAGACCAGCAACGAGGCCAGCGACGCGGCCACGATCAGCCCCGAGAACAGCACGGTCCGGCCGGCGGTCGCCATGGTCTCGGCAATCGCCGCGTCAACGTGCTCACGCTCGGTGCCGGGATGCTTGGCAAGCTCCTCGCGGAACCTGCTCACCACGAACAGCGCGTAGTCGATCGCCAGGCCCATCCCGATCAGGGTGATGATGTTGATCGAGAAGACCGAGACATCGGTGAACATGCTGATCACGCGGACCAGGGCGAAGGCGCCGAAGATGGCCACCCCGCCGACGAACGCCGGCATCAGGGCAGCCGTGACGCTGCCGAAGAACACCAGACACAGCAGGACCACGATCGGCAGCGAGATCGCCTCGGCCTTCTTGATGTCATGGGAGACCGCCTGGTTCACGTCACGGAAGACGGCCCACGCTCCGCCGACCGTCGTGGTCAGGCCCTTGGCGTCCAGATGCGGGCTGACCTGTGCGAAGAGGTCGGCCTTGTCGCCCTGCGAGGCGCCGGTCAGCGCGATGATGACCCGGGTCGCGTGCTGGTCCTTGCTGATCAGCGTGGGGACCGGGGTCTGGTACCAGCTGGTGACCCGGTTGACCGACCCTCTGGGGAGCCCCCTGAGCACGTTCTCGACGGACGCGCGGAAGGCGGGGTCACTGACCTTCATCGCGGGACTGGAGTAGATGACCACGATGTCGGCGTCGTGGCTGGTGAAGGTGGCGTGCTCCTTGACCAGGGACCGGGCGGACTCGCTGGCCGGGTCGTCGTAGCCACCGCTGCTGAGGTTGCCGAAAACCCCGAGGCCGAAGACCGCGGCTGCAGCGACCAGGACCATCCCGGCGATAAGAACGGTCCAGGCCCGTCGGGCCAGCAGGTGGCCCCAGCTCTGCATCATGCGGGTGACATCCTTCGTTCCGGGGAGGTTCGGCTGCGGGGAACTTTAGCGTTCAGTCGTGAACCGCCCCGGACACCATCGAGGTCATCGCAGCGACCAGCCGGTCGAGCTCGGACTCCAGGGTGTACGGCGAGAGACTGACCCGCACCGCGCCGCCGGCATCGCGGATCCCCATGGCCCTGGTCAGCTCCCACGCGTAGGCGTGACCGCTCCACACCGCGATGTCCTGCTCACCAAGCCCGGCCCCCACCTCGCCGGGCGCGAGCAGGTCCACGGTGAAGCAGATCGTGCCGGTGCACCGGGTGGGTGCCCCGACCATCCGGACCCCGGGGATCTCGGTCAGCCGCGGAATCGTGGTACTCACCATCTCGGCCTCCCGGGCGGTCAGCGCCACGAAGGAACGGTCCAGCCGCTGCCGGCGGCTGCCCTCCCCCGGGACGAGATCGGCCAGGTGGTCCACCGCCGCGGCGATGCCGGCCATGTTGGCCAGCCCGGCGGTGCCGAGCTCGAAGCGTTCGGGAACCGCGTTGGACGACGGCGCAAGCTTGTCGGGGTGCACGGTCTCCAGCAGCTCGGGCGAGGCGACCACGGCCCCGGCGTGCGGGCCGCACCACTTGTAGGCAGAGAGGGCAAGGAAGTCGGCGCCCATCTCCGGCAGGTCCAGCCGGAAGTGCGGGGCGGCCGCGACGGCATCGACATAGACCAGGGCCCCGACGGCATGGGCGATCGCGCAGATCGCCGGCACGTCGGTCATCGTGCCGACCAGGTTCGAGGCGGCGGCCACGGCGACGAGCCTGGTCCGCGGGGTGACCAGCCCGGCGAACTGACCGGCCGGCAGGTCGGTGGTCAGCGGGTCCACCCGCGCCCAGCGCACCGTCGCGCCGGCGGAGGCCGCGGCCTGCAGCCAGGGCCGGATGTTGGAGTCGTGGTCGAGCTCCGAGACCACGATCTCGTCGCCGGGGCCCCAGGTCTTGGCCAGGGCGCCTGCCAGGCGATAGGTCAGGGTCGTCATGTTGGGCCCGAGGAACACCCCGCCGGCCTCCCCGCCGGTAAGGTCGGCGACAGCCTCACGAGCGGCGTCGATGAGATGATCCGAGCGACGGCTGGCCGCCCAGGGACCGTGCACATTGCTCAGCCCGCTGCGATAGGCGTCGGAGATCGCCTCGATCACGGACTCGGGCACCTGGGTCCCGCCGGCACCGTCGAGAAATGCCGTGCCGCCCTTGAGCGCCGGGTACTGCGAACGAATGCCCTCGATATCCCAGGTCGTCTCCATACCGAAGAGTTTGCCCCCTGGTTCCGGGAGGCGATCACCGACCCCGGGATCCGGAGCAACTACCATTTCGGCAACCGGATGAGCGGGGACTTCACCCCGGTTCGCGCTTCGAGATGACCCATCAGGGGTCTCCCGGCCCGCTCGGCGAAGGGGTGAACCTCGAGGTCGACCCGCCGGCTGGCCGATGATCCTGTCCGGGCTGAAGACCTGGCTCGAGACGGGCCGGTTGCTCACCACGCCCGGGTCTCTGATGTACGGCTCGGGGTGAGGCTCCAGGACATGCCTATCGTGGGAAGGTGCGATCAGCCCTGCGACGTGACCTGTCGCGCCGGCCACCTCCGGCGAGCAGCCCGACTGCGGGCCGAGGCCGACGTCCTGCTCAGATACCTGCTCCAGTGACCAGGAGTGGACGAGCGCGCTCTGGGCTTTCCGGCCGGGCGGTCACCTCCGCTCGCGTTGCGGTGCCAGGAGAGACTGCCCCGGCCCACCCGGAAGGTGGCAAGGCCGGGGATGAACGGAGTCGCCATACCCGGCCACCCGAATGCCCTACTCAGGCGCGGATGAAGCGGACCCGCCAGCTCTCCGGACCGCGCTGCAAGTAGTCGACCTTGAACAGCCCAGGCGACGACTGCTCCAGCTGGGCCAGCAGCGGCAGCGGGTCGTGCGGAGCCACCAGGACCAGGCCGCTGCCGGCTCCCAGCGAGTCCAGAGCGCCGAAGATCGTGGCGTGCCGGATGGCGTGGGGCACCGCCCGGGCATCGAGCTCGGGCAGTGCCTCACCGTCGTCTTGATGACCGCAGCCGCACTCACCACCGCAGCCGCCCCCGGCTCCGACGTCGGCACCCGCCGGCTGCTCACTACCCGCCGGCTGCTCACTGCCGCCGAGCAGCTCCTGCATGCCACTGAGGATGACCGCCAGCGAGACGTCGCCGGAGGCTGCCAGCAGCGGGAGGATCTGCTCATTCTCCTTGGCCAGGTGTGAGCCGAAGAGGGACCGGAGAGCCTGGGCATCGGCTGCGGCCCGGACCGGCCCGGTGGCCTGCCGGACGGAATCAACCAGCGCGACCAGATCACGGTGCTCGGCCAGCATGGCGTCCACCAGCAGCCGCGCCCGGGGATCCTGGTGGGCCGCCGGGTACAGAGCCTGCTCCTCGGCCAGCGCGTGCGGGACCAGCTCGGTATCGCACCACTGAACCAGCGCGGCGGCGGCGACACCGGCAGCCGGCAGGTCGCCCCGGGCAGCAGCTCCCACCAGTGCCTCCACCCGGACGCCAAGAGCACCGGCCAGCTGGGCGTGATGTGCCTGGACGGCCTCGACAGCCTTGGCATCTGCGGCGCTTGTTGCGACAACGACCGTACTCATAGGACTCCTCGGGCTGATACGCGATACGGCACCTGCTGGCGCCTGCCGCACCCTCTGTGGCGGCGGTGAACCGAGTTTATTACACTTTGTTCCGTGAAAAATAAACGGCTTGCAGCAGAGGGCCCGCGGCCGGGATACGGACCTCTGCCCAGCCCGCGGACGAGGTGGCGGCTGGCCAGGCTGTCGGCAGCCCGGGCACGCGTCCTGGACCTGTTGACCGACCAGCCCGAGGCCTGCACCGTGACGGCGCTGTCGGAGCTGACCCGCCAGCACCCCAGCACGATCCGCGAACATCCTGCGGTTCCGGTTCCGGTTCCGGTTCCGGTTCCGGTTCCGGTTCCGGTTCCGGTTCCGGTTCCGGCTCCGGCTCCAGTTCCGGTTCCGGACCTGGGAAGGGGAGCGACGAAAGCGGGTACTGCGGTTTCTTTCCGGCGCGAGGTGGTCGCATTGCTTGACGAGCTCGGGTTCGCACCCAGCCCCGACGCCCGCGCCGGCGTGGTCACGCTGCACCGCTGCCCCCTGCCAGAGGCAGCCCAGAAGCATCCCGAGGTGGTCTGCGGAGTCCACCTGGGCGTCGTGCGCGGCGCCCTGGCTGAGCTCGGCGCCACCCCGGATCGGACCGAACATACTGCGCTACAACCCTTTTCGGAGCCCGGGGCCTGCCGCCTGAACCTGCTCTCCCGTGGCAGGCAGTCACCAGGGATCGGCCCGGCATGACCTCCGAGCCCCCCGCCCGGGTGGCCCTGCGAGACCGCACCCACTGGCATCTGGGAGCGAACGCGCCGGTGGCAGGCTGGCTCGCCGCACTGCTCGCGGTCGCGCTGCTGCGCCCCTATCTGGCCGAGGCGCGCTGGCTGCTGGTGCATCTGCTGCTGCTCGGAGCCGTCACCAACGCGATCTTCGTCTGGAGCGCGCACTTCGCCGACGCCATGCTGCGCCGCCGGGCCACCGCCGGATCACGGCGCTGGCAGGTCGCCCGGCTGGTGGCCCTGAACGTCGGCGTGCTCACCGTCGTGGCCGGCATGGCGGGATCCGCCTGGATC
>JBBRZQ010000175.1:0-8716 GCA_038236535.1 Actinomycetales bacterium
CCACCCGGCGGAGACCGCAGCCCATCCCGAACCCAGCCCGAGCACATCGACGGGGGTACTGGAGTTGGCGGTGGTGCCGTCCCCCAGTTGACCGGTCCCGTTGTACCCCCAGCATTTGACGGCGCCACCGGTGGTCACCGCGCACGTGTAGGACCACCCGGCGGAGACCGCAGCCCATCCCGAACCCAGCCCGAGTACATCGACGGGGGTACTGGAGTCGGTGGTGGTGCCGTCCCCCAGCGCCCCGTACCCGTTGTACCCCCAGCACCTTAAGGCGCCACCGGTGGTCACTGCGCACGTGTGGTTTGCCCCCGCGGAAATGCTTCCATTCCTCATCGCTCCCGCGGAGACATCAAGGGTGAGGGCAGCGGTAGCGGTTGCTCCGGTTGAGTCTTTGACTGCGACGGTGAAACTGGTCGACCCGAGGGCAGATGCTATCCCCGAGATGCTGCCCGAGACCGACAGCGACAGGCCTAGCGGTAGCGCGCCTGGGGCAATTGACCACGTGAAGGGCGCCGTGCCACCGATAGCCGACATGGTGGCCTTGTAGGGGACGCCCTGGGTGGCCGCCGGCAAGGTCGTCGTGGCGACGGCAAGCTGCACGGCAGGAGGCGTCGGTCCGAGCTTCTTCCATCGCTTCAGCAGGAAGTTGCTTGCCGCCGTGGTGTAGAAGGGTGCGTTTGGGGCTGCCGATACCTTCGTCGCCGCGTAGAGGAGATGCGGACATGTGGCCTGCCCTGTGTTGCAGAGCGTGACGTTGTGGAGGCCGAACTGGCAGACCGGATCATTGCCCTGGCAGTAGCTTCGAACGGATGGCTCGTCCCTCGGCAAGAAGACACGGGGAGCGAACGGGGGCTGCGCGGCGATGCCGTTGGTATCCGCCCGGTAGGTGCCCACCTCGATGGGCGTGCCTTGCACGCCGTTGAACCTTGGGTCGGCGATGAGCACCGTCCCACCGATCCTCGCCCGCTGTTTGCTGTTGAGAGCCTGGTACGCGTCGGCAACAACGTCCGCGCCCTGGCTGTAGCCGACCAGATAGAGGTATGTCGTCTGACCACAAGGGCCAGTGACGAAGCTCGTGATGGCTGTTTTCAGATCCTTGACGCCGGCTTTCACGCTGGCGTCGTAACTCCTGTTCCCGACGTAGTAGCTCGGACTGGTCAATTTGACTGCCACCGCAAGGTAGTCAATTGATGTCGCCTGAACTGAGGGATTCCCGGCTTTGACACCATTGATGACCGCCAGCACAGCCTTCCCGAACCCGTGACCATCCGAGCTGGTCTCCCCCGAACCGCGCACACCTATGACCTGCATCGATGGGCAGCCAGCTCCTGCTGCCTCGGCTGAACCGACCACGGCAAACCCGCCCATGGCCACCAAAGTGGACATCACCAGCGTCATCAAGATGCGGAGCCGAGTTCCGATCGTTCGGTACATCAACATAAATCCCCCACGGTCGCGAGTCGCTTCAAAGACGCACGTTCAACTTCCCGCGTCCGATGATTCAGGAGAGAACTTAACAAGGGGTAATCCCATTCACAAGGGGTCAGGGCGCGGTAAGCAACTCCTGCGCTGAGGGGATGCTGCGCTCCGGAAACCAAAGGCCCAGAGCGCTGCCGTTGTCGGCCCGCCCCGTTCCGTCCCCCTCGGCGTGTGCAATCGTCCGGGTACTCACGGCTGGTCGCGGCGCTATGAAGCATCCGTGCCTCGCGCCATCACCGTTCTGCCAGGGCAGTCTGCGCCCGCGAGGGACGACGTGTCACTCGGTTGGTCTGACGTGCACTTCCCCGCGGCCAGCGCCCGGAACTGGGGCGAGATGCCGCCCGGCGAAGGTAGTGCTCAGTCCTTCCCTGGCCATGTCCACTGCAGTACGGGGCACAAACTGGCCACGGTCCAGATCCTCGCGCCGGTCATTACCCTCCAGGCGTCGCTGATCACCGCCGCCGGCGATCGAGGCCTCAACTGAGTGTCGTCAAGTCATTTGGCCCCACTGTCTTCAGGCGGATTCCAGGGCGAATTCCAGTGAACAACGCAACAGTGGCCTACGAATACGTCGACTGTAGCCGTGCCATCGCCGACGCTGGGGATTGCCAGCGCAGAGACTTGCGCGGCCGGTTGTTCAGTTCCTCCTGAACCTGTACGAGACGCTCTGCGGAGTGCACGGCGAGGTTCGTCCCTTTGGGGAAGTAGTTCCGTAGAAGGCCGTTGGTGTTCTCGTTTGTCCCTCGCTGCCATGGGGAATGGGGCTCGCAGAAGTAGACGCTCATTCCCATGGCGGCAGTGATCTGGAGGTGTTCAGCCATCTCCTTGCCCTGATCCCAGGTCAGCGACCGTCGTAGTTTCGCGGGAAGGTCGCCCATCACGTTGACGACACCGTTGCGGGTCCTATTGGCGGTGTGCTCGGTGGGAAGGTGCACCAGGAGCACGTACCTGGTCCGCTCGACGAGCGTCCCGATCGCGGACTGGTTCGCCGCGCCGGTGATCAAATCCCCTTCCCATTGGCCAGGGATGACCCGGTCCTGGACGTCGGAGGGTCGGTCGCCGATCATGGTCATCTCCCGCAGTCGGCCAGGTCGTCGAGCGTCTGGGTGACGGTGCGGCCGGCGGCGGCGACGTCTGGTGCGTAGGCAGGTGCACCGGTCCCGGCCCAGCGGCCCGTCCTTGGCGTAGATCGCCTGGTAGATGCTCTCGTGAACCAGGTGCCAGTCCAGGTGGTCCGGGTGCTCCCGCCGCAGGGTGTGGGCGATCTGCTCGGGGCTCCAACGCTGGTCAAGCCACCCCTGGACCTTCTCCCGCAAGACCGGATCGCTGGCCATCCTGCGTTCCTTGGAACGAGCCAGACGCCCCACTGCCATCCGTTGGGCGGCGAACGGGCGATATCGTCCGGACTCGTCCCGGTTGCGACGCACCTCCCTGCTGACCGTCGAAGCCGCCCGGACCCGGTCGCCGATCAGTATCCGTTCGTCTTCGGACAGGAACCTTGCCGACAGGGACTTCGTGTTCGTGGTGGCCACGGGTGCATAGTGCAGTTCGAATCCCGAGCTGGACGTGATCGTGCGCCCGAACCGCCAGCGTGTCCCCGTGCGCCGGTTGACTCCCACCAGGCGACAGGCTTCGGAGTTGTTCACCCCCAGCGCTATCAACCGGCCGAACTCCTGACGTTGCGCCATAAACGGCGCCGGCCCCTGCGTCCCAACTCCACCTCGAGCAGATCCCACGACAACCTCCAACACCCTCCGGTGTTGCGTTGTTCACTGGAATTCGCCCCGAAGTATTGCGTTGACCGCCTGAACCCGGAGCCATATCAGTGAAACCGGCGCCGCTGAACCTGATGCGGATGGTGGTGTAAGAGGCAGCGCCAATTACCCTCCAGCCCTCCGCATCACCGGGCGGAACCTCCCAAGGGTGGGCAAGTTTCTGCGCTCAACCGGTTCGGGAGAGCCATTCCCGGTGGCGCACTATAGCCTTCGTCCGCTCAGACAGGTCCTCTGGTGCGCCGTCGTCGTCGGACCGGTTGCAGACCTGGTCGCGAAGGTAGTCCTCCGCTTCCTCGAGGTGCCCCTCGGCTTCCCGGACCGCGACGAGGTCCAGCCTGGGGATCTCCTCGTAGGGGGCGGCCAGTTGGGCGATCTCAGCAGCGGCCCGGGCGCGTTTGATGTCACCGGCCGCCAGTGCGTGCGTGGTCACCAGGTGCGCCACATCGGCGATCCCGCAGACCAGGTGGTGGTCGATGCGCGCGCCGTCGGTCAGCCATTCGTAGCCGTCGCTGCGCAGCTGGTCGAAGGGGGGACCGCTGACCAGGCTCAGGGCCACGATCAGGTCCGCGATGCCGTCGGCGCCGCGAGACTCACCGCGGACCCGCAGGCGGCGGAACAGGTCGGCGTCGACCAGGACGTCCTCGAGCTCGTAGACACCGACGCCGCGGGCCTGCCCAGACTTGGACTTCAGCGCATCGGGCAGATGCTTGCGACCGGTGCGTGGGTTGATCCCTAGCCAGTTGCGGGCGATGCGGATGTCACTGCGCGCCCGGGCCGGAGCCAGGTTGAAGGCGGTCTCGAACTGGGCCAGGGTCGCCCCGTTCTCCCGGGTCGCGAGGTAGGCCACGATCTCCGTGTAGAAGCTCACTCGGCTCTTCTCGAGGTCGCCGTGGGCTCGTAGCTGGACGGGTCCCAGCAGGGTCAGCCGTGGCTGGTCGCTGCCGGGGTCCAACCAGGATGCAACGTCTCCGTCCAGTGTCGGGTCTGCAGCCTCTACTGCGGGCCGAACGGACGCGGGCACCTGCGGAGCCAGGGTGGCCAGGTCGTCGGCCGTGGTGGCGGCAGCGTCCTCGTAGGAGTGGTCCGCCAACGGCAGCAGCGATGTGGCCGCCTCCTGACCGATCGCTTGGGGCGGCTGGCCGGATGCGGAGCGGGGCAGTGTGTACCGCGGCAGCAGGGACCCGGCGGCGTCGCAGTAGGCCTGCCACGGTTGGTCGCCCGCGGCCGCTGGCATCGGTTCGTCGGCTGCCAGTTCTGCCTGGCTGAGCATCTGGGAGATACCCAGTCCTTCGTGGGAGGGCAGCTGGTTTGCGGTGAGGTCCAGCCCGAGCTCGGGCACGATGAGACGGCCCGCCTCGGTCAGCTGCATGGACAAGCTGGCCTGCGCTGAGAGGGCGCATTCTCCGGCCAGGATGATCGCGATGGCGGCTCGGCCCGGCTGGGTCGCCGTGATCTCCAGCAGGTCGGCGAGCTTGGCCGAGTTGCCATCAAGGTGCGGGGCAACGAGCAGCACGTGCGGCATGAATGTGTCGGCCGAGACGTCGCGGAGCCGGCCAGTGCGCACGTCCATCCCGGCGCGGGTGCAGGCGTCCACGGCTTCGAGGGCGTCCACGGTCAGCGCGGCTGCGGCGTCGTCCAGGTCCACGTTGTGGTGCAACCGGGCCGGATTCAGCCCGGCAAGCTCCTGGCCGAACCCCACCGTCGTCACAGTCACGTGGTCCGACCAGGTGTTGACCGACAGCTCGGCGGCCAGGAACCGGGCGAGGTCCAGACATCGCGTCGGGTCGCCGGTCAGGGCGATCGTTCCGGCGCGCTCCAGGTCCAGCAGCCAGCAGTTACCCTGCTCGTCAGAGCCGACTGCGGCCAGGGTGGGCAGCGGTGCAAGGTAGCTGTCTGCGTTGGCTTGGCTGACGGGCAGCTCCTGCTCGGTGGAGACCGACCACCATAGGCCGGATTCGTCCACGGTCCACGGCGCCGGCACTGGCGCGGGGTGCGGGGCGGCGAGGCGAAGGTTGAGCTGGTCCCCGCCGTGGCGGACGGCAATAACATCGGGCAGTCGCGCGTCGGGGTCGGCCGCGGTGGCCGCGCAGAGACTGCGCAGGGCTGCGTCAAGGAATCCGGCCTTGGCCAGGCCCGGCCGGCCGTTGGACACGACGGCCTTCTCCACCGCGATCAGCGCCGGCGGGGTGGACCATATGGTTCGGCCGGGGCGACGGCCGCGGAACTGGCGACGACGCTGGACCATCAAAGCGCCCATCACGGCGCCGGCTAGAAGTGCGCCCCCCGCGGCGAACCCGCGGACCGTGGAGCCGACACCCTCGGGCATCTGCGCAATGCGGTCGGTGCGCTGGCCAGCGGGGCTTTCGGCGGGCGGCCGCGGTGCAGGGACGGCCTGCGGGCTGACGCCTCGGGATGGCTCCTGCCCGGGGGGTTCGACCTTGGCCCCTCCGGGCAGGACCGTCAGGTGAGGCGGTTTCAGTGCCTGAGGTGTCACCCCTGGTGCCGGCCGCGACGACGGGCCGGCTGTTGATAGGGCGCCCACTGCGGAAGTCCCGGGGACGGCGATGGTCCATCCGGGCTCGATGTGGTCGGGGTCGGTCAGGGCCTGGCCGTCCGGCTCGGGCCGGTCCTGGTTGGCCGGCCAGATAGCGGGCCAGTCACCCATGCCGTGGTCGGCGGCGATCTGCGAGAGGGTGTCGCCGGCTTTGACCACAACCACCTTCTTGGACGTGGCGCCCAAACCGTGATCAGCCGACGGCGCAAGGGTCAGGACGGAGCCGGCCCGGATCAGGAAGTCCGGTGCCGGTCCCACGACGCCCGGGTTCAGGTGAGCGAGCTCCGGCCAGCGCAGGGGGTCGCCCAGCTGGGTCTGCGCGATGCTCCAGAGGCTGTCCCGTCGCTGAACCGTGTACGTCGCGGCCTTCTGGTGGCCCCCGGTGGCGTTAGCGATCACGGCGGATTCGTGGACACGGCTGGCAGGCATCGCCATCGCCACGGCGGGGGCTGCCGCGGCGCTGGGCGCGGTGGCACTGATGAGGCCGGGAGCGGAGACGAAGAGGAGGACCACCGCGGCGACGAGTTGGGCTGCGGGGCGCCCGACCCACTCCAGACGCGGCACTGGCCGGGCACTGCCCCGCCCGCGGGTCCGGATCGCGGCCACGACCTCTCGAAGCGTGGACAGGGTGAACGCCGCCCAGCAGAACCAGACAATCCCAGCCAGGACAGCGAACACGACTGCCATGTTCTGGTCAGGGACGAACAAAGCGTGGCGCACCTGCTCAAGTGAGGGCACCGACGTCGGCGCCGCGCCAATGGCAAGCAGCAGGGCGGGGACACCGACAACGGTAGTGAGCAGTACGACGGCCGCGGCCAGTCCCGCTGTGATCCTGTGCAATCTCATGGCTTCTCTCCAGTCTCAACACCGAGCAGGAGCGCGGCTACTGCGGTGCGGGTCACGGTGAACGTGTGACCGCTGATCGGTCCCCGGTCGCTCGCCTGCGCTACGACTCGGACGCGACCGGGCCCCATGATCACAGCCGACCCGTGGACGCCGGCCTTGGCCAGGTAGGACGTGGCTGCGCCCACGGCGAGGCGGGCTTCCGCGCCGCTGCTGCCCGGGCGTGGCCCGGCTGCGATCACCGCGGCGCGGGCTGCCTCGGATGCCGCGATGTCGGCACGGTTACCAGCCCGGATCTTGGCTCCACCGTCCACGATCAGTACCAGGGTGACCAAGACGGCCGCAGCCATGACAGCCATCCACAAAGACACTGACCCCCGGTCGGCGCCGCTGTTGACTCGGATCCTGTGGAGCATGCGCCCGCCACTCATTGCGTTGTGGGAGAGGTGGAAGATCGGAATAGGTCCAGCGGGCTGACCGCACGATCATGGACCGTCCGGGTCGTGGGCAGGCCAGGCACGTGCAGTCCGTTGACGACCACCACGCACGTCACGTCCACACTGACCGAGGCGGGGGTCCCCGGCGCTGCTGCGAAACCGCTGGTGTCCACCCGCACAATCGGCGCTCCCTGGCAGTGCAGGTTCTGAGCGGCCAACGTGGCCAACGCTGTTGCGTCAGCGGCGGCACGTGCGGCCGCGGGGTTCCGTGCCAGCGACGCATCCCGGGCCGCGGCCCCGGCGACACCGGTGATCGCGGTCGAGGCCAGCGCGAACCGTCCGCCCATGACGATCAGCGCCAGCAACGCAAGCAGAACCGGGGCCAGGATCGCCATTTCCAGCGACGCCGACCCGCACTGGCCGCTGCACCATAGTCTCCGGGCTCGCTGGCTGGCGGTCATCGGTGCGAGAACCGTTCTGGCGCAGCGGCGGCCGACTGCGCCACGTCCAACGGGAGACCCGGCAGCGGCATCACCTGCAGTGCCGTCCCGGAGCACCCGACGGTCACCGTGGTGGCCGTGTGGGATTCACTCACGAGCGGGCCCTTGACGGTGTCCCCGGCCGTGGCGGCCAGGTAGGCAGTGGCGGCCGTGCGTCCCGCGCCCGCTGGTGCACCAAGGACCCGGCCGGCACGCACTCCTGCCTGCGCGGCCGCCTGGCACATGGCCCGGGCCTGGAACCAGAAGGCGACCTGTACCCCACCGAAGGTCAGGACAAGCACCAGTGGAAACACGATGGCGAACTCCAAAGCGACTGCGCCCCGGTCCCTTTTTGGCAGCCGTTGCATGCTGCCCCAAGCTTGAGGCAGCATGCAACGGGGGTAGGCACGGCTCACTGCGGATCTGCTACTTGATCTGTGCGGCGTGCGTGGTTACCGCTGCCGTGATCCTTAAGGCAACGACGGTGACCAGTCCGACCGCGATCGCGCCGATGATGGCCCACTCCAGACTCTGCGAGCCCCGCTCACCCTTCGCGCCGTGCAGGCGCCTCCACAACTGCTCCTTGGAGCTGGTGAACACCAGCGCCACGGTTACGGCCAGCATCAGGGTCTGTGCTCTTGTTTGCGTCATCATGGTTGCCTGCCCTTGGTAGGTGCTGCCTTGTTCGTACGGGTTTCACGCATTCTTGTGACTGACCCTCGCGAGATGCCCCCTTCAGAACCGGGTCAGGGCTGGGTAGAGGACGAGCATGATGAAGCCGAAGGCGAGCACGATCGCCGGCAGCGTCAGCCGCTCGCCGGCGACACCAGCTTCGGCCTGTTGGTCGCTGAGTTCGGCGTTGCGCAGGTTCCGTGCCTCAGCCAGGAGGGTCGCGAACACGGCCGCGCCGTCGGCGGCCGCGGCAACGATGTCGGCCAGGTTGGCCAACTGCTCCACGCCGATACGCCGGCCAAGGTCGCGTAAACCGTCCCAGGGCTGCTGACCGGCCAGCTCGGCCCGCAGCAGCTCGGCGTGGATCATCCGGAAGGGCCAGGCACCCGAGATCCGTGACGCCTCCTCCAACGCCTCGGTGGGCGACCCGCGGGCCTGCCGCTCCAGGCCGACCAGGCCCAGGAAGGCGGTCAG
>JBBRZQ010000176.1:0-8415 GCA_038236535.1 Actinomycetales bacterium
CCGAGCTGCTCGACACCGAGGGCAACGTCTCCGTTGACGTCTTTGACGTGCGAGGCGGGTTGGTGATTTGCGAATGGGAGTTCCTGCTCGGAGACTCCGTCCAGTAAAGGCTCTACTGGAACGAACCGCCCTCGCCGGCTGTTTGGTCATGGCCTCGGCCGGGGGCCGCGTGAAACTGGGAGCCGTTCGCGAGCAGAGGAGACCGATGCTGGACGACGCGGTTACCGGCGCACAGGCGGCGAGGGCCACGTTGTACGTCATGGTCGGCCTTCCAGGCTCGGGCAAGACCACTCGCGCCCGTCAGCTTGAGGGAGAACGGCAGGCGCTGCGACTAACCCCGGACGAGTGGATGATCCCTCTCTTCGGAGAGTCCGAGGCCGGCGGGAAGCGCGATGTGCTCGAGGGTCGGCTGGTGTGGCTTGCGGCCCGGGCCCTGCGCATCGGCGTCAACGTGGTCTTGGACTTCGGCGTCTGGAGCAGGGACGAGCGTTCGGCGCTTCGCTGCCTTGCCGAGGAGGCTGGAGCTGACTGCGAACTGGTCTACCTGGCGATTGAAGAGGCCGAACAGCAGGGCCGTGTCCGCGGCCGCTTCTCCGCCGAGCCGGGCTCGACTTTCGAGATGAGCCAAGACGATCTCAGCGGGTTCAGGCAGTTGTTCCAGGAGCCAGACGAAGATGAGCTCACTTCTTCGGAGATTGGCCCACCGCCGGCCGGGTACGCGACGTGGACTTCGTGGACGTCTGAGCGCTGGCCTTGGTCCACCGCCTGACCGCTGAGACGTCGGCAGAAGCAATGCTGGTACATAGTCCGAACGTCCGCATCTGGCGCTGGTGGTGCGCTCGATCGTAGGTAATGAGCGGATGCTAGCGGTGCGGCAGCTTTCGGATTTTGATGGCGGCTACGCCGACCAGGAGCCCAACGATCGCCCCGACAATCGCCCCTGGGATCCCGAGTTCGAACACCGCGAACCATGCCGTCGGCGGATACGCGAACAGGCCAACGATCAGCCCAACGATGCCCCCCACCACGCCGAAGGAAACCGCACCGACAACGACGAATCGCGCAAGTGGCGGGAGATCGCGTAGCAGTGTCCTCACCAGTCGAGTGTATGGACGAGTGCTGCCTCCAGGAACGACCGGATCTAATGGCATTTGCCGAGCGTTTGCGTCAGGCTCGGCTCTGGTAGCGGCCAGCGGGTCAGCACTCTCCGCATCGGACCTTTTAGGTCTTGCGCCAGACCGTGCGCCCGCTGGTCGTGAGGAGGCGAAACCACTGCTGGGATGACGTTGCCCCGCCGACAGGCGGTGAGCACTCGACCATTAGATCGCCGGCTGTCTCCTCCACGCTGCTGATGGTGTCCGAACCGAAACTGGAGGCGTGATGCTATTTGTGGGAGATGACTGGGCCGAGGACCACCACGATATCGAGATCGCTGATGACACCGGACAGGTGTTGGCACGTAAGCGATTTCCCGAAGGCTTGGACGGGGTCACCCGCCTGCACGCCTTGATCTGCGAGCACGCTCCGTCGCGGTGGGAGCTGCTGGAACCCGACCAGGCGGCGGCCATGGTCAAGGTCGGCATTGAGACCGAGCGTGGCCCGTGGGTGGCCGCACTTGTCGCGGCGGGGTATGAGGTGTTCCCGATCAACCCGATGTCGGTGGCCCGCTACCGAGAGCGGCATTCGACCTCCGGGGCCAAGTCCGACACCGCTGACGCGCACCTGCTGGCCGAGATCGTGCGCCTGGACCGGGCCCACCACCGGCCAGTGGCTGGGGACTCCACCCAGGGTGAGGCGATCAAGCTGGTGGCTCGCGCCCATCAGAGCCTGATCTGGGACCGGACCCGGCACGTGCTGCGGCTTCGCTCCGCGCTGCGGGACTTCTTTCCTGCCGCGCTGGTGGCCTTCGGTGACCTCGATGCCGTCGACACTCTCGAGCTGTTGGCCAAGGCCCCCGACCCAGACCGCGCCGCGCACCTGTCCCGGGCCACGATCACCGCCGCCATGACACGGGCGAACCGCCGGGGCGCCCAGGCCAAAGCCGAACAGGTGCAAACGATTCTGCGCGCCGGCAAGCTGCGGTAACCACCGCTGGTCGCCTCCGCCTACGCAACGATCGTGTCCGCCGAGGTCGCCCTCATCGCAAGCCTCAATACCCAGATCCAGGAACTGGCCGTGGTGGTGGGGACACATTTCGGCCGGCACCCGGACGCTGAGATCTACGCCAGCCAACCCGGCCTCGGCGTCATCCTGGCGGCCCGGGTCCTAGGTGAGTTCGGCGACGACCCGCACCGATACGCCGATGCGAAAGCCCGCAAGAACTACGCCGGCACCTCCCCGATCACCCGAGCCTCCGGCACCCGCAAAGTCGTCCGGGCCCGATACGCCCGCAACCGCCGACTCGCCGACGCGCTGCAGCAGTGGGCCTTCTGCCGCCTACGTGGTTCACCCGGAGCACGGGCCTACTACAACGAGCTTCGCGAACGCCGGATCGGCCACCAAGCAGCACTGCGACAAGTCGCCAACCGACTCGTTGGCATCCTCCACGGCTGACTGAAAACCCACACCCCCTACAACGAGGCCGTCGCCTGGCAGCACCACAACACGGCAACTGTTTGACATCGCAGAACCTGGGATGTCTGGCGCGGATAGTGAGCTTTTGATGCACCGATGAGCGATCGAGCTACGAGATGGGCGCAGCCCGTCAGCTGGCGGTGTGTGCGGCGATGTAATCGGCCAACGCGGCGCGGATGATGTCGCTGGCACTGCGGTGTTCCGCGTCCGCGAGGGCGGTTAGCTGCTCGTTCACCTCGGCCGGCAGCCGAACCTGCCGCACCGGTGAATGCTGACCCGGTCGCGCATTTGGGTCGATCGAAGGTCGTCCCCCGGTCGCGCGCTCGAGCAGGTCGCGGCCAAACTTCGTAGCGGCCTCACCGCGCAGCGCAGTGGTCGAGGCCGGTTTCAGAGTCATGTCATCCTCGGCCCACTCGGCGGCCTGCTGGTAGTCCTTCTCGGTGTTGCTCACTAGGTTTCTCCCATCCGGTCAAGGTGTTTCTGGCGGGCGATCATCACGTGGAAGATATGCAGATCACGCGACGGAGACACTTCCACCATGACCATCCAGCAGCGGGCCCCCGCGCTCGCGCGGCGGCCCAACGAACAAGGTCGGCCGAACCCGGCCCGGAAGCCGTGGCTCTTCGAACTCCGATTCGACGTGATAGGCGTTGCCGATCGCGCGCAACGCATCCTCGTGCGGGATGCCGTGCTTGTCGGCGCTCCCCGCCCAAGTCACCGACACCCCCTATAGTGTACTACATAAGTTGTCGGTTATGCCGTACAAAACCCCCAAGTTTCGAACTGATGGGTATCGGGCCTAGACCTCGAGGACTCGAGCGCGAGTCCTTGGAAAGTCCTTGGCAGGATCATCCGTGATGGTCACCGCTCAACTGCTGCCAACGGTAAAGCCGCAGGTCAGAGCCCACATGCCCTCAACTGCCAACGAACCTCAACCGTGCGGGACAGATTCCGCTTCAACGTGTAGCCAGCCGGTCTCTGCACGACGGCCGAAGGAGGGCCTCGGCCGGTGGTGCCCGAGTCTCTTGACCCGACTTGAAGATCTTCCGCGGCACGACGCCTTTGGCCCGTGAACGGCCTGAGCTACCGGAGGGGTCGCCTTATTGGGAGTTGGCAGCGTCCAGCATGTATCGGGGAATTCGCAGGGTGTAACTGGCCGGGGCTTGTCGGTTGACTCGGCTGGGAGCGGCCGCCACGATCTTCTTGGCTCCCGCCTGCTTTGCTGCCAGCACCGCCTGCCTTGCCGTGAGGGCCGCCTGCTTTGCTGCACGCGCTTCGCCGCTTGATCCAGTGCTGAGGGCCACAACGGTTGGTGATGGTGACGGTGTCGCTGTTGCCGTCACCGTTGCCTTGATCAAATAAGCTGTCGAGGAGGTGGATGACGCGCACCCGGTCAGAACCATTGCGACGAACAGGGACCCCGCTACCAGGCCGGTCTTGATGTGCAATGTCGCTCCTTCGTCTGAGGACGCGCCGTTCCGGACGCCCCTGGGTCATCGCCTCGCATACCAGGCAGGCGATGGCGCAGTTGGGTAGTTACGCCATGGTTCACCAGCGATCCTTGAAAAACCTTGCATTCGCTTTGGCGAAGCTCGTCCGAACCGGTCCTCTTCTCGCCTGCTGGGGAGCGTCTCACCCACGCTCGGATCGGGGGAAACTACCCTGTCCTCAACGGCAGCCCGCAGGACCGAGCGGACGTTCTGTGCCCGCGCGTGAATCGTGTCGACCGCAAGATCCTTGATGACCAGCCCCCTTGACTCACATCCTGCGGTCCACCTTCACCTCGAGCGGGCACGGCTTCCTGGCTCCGACCGAGGGCCGGTGCCGGTGCCGGTGCCGGCAAGGAGTGTCTCCTACGGGTTGGTGACGTTCGGGAACGGCGTCGCGTTCAGCCGGGCGGACGAGACGAAGGACCCGTCATTGGCCTGGATGCGGGAGTAGTACGACGTGTTCCGGCTGAGCCCGGAGACGGTCAGGGTCGTCGCCGCGGACGCCACGTTGGTCGTGGTGATGCCATTGGCGAACGTCGGGCTGACCAACCGCTGGATCGTGAATCCGGTCACGTTGGCCGGGTTCGCCGTCCAGCTGAGGTTGACGGTACGGCTGTTGCCGTTCCCGTTCGGCCCGTTGACCGCGGTAAATGCAGTCGGGGCCGTGGGCATGATCGGCATGACCGCCGAGGCGACATTGGTGTACGCGGACTGGACGAACAAGTTGATCGCGGTCACCCGGTACGAGTACGTGATCGCCGTGCCGCCGGTAACGGCCGTGGTGTCCGCATACGACACCGTGGCATTGCCGTTCATGCGCGGACCAACCGTTGCCAGGACCGTGTAGGTCACGCCGTCGGTGGACCGCTCCACGTTGAAGCCGGTCTCGTTGTTCGCGTTGTCACGCCACGTCAGGTTGACCTTGCGGCGGCGCCCTAAACGGCCCGTTCCCAACGGCGGCGACGGTTAGAGCTATGCAGTCGTTCATCTCGGCTCGAAGCCCCTCAGTGCGGCGTGGACTTCTCAAGACCGGCGGGGGCGCTGTAGAGCCATGGCTGTCGCGTGGCCCCTCATACCGCTTTCCCTTTCATCACCCCACTTATGGTGACGATCCACCCGGCCGCTCCTCAACGGCTACGTCAATTGCCCGAAGACATACGCAGTTTGTGAGCGGATCGTAAGTCTCACGGGAAACCGGTGAAGCGGTCCTGGATGAACCTGGGACTGCTCCACCCAAATCGTGACGGTTCAAATGAGGGCTCGAACGGCGCTAGAGAGGCTTCCTCTTGGGGTGGGAATTCTGAGAGGTGAACATGAGCTGGGATCGACTTCGGTGGCAGATCGGAAGAATTCGTCTTCACGCTAGAGATGCGGAAGGCTGGCACGTCCCGTCCAGCGCGGTTGAGAATGGTCGTGCTTCTGTGCCCGCCATGCACGCGTGGTTGGCGACCCACTGCGACGGCGCAGTGGTGGCCCGATCTCAGATTCTGGTTTCCGGTTCGACGGCGACGTTGTCGGGCACACTGACAAATGAGACGAGCTGCTACGTCTACTTCAACGGCTTGCCTCCGTATGCCGTCGCATTCGAGGCAGATGGCCGAGCCACGATTCTGTTGGGCGATTTCAACCCCGAGCCGCGGGAGCAACCGTTCCGCGCAGACTGCGTCATGCATCCCGGAGCTATCGTTCCGTACCGCAGTCTCCCGGTAGCCACTCACAGTCCTCGCCCCCAATGGGACGGGACTGACTGGTGCGTCTCCTCGCGCTCCACGATGCTGGACAAGACGTTCTACAGCCAACGGGAAGTCCCCACCCTCCAGCTCATCGGCTAGGGCTGACAAGGTGCTGGAAGTGCTGGATCCACTTGGCGACTGGCAAGTCGCTTGTAGAGCTTCGCGCGGAGATGGGGTTCGAGCAATAGCCGACTTGGCTCTTCAGCTCGGACCGTGCAGGGCTTGGGGGTGTGGGGGCTGGGCGCGGTTGGGTTCTTGGTGGATGCACCAGAAAGGCAGCACCGCCGTGGCAGTGCCGCCTATCTGGTGGTCCTTTCTTGGGGTGGGGGTCAGGCTGTGGTGAAGTTCCAGCGGGTTGGGGTCAGGGGGTTGCCGGCGCGGTCTTTGATCGCGTTGGTGAGGACGACGGTGTAGCGGGTGCCGGGCGCGAGGGTGCGGACGGGGTTGAGGGTTGCGACCCCGGTGGTGCGGTTGTAGGTGACTACTGCTGGGACTCGGCGTCCGGTGCTGGTGACCAGCATCAGTGAGCTGCCGCTGACGGCGTTGACTTTCTCGCTGAACCTGATCCGTACGTTGGCTGCCCGGTTGACTTTGCGGGCGTTGATGCCGGGGGTCCGGGCGGCCAGGGTCGGTCGGGGTCCGGTGGTGAAGCTCCACCTGCTCAGCGCCAGGGGTTTACCTGAGGTGATAGCGCTGGTCAGGGTCGCGACGTAGGTGGTGTCGGCGGCCAGGGTCCGGTTCGGGTTGAGGGTGGCCTGGTGGGTGGTGGGGTTGTAGGTGACCACGGAGGCGACCAGGGCCCCGGCCTTGGTCCGTAGGGTGAAGGAACTGGCGCTAAGGCCGGTGACGTTCTTGTCGAACCTGGCGCCGATGTTGTTGACCCGGCTGACACCGGTCGCGTTCACGCCCGGGGTCCGGGAGATCACCTTGGGTGCGGGCGCTGGTGCGGGCGCTGGTGCGGGTGCTGGTGCGGGTGCTGGGGCCGCGGCCGGGGCCGGTGCGGGCGCTGGTGCGGGCGCGGGCGCGGGCGCGGGCGCGGGCGCTGTGAGGGTGAAGTTGGCGATCATGATCGGGCTGGGGTTGCCGGCTGGGTCGAACGCGATGGCTTTGACCTGCTGGGTGGCCGCGACGGTGTGTGAGGGTGCCGGTGCGGGCGGGACCAGCGCTGCGGGGTTGGGCGTGGGGTCTGCGGCGGTGGGGGTCCCGAAGCTGAAGTAGGTGCTGTCGGCGGGGTCCAGGGAGATGATGCTGAGGTCGGTGGGGCTCGCGAAGGTGGCCCCGCCTTCGGGGAACACGGTGGGAACCTCTGGTCCCACACTGTCTTTAGCGGTGATCGGGTCGTTCGCGGCCGGGACGCCGTCGTACAAGGTGGTGATCGTGAGTAGCCCGTCGTCTAGGGTGCTCAGGTCCATCGCCGGGCTCGACCAGCTCTGCGCCGCGGTGCCGGGTAGCAGGCTCACGCTGGCGGTGATGGGGGCGGTGGCGGTGTTGGCCATGTCGTCGATGCTGACCTTGACCACGGACACGGCCGAGTCGGCGGTGCCGCTGATCACGATGGTGCTTTGGGCGGCGAGGTTGATCAGCGGGTTGTAGGCGGTGACCGCGTTGGTCCCGGCCGCGTGGGCGGGAACGGTCAGGGCGGCGGATACTACGCCGGCGGCGAGCAGGGCGATGGTCAGCTTCCTGCCGGTGTGCCGTTTGTGGGTTCGTAAGTTGTTCATCAATGCATCTCCACACCTTTTTCGGCCGACGGGGCTCGTCAGCACGGACGCTTATCCGTGGACAGGGAGGCGATGGGCTCCCTGTTTCGCCCTTTGCTTGGGGGTTCCCCGCCGGTCGCGCCGCCCTTTCTAGGGGGGCGCGGCCGGCGGTCCCGGCTACCGGGCGGTCACCTGGTTGGACAGCCCCGAGGCCACGCCTGGCCCGGTGGCGTTGATCGCCACGACCCTGAACCGGTAGTTACCCGCCGGCAGCGTCATCTCGAAGCTCTGGTTCCGGGCCACGCCCGGAGTCAGCACCGCCGAGGTGATGCTCGTGCCGCCGGCCGCCGGGATGGCAGTCACCTGGTACCCGCTGATCGGCGAGTTGCCGGGCGCGCCGGGCCGCCAGTTGGCGATGGCCGTGATCGAGCCACCGGCCGCCCCAGAGGCCGCGTTGCGGATGATCGGGGCACCGGGTGCGACACCCACTACCACCACAGCGCTTGGGGTGATCGTGTTGGACAGGCCCGAGGGGATACTCGACCCGATCAAGTTGATTGCCCGGACCCGGAACTGGTAGGAGGTTCCGTTGGTCAGCCCGGTCACGAGCAGGCTGGTCGCGGTCCCGGCGGTGGGACCGGTCGTGGACGCCAGCGCGCCGATCTGGGCGCCGGTGGCCGGGTTGATCACCTGTACCGTGAAGCTGGTGATCGCCGAGCCACCGTTGGACGCTGGCGGCGTCCAGGCCACGGTGGCTGTGGTGTTCCCGGCGGTAGGGGTCCCGATGGTCGGGGCCCCCGGAACCGTGAGAGCCACCACTGCAGGTGTGACCGTGTTGGACAGGCCCGAGAAGGCACCGGTGCCCGCGGCGTTGGTCGCCTGGACCCGGAACATGTACGCGGTGCCGTTGGTCAGGCC
>JBBRZQ010000177.1:0-8145 GCA_038236535.1 Actinomycetales bacterium
CGCCGAGATGGACCAGCTCTCCCAACAGGTCCGAGACCTCCTCCTTGCCCAGAACCCCAAAACAGGCCGCAGCTGACCCCTCCCCAGTGGGGGGCCAAATGCTCAACGAGAAGTGCGGAACGTAAGGCCCGTCGATCCCCTTGGCGGCATACCGGTTCCGCCGCTGCAGAACCGTCGGGCGCGAGACCCCCACCTTCTCCGCGATCGCCGTGTTCGCCACACCGTCCGCGGCCAGCAGCACGATCCGCGCCCGCTGCGCCAACCCGGCCCGCACCGACGACGAGCGGGTCAACCGGGTCAGCTCCTCTCGATCACCATCACGCAACGCCAGAGCGACAGCAGGACGATTCGGCATGCGAACATCGTCCCGCAACTTGAACTGTAAAACAACTAACGACACACGCCACTAGAACCTCCACGTCGACAACCATTGACGTGAAGACCCTGACCGCGGGTGGGGCCAACATTCGCGACGACACACCCACCCGAGCACCGAGCCATCGTGGCCACCGGGGTGGGGCCAAGATCCGTGACGATCAGGCCTACCCGGGGCCAGAGAAGGTGACCACACCTATGCGCCCGCCCCCGGCGGCGCGCACCCGGGCCTGCGGGGGTGGGTTGCCTTCGATCTCCCGCACCCCGCGGCCGATCGTGTCCGGGTGCACCCCCGTCGCCGCCGCGATCGCCGTGATCCCACCCCGGCCCAGCTCCGTCGCCTCGACCCCCAGCAGCAGCCGACGCTGCCGCCCATCCAGATGCGCCCGCAACGCCGCATACCTGCGCCCCGCCGCCTCCGCCACCTGCATGTCCACGGCCACAACACAACCGTAGAGGCTCCACCCCGCAATTCCTAGGTTATTTTGGCGCGTGTCCTTAGCTTAGTTCGGGCGCGGGGTGGAGTTGCTCGAGTGCGCGGTGGCCGGGACATCCAGGGCTTCGGCGGCGCGACCGTCCTGCCGGGCCCGCCGCAGGTTCGGTCCAGGCCAGCCACTCATCGGCCCGACGAGCACCAGGAGGCTGGGCATCAACAGGGTGCGGACGATGAAGGCGTCGATCAAGATCCCGACCGTCATCGCGAAGGCTAGCTCGCGGAAGGGCGAGAGCGGGATCGTCGCGAGCATCCCGAAACTTACGGCCAACGTCAGTCCCGCCGCCGTGATCGCTCGGGCCGACTCGGGCATCGCCGTCGTGATCGCCTCCCTCAGGGGCAGGACCCGGGCGTGCTCCCAGACGTTGCCGACCCCGAAGATGTTGTAGTCCGACCCCAGCGACACCAGCAACACGGCGACAGCGAAGGGCACGTAGAACGTCAGCCCCTCTCCGCCCTTCAGGTCCATGAACACCCATACCGTAAGCCCGAGCGACGCCGTCAGAGCGAGGATGCTCGACATCAGCAGATAGAGGGGGGCGACCACGGCACGCAGGAAGAGCACGAGGAGGAACAGGTTGACGACGATGCCGGCGGTCGCGATCCTGATCAGGTCGGTTCCGGTGGAACTGACCAACCCGACCGCCAACGCGGTGTCACCGCCGATGCTGATCTGCGTCCAGCCGAGTCCGCTGTCGGCGGCCAGCCGGGGAAGGCGCGAGCTCAGCCGGTCGAAGTCGTCGATCGCGACGGCATCCAGGGGGTCGTGGTCGAGGACCACGAGCATGCGCGCGGCGCTGCCGTCCTTGGACAGCACCACGTTGTAGGCACGCTGGGTGAAGTTCTGGGCGGGTCCGACGACCCCCGCGACCCCGGGCTCGCCCTCCACCTTCTTCTGCAGGTCGGACAGCTCGGCGAGGTGGTCCGTGACGTGCGACCCCTCCAGCAGCACGGTGGTCGTCGAGGTGATGCCGGGAGCGAACGCCGCGGAGGCGGCCGCTGCAGACCTCGCGACGGGGTTGTCCTCGGGCAGAGAGCTGGTGAACCCCACCCCCAGGTCCATGCGGGCGATCGGGATCGACACGACGGCTAGGAGGGCCAGACAGGCAGCGGCCACTGCCGCGGCCACCTTACGGCGGGTCAGATGCTCCATCAGATGCAGCGCGGCTATTCGGGTCCGCAGCCCAGCGACGACCCGGCTACCGACCCACTCACGTCCAGAGATCGCAAGACCGGGCCAAAGCAACTTCCGGCCGAGGATCGCCATGAGGGCCGGCACCAGGGTCACAGACACGGCGAGTCCAGCAACCACGGCCAGAGCCATGGCCGGGCCGAAGCCGCGGTAGAACGGCGACGTCGCCGCGAGCAGCGCCGCGGTGCCCGCGGCGACGGTCAGGCCCGCCGCCACGACGATGGGGGTGTACGCGGCGACCGCCCCGCGGACGGCCATGTGCGGGTCGCCGTCGTCGCGCAGTCGGACCTGCAGTGCGGTCACATAGAAGATCGTGTAGTCCGTGACGACGCCGAGCAGGAGGGCTACGAGCAGCGGCTCGAGCTCGGTGGGCGTCGCGAGGCCGAGAGCCCCGCCGAGGACGCTGGAGACGCGGGTGGTGGCGAGGAACGCGATCCCCGCCGCACCGAGAGCGACGAGCGGGGCGACGAGCGAGCGGAAGGTCATGCCGACGAGCAGCAGGATCGCCAGCACCGTCAGCTGCTCCAACCGCGGCAGGGTCTGACGGACGAGCTCGGCCTGCGCTGCGCGGGCGGGGACCGACCCGGTGACGCCGATGACATGGTCTTCGGGCCGGTTCAGGTACTCGTCGATGTAACGCCGGGCGGCCCTGCTCTGGTCGGAGAAGCTGCTCACCGGGTTCATGAACAGGTACGTCAGGACGGCGGTGTTGGTCTCGCCCGCGCTCGCGCCGAGACGCGTCGCGTTGGTGATGGGGATGGCGCCCAGCAGAGGCCACTGCAGGTTGGTGCGCTGGTCGAGCGCCAAGGCATCCAGCACCGACTCTGCCTGGGTGTAGACAGACAGTCCGTCGGGGTCGCGCTGGATGATCGCGGTACGGCTGGAGAGGGGGAACCCGAACTTCTCCACCGAGTGCAGCTCGGACTGGATCGCCGGACTGTCCGGCGGGATGATGCTGGCAAGCTCGTTGCCACCGCTTGCGATGGGAGGGGCCACGAGCAGTGCTACGAGCCCGAGCGCCCAGGCGCCGACGATCAGCCACCGCCAGCGTGCGGTCCAGCGCGCATACCGTTCCGACCAACTCTCGGACCCGCCTCGCTTCGCGAGCCCGGAGTTGACGCGGCGCGGCAACCGGGTCGTCACGGCCGTGGCGGCAGGAGCGCGAGGCCAAGATGGGACAGCTCGGCGGCAGCCAGCGCATCATGGCGTCCGGCGGCGAGGTCGGCGGCCGGGTCGGGGGTGACCGTCATCAACTCGGCCATGGTGAGGCTTGAGACGGCGCGACTGGCCAGGTGTGCCAGGACGACCGGACTGGTTCCGTGCTCCCGAAGGACACGGGAGACCCCTCGGATCTCCCGGCCGCGTGCCAGCCTGCGCGGCAGGTAAAGCAGTAGTACCGGGCCGGCGGGGGAGAGGCCGACCGCAAGGCCGACGAGGACGGCCAGCGCACGGATACTCGAGTCTGCTCGCTGTCCACCGGTGACGATGCCGGCTCCGGTGGTGGCGACCTGGTTACCCAGCTCGCCCGTGCGCGACCCGACGAGCGGTATGCCGCTCAAATCCTGAAGTGCCTTGCCTGCAGCGCCGAGCGCGTTGCCCGCCTGAACCGTGCTCGCGCTCAAGCCGGTCAGCTGCCAGATCTGATACCCCGTCCATGCCCCGACGACCAGCCATAGCATCACCCAGAAGGCCGTGACGCCATCCCAGACCCGCATGGTCGACGCATCGGCATCCCATGTCCTGACCCGCATTCGTCATCCCTTCGTCAACCGGCGGCCCCCGCCGGTGACAAACGTACGTCGACTCGGGCCGTCGGGACCTCTGAGGTCGAGATCGATCTGCGGGACCGCTACGGTCGAAGGACATTCGACCAGCGGAAGGCCCTCATGTCCAGCAACCAGCCGACGACCCCGCCGCCCCCGACAACACCCTCGACTCCGACGGCCACGGGCCCGTCGGGCGGCGTCATGTGGATGATCCCGGCCCTGACCTTCCTCGCCGGCGTCATCCTCGGCGGCGTGATCATCTGGGTGAGCACGAGCTCAAGCCGCTCGAATTCGGGCACAGGCGCCGCCATCCCGACCGTGACAAAGACCCTGACCCCCACCGACGGGACGTCGGTCCCCGGCACCGCCGCCACCCTCAGCGTCCCCGCCCAGTGCCTCAAGGTAGCTGACGACTCCAAGGCCGTGATGGACCTGGTGAACCAGTCCGTCGCCGCCGCACGGGACCTGGACGCCTCGAAGCTGAGCGATCTGGTCCGCCAGATCCAGGCCGCACAGAAGACCCTGCAGACAGACGCGGCGTCGTGTCAGCATGCGACAGCGAGCCTTCCCTCCGCACCCACCCCGGCAACCTCGGCTGAGGCGACCAAGTCTTCCTGACTCCCGCCGGCGTGCCGTCGACCAGACGGAGCGCGGGTCAACGACCTTAGCTCTTTGGTGGCAGGGTCAGGTCGCGTCTCGTGCCGAGATGACCTCGCGGGTCTCGGCGAAGTGGCAGGCGATGGGGCGATCCAGGCCCTCGCGGACGATCAGCTCGGGTTCCTCCATCCGCTATCTGGACCGACGCTGAATCACGCCCACACCTCCAGCTGTTGGTGCAACCAACGAGCAGCCCGGCGGGTGTGCACCTCCACCACCACTCCGAACTCCTCAGCAGACGTCGACGCAGGCCTCGTCACTGCCGGCCCGGGTCAAGGAGGTCGACTACGCCCAGGTCGTCGTGCGCGACATCCTCGGGATGCACACCGCGTTGCTGCATGAGTTCCGCCTTATCCCGCAGGCCGTGGCCGACGTATCGGAGAGGACCGCAACCGAGCGAACCTCGCGACAACTCACCTCGGAGGACCGGCTGCGCGACACCATCGGCGTCGAAGCCGATCCGCCAGTCCTGGCGCAGACGTTGGATGTGGACGATCGCGATCGCCCACCACGTCCTCTTCGACTTCTCATGCTTCGCCACGACGGACCCCGCGTCCGTGGTGATCACCTGGGCCAATGACCCGGTCCCTTGGCGTGGGCGACGAGGAGTTGGTCGCTTCAGAGTACGAGGCGCAGATGGGCCTCGCTCGGCGCGGGCTTGACCCTCGGAAGCTCGCCGAGGGTCCTCACCCGTCGGCCCCTGTGCCAGCGCCAGCAACCGGTTGCGCGCTGTCTGCACGCCGTCGCAGCGACGATCCGCCAGATTTCGGCCGTCCTTTTCGGAGTAGCCAATGTGCTGCGAGATGGAATCCGCTGTCTCAAACCCAGTATCCGTGCACCTACAGCACCACGAAGGCGGCACGCATTGGACCGTGGACCGGCGAGTCGGCCGGGGCTAGGGTTGGTGTCGAGATCGGCTGCTGCTGATTTGGTCGATGGCGAAGACTCTCCAGGACCCCCTAACCTTCGGGCGCTCAGAGTCGCTGAGGATGGTCGCGATGGACTGGTGGGTGTGGTTGATCGTGATCGTCGTGGTGGCCGCGGTTGTGGTCGTCGTGGTAGTGGCGGTGCAGACGCGCCGTCGCGGGGGCGGGGTGATCGTGAACCCGGCGCAGTCCCCCCGCACCCGTAGACGTGGGACTCGGCAATGAGTCATCTGATGCGCACCTCGGAGGTCACGAAACGTCCGGTGGTCACGCTCGACGGGGAGGACGTCGCCCAGATCAAGGACGTCGTGTATTCAGCCGGTGGCGGCGCGGTTGGCGGGTTCACCCTGGCCGGGCGGGGGCTGTTTTCTGGTCCGTTGAAGCAGGCGTTGCCCTGGGCGTCGGTGATCGCGTTGGGGCCGGATGCGGTGATGATCCGTGACGAGGGCGTGTTGGAGCCCACCGCGACGGTGCTGGATCAGTCCGGCTCATCCGGCTCATCCGGCGCGTCCGGCGGCGATGTGCTGGGTTCGCAGGTGCTGACCGAAAGCGGGACCGAACTGGGGACAGTCGTGGACGTCATCCTCGAGATCTCCGATGCTGGCGGCGGGCAGTGCGACGTGGTGGGGTACGAGGTGGAATCTTCGGAGGCACTGGGCACGAAGGGCACCAAGGTGTTCATCCCTCTCCCGGACACTCTTGCCGTCTCCGGGGATCATCTGATGGTGCCGGAGAGTGCGACCGCTTTCGTCGAGCACGACCTCGCCGGGTTCGGCGCCGCAGTGCAGGCCTTCCGCCTGCAGTTGGAAGGACCTCGCTGATGCTGTTTTCCGAAGCTTCTGGCCGCAAGGTCGTGAGCACCAGCACCGCCGAGACGGTGGGGCAGATCGCCGACTTCGTGATCGACCCGCAATCGCACAGCTTGGTGGCGCTCACGGTGAAGAAGACCCATCAGGGGAACACGCTGCTGTGGACGCGTATCACCGCCTTCGGTGTCGACGCCGTCACCATCCCGGCCGCGGAGGTCATCACCGACGCCAATGATGCCGTCGCCGCGCTGTCCGGTAAGGATCAGCGCTTGATCGGCAAACGAGTCCTGAGCACGGCCGGTGAAGACCTCGGATCGGTGGCCGACGTCGACTTCGACCCAGAGAATGGCCGGCTCATCACGCTAAGCCTGGCCGCCGGCGGCATCGCCGGTGAGCGTTTGATCGCTATAGGCTCCTACGCCGCCGTCGTACACCCCGACTCGTAGCCGCGGGGTCCCCCGCCCGCGCGACCCGGGAGCGGAAGAGTCGCACAGGCCCCGTCCCGCATGGGTGGAGCTGTCGCCGCCTGCCGGCACGGGGCCGGGGGTCGCGTTGATCGGCTGGCGCGACCATCATAAGGGCTCCACGACGATCCGAACCGGGAGCGGGTGCGGATCCGCCGCCGCTGACAGTGAGCGATGACGCCGATGAGGTTGGGCCCCCGCATCGGCCCCGATGCGCCTGAAGGTGACCCCTCGGGCCCCACGCCCCGGTTGGGGCCGAGTTCGCTACCGGGTGGAATCCGGTGGCCACCATGGACGAAGGCTTCCACATGAAGGCGTAGGCCGCACCTAAACAGAAGCTGCCCTCAACTTCAACCCAGCCGCTGCGACGACCAGGCGATGCAGGTCTTTCACCTCCATCCGCAAACACAACACTTCATGGCGCACTTTCACGACGTGGAAGGCATCGAGGACGGCGATGGCGTCCTCGAGCTCATCATCGAGGGCGTTCTTGTAGCCCTGGAACGGATCGAGGGTCGCGACCTTGATGCCGGCCCGGAAGGTCTCGTTGCGCTCCTTGAGCCAGTCCGCGTAGACCGCGCCCGATCTTCCCGGGACCAGGTCCAGGAGCCTGGCGCGTGTTCTGCCCTTGCTGTCACGGGAAAGATCGACCATCCCGGTCAGCTCCTTCGGCCCACGGCCACCGTCCTCGATGGGCTTGGTGCTGACGTGATGCCAGACGTGCTCCCCCGCAAGCGGGGGGACCGCCAATCGACGCCCAGCGCGTTCACCCCGTCGAAGCGGGACTCATCGGCAGCCATCTCTTGGAGCAGCGGTTCGATCGCCAGCCACACCGTCCGCCATGTCGTCCCGAGCTGCCGCGCCAGGCCGAGGACCGACGCGTGCTCGCGACGGATCTGCCCGATCGCCCACCAGCACGCCCGGGTGCTCAGCAGTGCCCGCGGCCGCGCGACGCTCTCGTCCTGCTCGGTGAGCACCCCGCCCGGGCATCCGGGCTCGGCACACCGCCAGGTCCGCTTGCGCCTCGTGAGCTCGACCGGCCGACCGAAGCACGGCGTGTCGATCAGCCTCACGTCGCGGCGCCCGTGGCTGCGCATCACCACGCCGCAGACGCGGCAGCCCTCGACCCGGGTGGGCGACTCCACCCTCACCCGCCGGAAGGGTCCGAGCCGGCCGGCTACCTCCTGCACGAAGGTCACATGGAGCCCGTCTAACCCGACGAGAAGATCACAACGAGAGCAGGAGAAGTCAGCAGAGCAGGCGCCGGCAGACGCCGTAGGCTTGGTCACGGTCGAGGCCTTCGGTTCGAGAGCTTGGTCGCTATCGATCCTCAGGGGGCCTCGACCCCCAGCCCCTCAGGTCACACCCGCGAGTCGGTCACACCCACCTCAGGTATGAAGAGCCGCTTAAGCTGGCTAGTCCTGCCTAGCCCGAAGTTACGTTTGTTGGGACGTGCGAAACCC
>JBBRZQ010000178.1:0-8071 GCA_038236535.1 Actinomycetales bacterium
CTGCCGTTTCCCTGGCTGCGCCCGCAACGCCACCCGTTGTGAACCCGACCACATCGTTCCCTTCTCCCGCGGCGGACCAACCACGATCTGGAACCTGGTCGCGCTGTGCAAACACCACCACCGGGTCAAACACCACGCCGGCTGGAGGCTGACCATGACCCGTCAGGGCCAGTGCACCTGGACCGACCCCCACGGCCGCCAGTACGCAACCCACCCGATCAACCACCATGAGATGGCCGCCTGAGGCCCGTCACGGGCTGGACGACTACAGGACTTTTGTCCCCCTGACCACTTCCATGGAACTCGCGATTCCATGGAGTTGTCACGGGAGAACGCCGTTGTTTTCGTGTCGGCTCGGAGGTGGGTCGGGTGCATGTACTTCGTTCGGGCAAGGTGCTGTCGGAACGGAACACTGCGACGATGATCGGGGTGCTCTTCCTCATCGGGACGGTATCGGGTGCCCTCAGCGCCGCGGTGACGAACTCGATCCTGGGCGCCTCCGACTACCTTGCCCAGATCGCGACCCATCGCAGTCAGATGGCCGCCGGGGCGCTCCTCGTGCTGACCATGGGCTTTGCCCTCGCCATGGTGCCGGTGGTCTTCTATCCGGTTGGCAGGAGGTACAGCGAAGTCCTCGCGATGGGTTACGTGGTCTTCCGGGGCGCCTTCGAGGGGTTCGCCTACATGCTCGGCGCTCTCGGCTGGTTGCTGCTGGTCGCGCTCAGCAAGGCGCCCGCGGCCACCTCGGGCCCGATCGCCGACGCCGTGAAGAGCGGCGAGAGCGTGCTGTGGGACCAGGTGCTCGCGATTCCGTTCGTCCTCGGCGCGTTGATGTTCTACTACCTGCTCTACACGTCCAGGCTGGTGCCACGGTCAGCTTCATCCTGACCGACGACGACGCCATCGAGTCCGTGCTGGCGCAGTACCGCAAGGCCTGGACGGACGCCGACGAGATCGCCGCGGCGTACTCGCTGGACGACCTGGCGATGCACCACCGGCGCGGGCCGCTGTCCCTGCGCTGGATCTATCTGCACATGATCGAGGAGCTCGCCCGGCACGCCGGACACGGCGACCTCCTCCGGGAACAGATCCTGGCTGCCGACAGTTCCCAGGGCTGAGCGTCTTCCGCGCACAGCGGTGTGGACGACCAGGTAACCCAGAGCAGCGCCGACGACACCCTTCCACCTGAGGACCAGACATGAGCGGATGGAACACCGATCAGATGCCCGACCAGAGCGGCCGGCGGGTTGTGGTCACCGGGGCGAGCTCAGGGCTCGGGGAGATCACTGCCCGCGAGCTCGCTCGCAAGGGCGCCGAGGTGGTGCTTGCCGTTCGCAATACCAGCAAGGGAGAAGTGTCCGCGCAGCGGATCCGCAGCGCCATCCCCGGCGCCAAGCTCGAGGTCAGCGAGCTCGATCTGTCCTCGCTGGAGTCGGTACGTGCCTTCGCCGCCGGACTGCTCGCCGAGTCACCGGCCCTGGACCTGCTGGTGAACAATGCCGGCATCATGATGACCCCGCAGAGCCGTACCGCTGACGGGTTCGAGCTGCAGCTCGGCACCAACCATCTCGGCCACTTCGCCCTGACCGGGCTCCTGCTCGAAGCCCTGGGTCGTGGCACCGGGCCACGGGTGGTGACCGTCAGCTCCATCGAGCACAAGGCGGGGCAGATCCACTTCGACGACCTGCAGCTGGAGCACGGGTACGCGCCGCGGAAGGCTTACCAGCAGTCGAAGCTCGCCAATGCCGTCTTCGGGATCGAGCTCGACCGCCGGCTACGGGCCGCCGGTTCGACAGTCCTCAGCGTCCTGGCCCACCCGGGGTACTCGGACACCAATCTCCAGTCCACCGGACCGACCGGTATGGCGGTCTTCGTGATGAAGATCGGCAATGCCCTGATCGCGCAGAAGGCGGACCAGGGGGCCCTCCCGCAGCTGTTCGCCGCGACCGCGCCCACCGTTGCCGGTGGGCAGTTCTACGGCCCCTCCAGATTCAAGGAGACGCGCGGCGATCCCACCGAGGTGCAAGCGGTCCCGGCGGCCCACGACCCCGCAACGGGCCGTCGGCTCTGGTCAGTGTCCGAGCAGCTCACCGGTGTGACCTTCCCGCTGCCGACGCCCGCCGACTGACCCGTCCGGTCAGCCGACCTGACCAACCGACCTGACCAACCGACCTGACCAACCGACCTGACCAACCGACCTGACCAACCGACCCGGGATGCGGCGGGTCCGCACACCGGCTCAGAGAGTGGGCTTCGCGTGGTCCCGCGGCGCCCTGCTGACCAGCAGGCGGACAGTGTTCTTGCCGCTCCCGACACGGGCGTCGCGCTCGAGCTCGAAGCCCGCCTCGCGCAGAGCGCCGGTGACCTGAGCGACGGATCGCACGCGGTACCCGTGGCCGGGCAGGCGTGGCCTACTGCGCAGCAGCCCCGAGGATGAAGGCGGCGAGGTCCTTGCTCTGCTGGACCCGGCTCGGCTCGTGGACGTACATCATGTGGCCCGCCGGATAGTAGGCGTGCTCGATGTTGGCCAGCAGCCCCGCGGGCACATCGAGGTGGGCGAAGGTCTCCTGCGCGGCGTAGTACGGGGTGGCGCCGTCGAGGTAGCCATAGGCGACATGGACCTTGAGGTGCGGGTTGGCGCGCATCGCGCGGGCGAGCTTGTCGCTGACGTTGACGGGCCGACCCTCGAACTCCTTGAACGACCACTCCTCGCTGGCCTTCATCGACACCTGCTCGTACGGCAGGTCGTTCTGGTAGCCGAGCTCGGCCCTCACGTAGTGGTTCCACGCGGCGGCATACGGACCGACCATCGCGTCCATGCTCGGGTCGTCCTGCATCTTCTCCGCGACCGCGTTGCCGGCGGGCCCGGTGAATCGACTGTCCAGACGGCCGACGATCAGCCGTTCGCGACGTAGCAGCTCGACGAAGAAGTGAAGGTGCTCGACCCGCAGGTTCGACAGGTCGACGTACTCCTGGCTGAGCCCGGTCAGCCGGGCAAGGGCCGCCGTCGCCTCGCTGCGCTGCTCCGCGGTGAGCCGGTGCCCACGCGAGAGGACCCACGGATAGTGGTGCTCGGCATACTCCTCGGCCTCCTTGAGCACGCTGGGCAGTGACGCCTTGCCTCGCTTGCCGTGGAAGTGTGCGACGGCCGCGTAGGTCGGCAGGAAACCCACATAGCCGCGGTCCTCGGGCTCCTCGAGGCCGATCGACCCGAGGTCGATAACGCTCGAGATGAGAATGACGCCGTTCAGGAACATCCCGCGGCGCGTCTGCAGGTGCTCTGCGAGGGCCGCGGCGCGGACGGTGCCGTACGACTCGCCGGCAATGAACTTCGGTGAGAGCCAACGGTTGTTGCGGGTGGTCCAGAGACGGATCACCTCTCCGACGCTCTCGATGTCGCCGGTGAAGCCGTGGTATGCCTTCGGCTTGCCACCGGAGACCGCACGGGAGAAACCGGTCGAGACCGGGTCGATGAAAACGAGGTCGGTGACCCGCAGGAGGGTCTCGAGGTTGTCGGTCAGTCCGTAGGGCGGGGCCCGGAGCGATCCCACATCGCCGGACACCACCCGGCGCGGCCCCATCAGCCCCAGGTGCAGCCAGACCGAGCTCGAGCCCGGCCCGCCGTTGAACGCGAAGGTCACCGGCCGGGGCATATCACCGCTCTGCTCGGCAACGTAGGCGGTGAGGGAGACCTCGGCCTTGGCCTTGAGCCCGGTGAAGACCCCGTCCTCGTACAGCTCTTCGCGCAGGACGATCCGACCCGTCGTCGCGGTGTAGGCCAGATCCGTGCCACCGATCCGCAGCGTGTGCTCTGTCGTGACGAGGTCGTCGACGGGCTCGGCGGGCACAGTGGTGGTGGAGGCTTGTTCTTTGTCCTTGGGGGCGTCTGGCGTCTTCTCGTCCATCCCCAGACCTTAGATCCTGGCCGCGACAGCCGGGGCACCCGTCAGATTCGCAGAGCGGCTGCGTCGGGTTCGCCGGAGGGGGCCAGGCCGGCCTGAGGCCGCTCTCCAGGGTGCCGTTCAGAACCGGCCGGGCCCGCGAGCGGCCCGCGCCACCTCGACCGCCTTGGAGTCGGTGTTGAGGGCCAGATCGCGGGCTGTCGTGGTGGCGACCAAGCGCACGGCGGCTGCCGCGTTGGCCACCTCTCGCTCGAACAAGGCTGCTGCCGCGGCGGCCGCAAGCGCAGCCTGTGTCGCTGCAGCAGCGACGGCGGTGGCCACTGCTGCGGCTGCGAGGGCTGTCTCCTTCGCGGTGGCGATCGCGGCGGCGTCAACGGTGGCCGCGAGGTGAAGTGCCGCAAGGGCGCCTTCCGCCTCGCTGCCCGCGGCGATCGAGGCCGAGACGAGGTCAGCCGCCTTGACGGCGGCGGTGGCTACCCTTACGGCGAGCTCGTCGGCCTGGGTCTGGATGCCGCTGGCCGTGTGGGCGGCCGTGTCCGCGACGTTCAGGGCCGCGCGGGCTGCGGCGCCTGCCTTGATGTCCCGGGTGGTCGAGGCAGCCTCGGCGGTCATCAGAGCCGCTGCCAGCACTGATCTCTTGGTGGCGGCCGCGCTCTCGGCCACATCCTTCGCTTCGCGTTCGGCGGCGATGTCGACCTGTACTCCGGCCAGGACTGCCCTGGTCGCCGCGAGAGCTGTTGCCGCAGATGATGGCTCCCGAGAACCGACCTCAGAAGCCCCCCTCAGCAACGAGATTCGCAACGCGTCGAGCCCAGAGCCATGCCTCGCGCTGCGGCCGATCAGCGCGGCCAGCGCCTTGGCTTGCATCGGTGTCATGGTGAGCACGACATTCGCAGGGGGGGTATCGCCCGAGTCCGATGAAGTGGTCGTGCCCCCGGTGCCCTCCGTTCCACCTGTCATCACCATTGCCTGCGCAGACTGGCACGAAGTGGTCCCTGGCTCCGGCAGACCCGATGGGTTCGTGACATCAGCTGAGCTGGTTCATGACTCGTGACGCGATCAGCTCAAGATGCTCGAGGTCATCCAGGTCGAGAACCTGAAGGTAGATCCGGTTGGTGCCCGCGGCGGAGTACCGGCCGATCTTGTCGACGATCTCGTCCGGCGACCCGGCAAGCCCGTCGCGCCGCAGGTCAGCCAGGTCGCGGCCGATCGCAGCGGCACGACGGCGCGCCTCCGTCTCGTCCTGTCCCGCGCAGACCGCCAGCGCGTTGCTCAGGGTGAGGGTGGAGAGGTCCCGCCCGGCTGCACCCGCCACGGCACGGACGTTCTCGAACAGCCGGGCCGACTCCAGGACGGACACGAACGGCAGGTTGAAGTCCGACGCGTAGCGCCCGGCGAGCTCTGGGGTCCGACGCCTGCCGGTGCCCCCGATCACCAGCGGCAACGGGGTCTGCGCCGGCTTCGGAAGCGCTGGCGAGTCAAACAGCGTGTAGTGCTTGCCCTGATGGGTGAACCGCCCGCCGACGGGGGTCTCCCACAGCCCGGTGATGATGGCCAGCTGCTCCTCCAGCCGGTCGAAGCGCTCGCCCACCAACGCCGGGAACGGGATGCCGTAGGCCGCGTGCTCCTGCTCGGACCAGCCCGCGCCGAGCCCGAGCTCGACCCGTCCGCCTGACATCTCGTCGACCTGGGCCACCTGCACCGCCAGAAGCCCGGGGTGCCGGAAGGTTGCCGACGTCACCAGGGTGCCGAGCCGGATCGTGCTGGTATCGCGGGCCAGGCCTGCCAGCGTGGTCCAGGTGTCCGTGGGCCCGGGCAGGCCATCGCCGTCGCCCATGACGAGCAGGTGGTCCGAGCGGAAGAACGCCGGGAATCCGCACTCCTCCGCCTTCAGCGCGACCGCGAGCTGGTCGGCATACGACGCCCCCTGCTGGGGCTCAATGAACACGCGTAACTCCATGGCGACCACTCTAAGTGACCGCTTCGGGTGCTTGGGCAGGCATGCCGGGGTGCCGGTGCCGGTGCCGGTGCCCGAGCCCGAGCCCGAGCCCGAGTGGAGCGTGAGCCGGCCGATCGCGCGTCCCTCGCGGCCGAGGATCGTGATGTGACCAAGGCCGTACCTTCTATAGTCTCCGATGAAGGCGTATGGTGACCCACGCCATGGCATGTGGTGTCGGAGACAGCAGGAGTTCATCAAAGGGGATCGTGAGCAGTGAGCCTCAGCGACATGGTTGGTCTCAGGAAGGCTTCGCATCGCCAGGGCAGTCTGGATGACGCGTTGAGACGGGGCAGCGAGATCGGCTACGACGAGGGCTTCGCAGCGGGTCGCCGGAACACCCGACCCGTGCTGGTCCCGCTGCGTCTCGGCTCCGCTGCGCCGGTGAGCCCGGTCGGCGACCTCGGCCAGGCCGGCGTGGGGAACTCCGCACCGACGACCAGAGAGGCACCGACCACCAGGGCACCGTGGGGGATGGAACCGAAGTCGCCCCTGCCGTGGGGCGGGGAGCCAGTGCCGGCCGCGGCCGGGGGCGTCAACGACCGGGTGGTCGACTGGATGGGGGAGAGGTGGGCCCCTGTGCTGGCCGGGCTCGTGGGCCTGGCCCTGGTGGCCATCGGCGTTGCCACCGCGATGGCCGGCACGCAGGCGCCGGCGGTCGCGGCGTTGCAGAAGCCTCCCGGCAGGCAGGTCGTCGCGCCGGTGACCCCATTCAGTGCTGGCCCGGCACCGGTGAGCAAGCCGGGCACCGCGACCGCACCCGTCGTCGCTGACGACAAGGTGTCCGCGGTCGTGCCGGGCGCTGCCGGAGCTCCTTCCCAGGCCCGGGCAGCGAGCGGTCTGGCCGCCACAGCTGCGGCGGCCTCCGTCTGGTCAGCAAGCAGTCCGGCCGGCCCGGTGATCCGGACTGGCGTCGCCGTGGCGGTCCCCGCATCGACCTACCGCCCGGCGGCTCCTGCGCCGGCTCCTGCGCCGGCTCCCGTGACGGCGGCTCCCGCGCCGTTCGTGGCTGCCCCGGCGCTCCCGCTGACTGCGGCTCAGAAGACTGCCGCTGATGCTGCGGCTGCGGCGGCCTCGACCGCCGCCACGGCCGCCTGTGCCGCTGCAGAGACGGCCAGGGTGGCTGCCGCTGCCGCCGACGAGACGGCCAGGGTGGCCGCCGCCGCGGCTGAGGCCACCAGGCTCCAGGCGCTGGCCGATGCCTACGCGGTGGCCCACCCTGCCGGCTGACCAGGCGGAGATCTCCGAACGCTCCCGGTAGGTGGCCCAGCTCGTCCGGAGCACGGGACGTCTTCGGACACATGTCGGCATACGGCCACCCCAGCCAGTCAGTGCTTAGTAGGCTGAAAGATCAGGCCTTGGTCTCCCTGTGGAGGAGGTGAGGTGGACATCCGGAGGTGATGGGCGTGTCGACCGACAACCAGTCGCGGACGCCGTCCGTCCAGGACCCGCCTGCCACCCCGTCCCGCCGGCAGGATCGACAATCTGCATTGCAGGGGACGCGCCGGGTGCGGCGGGGCCTCGGAGCCGGGGTCGCCGGGGGAGCCCTGGTCGTCATCTCGGCGTTCCTGCCCTGGCTGGAGTTCAACGGCCGGGTGCGCTCCGGCTGGGAGATCTACGACCTCTACCGGACTCTGGGCCTGAACCCCGCGGTGATCAGCCCGCTGTTCGGGGCCGGGGACTTCGACGTCTTCTTCACCGGGGTTCTCACCCTGTCGCTGGGCGTGCTGAGCCTGCTCCTGCTGGCCGGCGTCCTCGCCCTGAACACCAGGGCACCGAACGCCAGACGCGTGACAAAGCTGGTGCTGGCGATTGCTGCCACCGTGGTCATCGCCACCGCCCTGGTGCTGACCGTGGTGAACCTGAGGACCGTCCGGCTCGGCAGCCTGGGGTTCGAGCAGTCACCGATCCATTACGGGCTCTGGGTCACGTTCGCGGGCGCGCTGGCCGCAACGATCGGCCTGGCAGTGAGCATCATCGGCACGCGGCAGCCCGCGCCTGTGCAGCAGGTGCCGGTGAGCCGGCAGCCGATGCCGTCCGAGCCCCTGCCGACCGGGTCCGCCCCGATCGCTACCGCCCGTATCGCTACCGCCCCGATCGCTACCGCCGCACCCGCCGTAGCAGCCCCGCCCGCTACCGCCGCACCCGCCGTAGCAGCCCCGCCCGCTACCGC
>JBBRZQ010000179.1:0-7779 GCA_038236535.1 Actinomycetales bacterium
CGCGGAGGTCGCTCGCCGGGCCGGGGTGAGCAAGCCCGCCATCTACCGGCGGTGGGCCCAGAAGTCCCAGCTGGTCGTGGAGGCGATGGTGACCCAGATGCGCGCAGGCCAGGGCCCGGACACCGGTCGTGCGGCCGACGACCTGCTCGCGCTCACTGAGCAGCTGATCGGCGCGCTCACGATGACCCCTCTCGGGCGGGTGCTACCCGGCCTGGTCGCGGAGATGGCCGCCGATCCCGTGCTCGCCAACAGCTACCGCACCCTGATCATCGGGCCCATGCAGCAGCTGTGGCGCGACGCCATCGAACGCGGCATCGCTCGCGGCGAGCTCAGCACCGACACGGATGTCGACTTCGTGCTCAACGCTCTCGCCGGCCCCCTCTACTTCAGCCTGCTCATCACGGGCGAGCCCATCGCGGCCGGGTATGCGCCTGCGGCGGTCGACCTGGTCATGGCCCGCTACCGCTCCGCCGGGTAGCCGGCGCCACTCCTCGCAACCAACCCGCTCCACTCCAACAGCACCCGGGTGGATCAAGCACGCCCATTTCAGCGCACACGCCCCGTACACCGCACACCCACACCGAAAAGGTAGGACGCACAATGACCCTCAACCTGACCGACACGAACATCGCGACCAGTACCGAACCGGGCAGCCCCACCGCGGTGATCGCGTCGGCGCGGGGTCTGGTCAAGACCTACGGGTCGGGTGAGACCGCCGTGCACGCGCTGGCGGGGATCGACGTGGACTTCGCCCGCGGCGAGCTGACCGCGATCATGGGCCCGTCCGGGTCTGGCAAGTCGACGCTGATGCACTGCATGGCGGGCCTGGACACGGTGACCGCCGGCTCGGTGGTGATCGACGGCGAGGACGTGGGCCGGATGAACCAGCGCCAGCTCACCAAGCTGCGCCGGACCCGGCTGGGATTCATCTTCCAGGCGTTCAACCTGGTCCCGACCCTGACCGCGGCGGAGAACATCACCCTGCCGCTGGACATCGCGCGCCGCAGCGTGGACCGGGCCCACTTCGAGGCGATCGTGGCCGCGGTCGGGCTCAAGACCCGGCTGCACCACCGCCCGGGGGAGCTGTCCGGTGGGCAGCAGCAGCGGGTGGCCTGCGCCCGGGCGCTGGTCGCCAAGCCTGCGGTGATCTTCGCCGACGAGCCCACCGGGAACCTCGACTCGACGTCGTCGGCCGAGCTGCTCGGGTTCCTTCGCCGGTCGGTCGACGACCTCGGCCAGAGCGTCGTAATGGTCACCCACGACCCGCGTGCGGCCACCTACGCCCACCGGGTCCTGTTCCTGGCCGATGGGCGCCTGGTCGGCGAGCTCACCTCCCCGACGCAGGCCGCCGTGCTCGAGGTCCTCGGATCCCTGGGCGACGCGGCCGCCGCCGACAACACCCGCGACGACGCCATGCTCGCTTCGGTCGGTGTCTGATGGGCCGCGTCGCGCTCCGCGGGATCCGCGCCCACCTGGTCCGGTTCGTCCTGTCGGTCCTCGCGGTCACCCTCGGAGTCGCGTTCGTCGCGGGCACCTTCTCGCTGAAGACCATGATGTCATCTACTTTTAGCGGGATCGTCAACAGCTCCACGCTCGGCGACGCCTACGTGCGCGGCGCCGACCCCGTCACCGGAGCCACCACCACGGGCACGACCGGGGCGACCCGCAACACCATCCCGGCCTCTCTGGCCACCTCGATCGCGGGGGTCGACGGGGTCGACAGGGCGTTCGCCGAGATCTCCGGCCCGATCGTGCTGGTGGGGGCGGACGGCACGGCGGTCATCAGCACCCAGGCACCAAGCTTCGGGATGGCGCTGCACCCCGGCGACACCACCGTGAACGTCATCAAAGGCCGAGCCCCCAGCGGGCCGGGCGAGATCGCCCTGGAGTCCGCGACCCTGGCCTCGGCCGGGCTGTCGGTCGGGGACCGGACCCGGGTCGTCCTGGCCGGGACGGTCCACGACGTGCAGGTCGTCGGCGAGATCTCGATGGGCGCCCCGATGGCCGGGGCAACCATCGTGTTCCTCGACGTGGCGACCGCTACCACCACGTACGCACCCCAGGGCCTGGTGTCCACGATCACGGTCTACGCGACCTCGGGTGTCAGCGAACCAGACCTGGTCGCTCGCCTCACCCCGGTGCTCGCCCAGGACGGCGCCGCCACCCAGGCCATCACCGGCGACGCCATGCGCGCCGAGGCAACTGCCGACATCGAGGGCATGCTCGGGTTCGTCCAGACATTCATGCTGATCTTCGCGGGCATCTCGCTGTTCGTCGGGGCATTCATCATCTCCAACACGTTCTCCATGTCGGTGCGCCAGCGGATGCGCGAGTTCGCCCTGCTGCGCGCCGTCGGGGCGTCCCCGACCCAGGTATTCGCCTCGATCCTCATCCAGGCCGCTGTGGTGGGCCTGGCCGGGTCCGCGCTCGGTATAGCCGCGGGGCTGGGGCTCGTGTCGCTGCTCCGGGTCGTCTTCGAGCGGATGGGCATGGACCTGTCCGGGTCCATCCCGCTAGACGCCTCCACCGTGGTGGTCTCGCTGCTCATCGGCACCATGGTCGCCGTCGTGGCGGCCGCGCTGCCCGCCCGCCGCGCCGCGCTGACCGCCCCCGTGGAGGCCATGCGCAACAACGTCGCAGGGGGCGACAGGTCGCGGCGGGTCCGCCCGATCACCGGCGCCCTCGTGGTCGCGGCCGGGTTTGCCGGTCTGGTCGCGGCCCAGGTGGCCCCGGAGCCGAACGGCTCGACGATGCTCTCCATCGGCGCCGTCGGTCTCGTGGTCGGGGTGCTGCTCCTGGCACCTGTGATCGCCCGGCACACCCTGGGCGTCCTGGCGGCGGTGTTCGTCGTCGCGGTCAAACCCCTGGGCCGCCTGGCCCGCGGCAACGTGATCCGCAACCCGCGGCGCACCGCGAACACCGCCGGGGCGCTGATGATCGGCATGGCCCTGGTCGGCGCCGCGTCGGTGGTCGCCTCCTCAGCGACGGCGTCCTTCGGGTCAATCGTCGAAGACGGCTGGACGGCGGACTTCTCCGTGCAGTCGGCCACTCGCGCCGTGCCCGCCGGCGCCGGCTCGGCCGTGCGAGCCCTCGGTTCGGTGTCGTCCGTCGACGGCCTCAGCTACGGGCCCGCCGAGGTGGCGACCGCCGGTCGCGACCGTTCCGACGCGAGCTCGCTATTTGTCATGGGCCTGCCGCCCGGCGCGTTCGGACGGACCCTGGCGATCGATCCGGTGACGGGTTCGCTCGACACGCTCGCCCGCGGCGGCGTCGCCGTCCAGAAGAGCATCGCGACCGAGCGCGGCTGGAGCGTCGGCGACCGGCTGACGTTCACCACGCCGAACGGGCCCGCGACTGCCGTCATCGGCGCCATTGTGGACACCCAGCTCATCAGCGAGCCGATCATCATGTCCGACACGCTCTTCGCCCAGGTGGTGCCACCGGCCCAAAGGGTGCTCAACGTGCTGCTCGTCACGGCCGCGCCTGGGACGACCCCGGCTGCCCTGCGCGCCGACCTGGTGACCGTCGCGGCGCCATACGTGGTGCTCTCGGTGCTCGACGCCGAGGACTTCGCCGCCCAGCTCGCGGCGCAGGTCAACAAGATGCTGGTGATCCTGTACGCGCTGCTCGGGCTGTCGATCGTCATCGCGATCCTCGGCATCGTCAACACCCTGGCCCTGTCGGTGATCGAACGGACCCGCGAGATCGGGCTGATGCGCGCGGTCGGCCTCGGCCGGCTCCAGCTCGCCGGGATCGTCACCATCGAGAGCGTCCTGACCGCGGTCTTCGGCACCGTCGTGGGGATCGTGATCGGCGTCGCAGTCGCCGCCGTCATGCCGACGGTGTTCGCCGGCTCCGGGCTCACCACCCTGGTCGTCCCCTGGGCCCAGCTCGCCGCGATGATCGCCCTGGCCGTCGTGGTCGGCGTCCTGGCCGCGCTGTGGCCAGCCCTGCGCGCAGCCCGCTTGCCCGTCCTCGACGCTGTCGCCTCAGACTGAGCCCGGCCGACATGACGATTCCGGCACGAACCGGTATCAAGAAGAAAGCGGACCACGCCATGCCACGGAAGGCCTCCCACCACCTGCCGACCGTCTCATGATCAAGGACCGGGACTTCCTTCGCGAGGTGTGGGCGATCGCGGTCCCGGTCACCGCCCAGAGCGTGGTGATGTCGCTGCTGCTGGTGACCGACCAGCTCATGGTGGGCCAGCTCGGGACGACCGCGGTGGCCACCGTCGGGATCAGCTCCAAGCTGACTGCCGTCCTGATCGTCGCGCTGACCGGCCTGGCCACCGGCGTCTCCATCTTCGCCGCGCAGCACTGGGGCAGTCGCGACCGCACCCGGATCCGTCAGCTGCTTGGTCTGGGTCTGCTGCTCGGGTTCGGGTTCTCCTCGGTGATCACCTTCTTCGTGGCGGTGTTCCCGCAGGTGGCCATGTCGCCGTTCACCACCGACAGCCAGGTCCTGGCCCAGGGTGCGTCGTTCGTCCGCGTCATGGCGATCGGGTATCTGCCCACGATGCTCACGCTGGTGTATTCCGCGGTGCTGCGCAGCACCGGCGCGGTGCGGCTGCCGATGTGGGCGAGCATCGCGGCGGCCGTGCTCAACCTGGCACTGGACTGGATGCTGATCTTTGGCAACCTGGGCCTGCCGCGGCTGGGCCTGGCCGGCGCCGCCATCGCCACCACCTCGGCGCGGTTCGTGGAGATCGCGGTGATCCTGGTCGGTGTCTACGCCACCCGCCACGTGGTCGCGGTGACCAGGCTGGCTGACCTTCGCGGCGCCGACGCGCGCCTGCTGCGTCACTTCGCCAAGGTCGCGCTGCCGCTGGCGTTCAACGAGCTGCTGTGGGTGCTGGGCGAGACCGCCTATGTGGTGGTCTACGGGCGGATGGGCACGGACTCGCTGGCGGCCATGGCGATGACGTTCCCGGTGCAGTCGCTGGCCATCGGGCTGCTGACCGGCCTAGCCAGCGCCGCCGGGGTGCTCGTCGGGCAACGCCTGGGCCGCGACGATCTTCGCGACGCCAGACTGCGCGGCAAACAGCTCATCGGCGGAGGTGTCGTGGCTGCGCTGGTGATCGGCATTCTGCTGGCAGCCGGTTCGTCGGTGTATGTCGGGCTGTTTGCGGTATCGGGACAGGTCCGGCACCTGGGCCAGCTGTGCCTGCTGGTCTTCGCCGGCTTCGTGTGGGTGAAGGTTGCCAACATGATCCTGGCCGGGTCGGTGCTCAGTGCCGGCGGCGATACCCGCTTCGTGCTGGTGATGGAGTCGCTGGCCACCTGGGTCCTCGGGGTGCCCACGGCATACCTGGCGGGGTTTGTCTTCGGGTTCCCGGTCTGGGCGGTCTACCTGCTGCTGTCACTGGAGGAGGTCGTCCGGCTGGCGCTCGGCTGGCGCCGGCTGCGCTCAGGGCTGTGGCTGCGCAACCTGACCGCCCCTGCATTACCGGCACCCTCCATCCGATGAACCACGCGCACTCGGGTCTGCGCTGCGCGTTGACGCCACGTGCGGATCGTCACTGGCAGGCTCATCGACTCAAGGAGAGACCAACGTCCACCAAAGCCCTCGAACTCACCGTGACGACTTCCGGACTGACCAAGCACTTCGGCAGCCGCGAGTCCGTGTCGGAGCTGTCGTTCTGCGTACCCACCGGTCGAGCCTCCGGGCTGCTCGGCCCGAACGGTTCCGGCAAGACCACCACAGTCCGCCTGCTGACCGGCCTGCTCACCCCCTGCAGCGGTTCGGTGACACTGTTCGGCGAAACGCTCACCCGTTCCAACGCCGATGCGTTGCGGGCGAGGATCGGTGTACAGACCGACACCAACCTCTATGAGGCATTGAGCGTGCGCGACAACCTCCGCACCTGGGGCGAGCTCTACGGACTTGACCGCCGCACCGTGAGCCGCAGAACCGTGGAGATTCTCGACGTGCTGGGTCTGTCGGAGCGCGTCGACTCCCTGGTCGGAGAGCTGAGCAAAGGAATGCGGCGGAAGCTCTCGGCCGGGCGTGCGGTGCTGCACGAACCCGACCTGCTCTTCCTCGATGAACCCACCGCCGGCCTGGACCCGGAGGCATCCGCCGATCTCATCGACTACCTCAAGGAGATGATCCGGACGCTGCACACCACCGTGATCATCTGCACCCACCAGCTTCACGGACTGGAATCACTCTGTGACGACGTCGGCATTCTCAAAGACGGTCGCCTCATCGCCACCGGTGAGGTCCAGCAGCTGCTGGATGAACGATGGCCCGAACACCGCTACCTCATCTCTGTCGACGCAGACCTGAGCACGGCACGAGAGATCATCACCTCGGTCGTCGGCCGACCCGTGGAGATCGCAGAAACCGACGGTCACCTTCAGTTCTCCCTGGCGGATGAGGAAGCGATCTCAGCAACGGTGGCCGCTATGGTCCACAAAGCGGTACAGGTGCGAGCAGTCATCCCCCAACCGCCCACGATCCAAGACCTCTACTTCGCGACCATCAACGACAGGAGCCTGCGATGATCAACCGTCACCGGATGTGGGCACTGATGCGCAAGGACTGGCAGGAGCTCGCCCGCAACAGACAAGTCGTCGCCCCGCTGGTCATCATCCCTCTGTTGTTCGTCGTGATCATTCCGACCGCCGTCATCCTGCTCGGCAACAACACAGCTCTGCGGTCATCCATCACCGGGCTGCAGGGCTTCCTGGACAACTTCCGCACGGAATGGTCCCTCCCGGGAGCCATGTGATCGCCTTCGGTGCGCCAGTTGCGTTGTTCGTCCTTGCACGACCCCTTCAGAACCTCTGATGAGCTTGCCGTCCATAGTGGCACCGGGGTAGCATCGTGGTATGAAGATCAGCGTGAGCCTTCCGGAGGAGGACGTGGCCGTTCTTGACGAGTACGCCCACTCCTCAGGTCTATCCTCTCGTTCAGCAGCCCTCCAGCACGCGATCCGCCTGCTTCGTCATGCCGATCTTGAGCAGGACTACGCATCTGCATGGGACGAATGGAAATCGTCGGGAGAGCAAGCATTTTGGGAAGCCACGGCAGCCGACGGGCTCGCCGATGCAGCGCGGTGAAGTACGTCTGATCGACCTCGAACCGACACGAGGCAGCGAAGCCAGCAAGCGCCGACCCGCGATCATCGTGAGCAACGACCGAGCCAACGCCGCAGCCGACCGGCTCGGGCGTGGCGTCCTGACCGTGGTACCGGTCACCAGCAATACCCTCCGCGTCTTCCCGTTTCAGGTTCTCTTGCCGGCCAACGCGACCGGCCTGCGTGTCGATTCCAAGGCTCAGGCCGAACAGGTGCGTTCAGTTGCCGTTGAACGGATTGGACCTGTTTTGGGTCGGGTGCCGTCGCAGGTCATGACCGAGGTAGACGAGGCACTCCGCCTACACCTGCAGTTGTAGTTCATCAGATCCTTAGCGGCGCGTGCCTGTATGCCCACCCGCGGCTACTTCAGCGGCGACAAGCTGGAAAGCATGGCGTCCCCCTTCACAACACCAACGTCCTCACATCAGCGTAAGACGTTCAAGTCAAGCCTTTGGTAGCTCTTGGTATTAAGCGGGGTGGCGCCGTGATGTGAGGCTCGTGGCCTCGACATGCTGTTGGCTCCTACGCCGTCAGCTGAAGAGAGCCACGAGCCATGATTGACAGTGACTGAGGTGTGTTGCTCCCAGCGGACAGTGGCCCAAGAAGGGAGAATGTCTCCCGGATAAGGAGGGGTCATTATGCCGAAGTACCGTAAGTTCACCCAGGAGTACCGCGACGAAGCGCAAGCGGATCCC
>JBBRZQ010000180.1:0-7777 GCA_038236535.1 Actinomycetales bacterium
ACCCTTCCGAGCCGAGACTCACCAGTTTGCGGGTGGGTCACTTGCTGGAAAGGATTGCCGGCCCCACTCGTCTACCAGCTCGCTGAAGTGGAGGGCATGAGCACTGGCATCGGACGCCGTATCGGGTCTCTTGACCATCGACCGGGCCGATCTCCGGGCGCCCGACCCGGGACCAGGTGAAGTCGATCTGAAAAGGTCAACATTCATGACGGACTCCTTTTCTATAAAGCAGGTTCCAGTCATCTGAGACCGGGATGGTCAAGCCTTGCGCGATCAGCCCACCGTCCGCATCGGGCTCGGCCAGCCAATTCGAGCACCTCACGTTGCCGATCCCCGGTGGCACCGCTCCGCGACGGACGGCAGTGCCTTCGTCGATAACGTGCCACGATGGCTGAAATGGTTCGCCGAGCGTGCCGCGTTCGCGTTCACACGGCGTATCCCCACACTGGGCTCACAAAGCCACGACTTGAGGCTGAAGTGGCTGCTCTCCTGACCCGTGCCGCTTCACCAGTTCGATCACCGCCGGTGACAGGGGAAGCTTGTGGTGGCGCGCTGGGTCTGGCCCGGAGGATTCCATTAGCTGGCCTGTGCGCGGCACCCGAGGGTGACGCAGCAGCGACCCGGGACAGGATTCAGGTCGGCCACCAGCGGGCTGGAGCCGGCGGACTGCACGAGAGCCTCAATCAGATCCAGGTTCATTTTGCAGATCAGCTCGGGGAAGTCCTTGGCCAGGCTATCGAATGGGCAGTTGGCAAGTGTGATCAGGTCGCCCTCTATCCGCGGCTCGAAACCGTTGGCGACCAGTATCTCCCTGGCTACTTCTGTCGCCGACTCCTCACTGTCTCGCGTCCCAGCCACCCGCTGCACCTCGCGACCCAGCCGCCTTCCGACGTCGCGGGCCGCCTGGCGTAACTCGTCGGCAAGGGGCGCGTCGGAGGTGGCGGCGATCGTGATCGCCTGAGCCATGACTTGTCCAGCTATGTCGTAGCGGCGGGCAGGAAGGCTGATGACAATCTCGCGTTCAGAGCGCCGATACAACTTCGTGGGCCGCCCAGCCCCAGGGCCGGTGCGCCCGTGCGGGCGCCTGTACTCCACGTCGAGCAGGCCATTCGCTGCCAGCTTGTCCAGGTGGAACTTCGCAACATGAAGTGCAAGGCCGGTACTCGCGGCGGCCTGCTCACGGCTGACCGGCTCCCGCTGGGCGATCACGTAGCGGTAGAGGGCGCGGCGCAGCGGGTCTCCCAGCGCAGCCAGGCTGCGCAGTCGGGTATCCAAGTCGTCGGACTCTGGGGTGGAGCTCATCGACACCCCTTCCCATCCCGCGGGCCGCGGCCGAGAGTACCGGCCCGACGTTCTAACGGAAACATCTCTTGACGTAAGAACATCTTCTACTCTAACATCAAACACATCATCCGTTAGAAGGAGACAACATGCCTCAAATCCTCTCCCCCAGGTCGTCACCGGTCACTTCCCCAAGCGTGCCGACGAAGCAACGGTTGAAGACTGACCCTGCTTTCCAAGCGTTCTGGACCTTGCGGATCGGTTTCGCCGCGCTCCCAATCCTGATGGGTGTCGACAAGTTCGCACACGTACTGGATCCGCATTGGGACCGTTACCTCGCGCCCCTTATCGCACACCACCTGCCCGGTTCCCTGAGTCCGTACCACGCAATGCTCATCGTCGGCGTTATCGAAATAATCGCCGGGATAGTGGTCCTACTTGAACCTAGAATAGGCAGTCTTGTCGTCGCAGTATGGCTGGTCGGAATCATCGTCGACCTACTGCTCCTACGCTTTCACGGTGATATCTGGCTTCGCGACTTCGGATTGTTCCTGGGCGCAATCACACTTGCCCGACTCGCTTGGGCGTTTCCGGAATCAAGCTTGTCGAGCAGCCTGAAGCAGCGCCGCCAGCGCGCCTGAATCATCCCGTCATCTTGTGGCAACCCCCCATCTCGTTATCTCGGCGTCCTGGGCGACCGGTAAGAGTCCTATGTCGTCAACCGGTGCGGACGTCCGCAGAGATCGACCTATGCCGACCCCGCGACTATGCCGAGGGTTTCGACCTCGGGTTCGCAATCGCCTGATGCCGCAGGCCTTCTCGCTCACGTCTGGCTGGGTCGGCAGGGCTATACCGCTGGCACGGTCCGCGGCATGTTGAAGGACCTCGGGCAGGTCGGTTTGTGGATGTCGCGCGAAGGGTTGCGGGAGGCGCACCTCGACGAAGCGGCGATGCTGGATTTTCTGGTCGCCTCGGGTGCGGCGGGTCGCCGCAAGGTGCTGGGGCCACGGGGGATGTCGCCGCTGCTGACCTATTTGCGGGAAGCGACAGGCGTTACCCCGCTGGCACGGCCGTCGCTGTCGCCGATGCACGTGCTGGTGGGTGAGTACCGAGCCTGGATGCTGAAGGACCGGGCTTGGCGGGTATCGGTAGGTCCACCGGCCAGCCACCCGGACATAGGTCTCATCGACAAATCAGCAATCACCCGGCAGCCGGCGGCAGGGTTTGGCCGCTTCGATGAACTCGGGGTGAAGCGCTGTACCCATCGATAGATGGTGACGTGATCGACCCGGAGGCCGCGTTCGGCGAACAGTTCTTCGACGTCCCGATAGGACAGGCCGTAGCGCAGGTACCAGCGCACGACTACCGTGATCACTTCACTCGAGGAGCGGAAGCCGACAAACACAGACGAGCGGCAAACAGTCAACCGACCAGGCTCCCGCAACGACGATCGGCCAATGCAACGGAGCCGGCAACATGAATAGAGAGATGTGCCCTAGGCGTCGAGGGCAGCAACAAAGGGCCGGTCGCCTGACAATGAGGCCGCCAGGTCTCCACGGGCGCAAATACCCCGATACCAAGAGTCTCCACGCCTGCCACGGTCTCCTGGCCAAGACTTGCGGCGAGTTGGTCGGGACTACCCCGGTTCGGATGCCCGGGCCAGCCGGTTGCCTGGGCCCGACGCTCTTCGATGGTGGTGTCGCCCGTCAGGGAACGAAGTGCACGCCGTGGGCCTGGTGAGCTCCCGCCGCCACGAGGACCGGGTGGATGGCTACGCCCCGCTTCGCGCCTACGCGGCTATCGGCGACGGGCGCACCGTCGCCCTCGTGGCCACGGACGGGTCGATCGACTGGCTGTGCCTCCCGGACCTGGACTCACCGGCGGTGTTCGGCGCGCTCCTCGACGCCGGTTCGGGGGGGAGCTTCAGCCTCTCACCCCTCTTGCCGTTCGAGGTCGAGCGGCGCTACGTGCCCGGGACCAACGTGTTGGAGACGACGTTTCGCACCAAGACCGGCGTCGTCCGAGTGACCGACGCCATGACCTTGCCCGGAGGGGATCTGAGCCCCCAGCGCGAGGTCGTCCGCGCCGTCGAGGGGGTGATGGGCTCGGTTCCGATGCACTGGAACCTCGTGCCGCGCTTCGGCTACGGATCCAGGCCCACCCGCATCGGACAGCGGGGCTCGGTGCCGGTGGCCACTCGAGGGGCGGACGCCATGGCGCTGCGCTTGTGGGGGGCGGGCGTGCCGGTGGTGGCGACGGGGTCGGTGAGCGGACGCTTCGATGCCGCCGCCGGGGAGCGGGCCCTTTTCGCCCTGAGCGCTTCCCATCAGGAGCCGCTTGTCCTCCCGACCCGGGGGGACGTGGAGGCCAGGCTGGCAGCGACCGAGGCGTGGTGGCGAGGCTGGTCCGAGGGTTTGCGCCATGTGAGTGCGTGGACCGATGCCGTCGTGCGCAGCGCGCTGGTTCTGAAGCTGCTCGTCCACGCCCCCTCAGGGGCAATCGCCGCGGCGGCGACGACCTCGCTCCCCGAGGTGATGGGCGGTGAGCGCAACTGGGACTACCGGTACTGCTGGGTACGGGATTCCGCGTTCATGCTGGGCGCACTGCTCCGCCTCGGGTGCGTGGAGGAGGCGGATGCTTTCTTCTGGTGGCTCATGCACGCCTCCCAGCTGACCCACCCCGGTCTGCGGGTGCTCTACCGCCTCGACGGCGGGATCCTGGCTGACGAACGCACCCTCCCGCTCGCCGGGTACCGGGCCTCGGCCCCCGTCCGGATCGGCAACGGGGCGGCCACCCAGGTCCAGCTCGACGTCTACGGCGATCTGTTCCAAGCCGCCTGGCTCTACGCTGAGGCCGGCCGGCCGATCGATCCCGACATCGGCCGTCGGTTGGCCGAGATGGCCGACCTGGTCTGTCGGATCTGGTCCGAGCCCGACGCCGGGCTCTGGGAGGTGCGTAGCGAACCTCGGCACTTCACCCAATCCAAGATGATGTGCTTCGTCGCACTCGACCGCGCCCTGCGACTGGCTCGAACCGGCCGCATCCCCTCCCGGAACGCCGACCGGTGGGAGCGTGAGGTGAACGCCGTCCGCGCCTTCGTCGACGAGCACTGCTGGTCCGAGGCCGTGGGGAGCTACGTCCGCAGTGCGGGGAGCGACGAGCTCGACGCCGGCGTTCTCCTCGGCGTGCTCTTCCGCTACGCCGAGCCCGCTGATCCCCGGCTTCTCGCCACCGTGGAGGCGGTCCGCCGGGAGCTGTCCCACGGGCCGTTCGTCTATCGCTACTCGGGCGAGGACGGACTGGCGGGAAAGGAGGGTGCCTTTCTCACCTGCTCGTTCTGGCTCGTCGAGGCGCTGGCCGTCCAGGGCCGCCATGTCGAGGCGGCCGAGCTGATGGCACAACTGGTCGGCCTGGCCAACGACGTCGGCGTGTTCGCCGAGGAGGTGGACCCGACAAGTGGGGCGTTCCTCGGGAACCTGCCCCAGGGTCTCACGCATCTCGCCCTCATCCATGCCGCCCTCGCCTTCCCCGGAGACGTCCCAACGTGAGCATCTGGGGGGCGTTGGCTGGCGGCTTCGCCGGGACTCTGGTGCTTACCACCGTGCTGCGGACCGCCAGCGAGGCCCGTCTGACGCGCATGGACCTGCCATTCTTGCTCGGAACCGCCGTCACCGCCGATCGTCGTCGGGCCAAGGTCGTCGGCTACCTGGCGCACTTCGGCTTCGGGCTGGTCTTCGCCCTCATCTATTACGGGCTGTTTGAGGCGATCGGCCGCAGCGGCTGGGCCCTCGGCGCCATCTTCGGGCTGGTGCACGGGGTGTTCTCGGCCACCGCACTGGTGAACATCCTGCTCCCCGCGACCCACCCCCGCATGGGCACGCCGTTCACCGCGGCGGGCTCCTCTCCGCTCATCGAGGCGCCCGGCTTTTTGATGCGCAACTACGGACGTTCCACGCCCCTGGTGAGCCTCGCCGCCCACGTCCTCTACGGCACCATCGTGGGTGGCTTCTTGGGGCTCGCCCACTGACCCGTGATCATCGAGCGGCCATGAGCGAACGGATCGAGCGGGTGTGGTTCTAAGGCTCGGCATTGGCCGCCTGGCAGCCCGGATCGACCTCCCGGCGACAACCCGATTGCCTACGGACTTCTTGCCCACCGCTCCACCTGTTCCAAGGAGGTCCTTGCCGCACCGAGATCACCCGGCGATCGGGATACCGGCATCCTGCGCTTCGACTTCAACGGGCTCGGAGTCAGCGAGGGCGACTTCGCCAACACCGACTTCTCGTCCAACGTCGGCGGGCTCCCGCGAGCAGCCGACATCCGCGGCGACGGGATCGACTTCGTCCTGGCTCACCGGATACCGGCACGCAACCTATGAACTCCTCTCTCCAGCGGCCTCACGTCCCAGCTGGTACAGGTCGAGGGAGGCACGTCGCTTGGAGCCAGGCTGTGGATGTGGCAATCGGTGAGCGGCTGGCCCGCACCCGGACGCTGGCGCAGGTGGGCAGGGACTGGGGCCGGTCACGCCAGGGCCAGGGCGGAGGCCTTGGCGCCGATGGCCTCGAGCAAGGTGGCCCAGTCGGCCTCGAAGGCCCGCGCCCCCTGGCGTTGGAGGGACTGGCCGAGGGCCTCGACGTCGACGCCGGCGGCGGCCACCTGCGCAACGCAGGCTTCGGCGCCGGCGTAGTCGGACTCCATGAGCTCAACCGGCCCACCGTGGTCGGCGTAGGCGAGGAGGGTCTGCTCGGGCACGGTATCTATGGTGTCGGGTGCGGCCAAACGCCCGAGGTAGTAGGTGTCGGGGAAGGTGGGGTCCTTGGTCGAGGTCGAGGCCCACAGCACTCGTTGGGGGCGGGCCCCGGCGGTGGCCAGCGCCTTCCAGCGGTCACCTTGGAGCAGGTCTCGGTAGGAGGCGTAGACCTTCTGGGCGACGGCGAGGCCGAGGCGACCGCGCAGGCCGACAGGCAGCAGAGCATCGGCGGCCTTGTCCCAGCGAGAGACGAACACCGAAGCCACCGAGGGGACGTCCAGTGCCTGGCCGGCTGCCTTTCGGCGCTCGAGGGCTCGCAGGTACGCCTCGGCGGTCTCGATGTAATGGGTGTCGGAGAACAGCAGGGTGACGTTAATGCCCACTCCGTTGGCGACCAGGGTCTCCATGGCAGTGAGCCCTGCCGGGGTCCCGGGGATCTTGACCAGCAGGTTGGGCCGGCCCGCTTGGGCGTGGAGCCGCCTGGCCGTCTCGACGCTGGCGGTGGCGTCGTAGGCGAGGCCCGGTGGGACCTCGAGAGAGACGTAGCCGTCTTGGCCGCCCGTCGCGTCCCACGTAGGGCGGAACAGGTCGGCGGCGGCGGTCAGGTCTTCGAGGGCGGCGGCGTAGACAAGCTCCTCGGGCTGGCGGACGCCGGCGGCCACCTTTTGGCGCAGGGTGTCGTCGTAACCGGCGCTGGCGGCCATGGCATGACCGAGGATCGTCGGGTTGGAGGTGAGCCCGGTAACGGCCAGCTCATCGATGTAGCGGGCCAGGGTGCCAGACGTGAGCATGCGCCTGCTGATGGAGTCGAGCCACAGGCTCTGGCCGGCCGCGTGCAGTTGTTGGGCGGGGTTCATGGTGCCTCCTCGTGGTCGTGACGATGGCTGGGGCCCGGTGTCGCCAGGGGAGGACGAAGCGTTCCATGGCCTTGGCGAAGCCGTCGTCGTTGGTGGTGGTGGTCCGCCGGCGGCTCCGGCGCAAGCCGTACGAGACTAAGACGAATATCCCGCTCGGCGACAACGGATAGACGCGCGAAACCCATGCCGACCCTCCTCGTTAGCGGTGTCAGGCCAAGGAGACCCGATAGTCCGTGACAGCCGACGGTCGATGCTGAGCGAAAGCCGCTACGGTCAGATGCCGGCTTGGCCTGCCGTTGTTACCAGTCCCCGACGCCTATTCTGGAGTTGGTCACCCTCGGCTTGCCACGCGATGCGAGCCCCGTGTCGCCACCGATGCGGTCGGCGCTCAGTCCAGGCAGCCATAGCGATGCGCCAGCACAGATCCTCGATGACGATTTCCATCACGTCGTGGCGCAGCTCAACCTCCCTGGTGGGAATCCATCGACCGACCGAATCCAGGTACAGACAGTCGAGCGCGCGTGTGTCGGCGCGAGCCGCATTCATACGGGCACGACTGAGATCGCCACCGCCTTCGGGACCGTCGGGCTTAGCGTGCATTTCTGCCTCCAGCCGGCTGTGCTGGCGCGGCCGCCAAGAGCCCATCGGGGGGTCTAGCAACCGACTTTCGGTCGACGTGTGGCGCTGCCGGTTTTGTGCGTCGCACCACCTCGATGGTGCCGCAATTTGGGACCTGCGGGCCAGCTGACCAGGGCTCCGGCAAAGTCGTGGGTTCTGTTAGCAGGTCATGATCGTTTGTAGTGGGCGGTGGGGTTTTCGGGCGTGATGGCGGAGGGCTGCGGCGATGTTGGTGGCGCCGGTCAGGCGTAGCACGCTGATCGCGAGGTTG
>JBBRZQ010000181.1:0-7630 GCA_038236535.1 Actinomycetales bacterium
GCCAGCTCGGCGACGTCGGGGTTCTTCTTCTGCGGCATGATGCTGGACCCGGTTGAGTACGCGTCGTCCAGCCTGACGAACGAGAACTCCTTGGTCGACCAGAGGACGACCTCCTCGGCGAGCCGGGAGATATCCACCGCCGCCATGGCGTTGACGAAGGCGAACTCGGCCACGAAGTCACGACTGGCCGTGCCGTCGATGGAGTTCTCCACCGCGCCGTCGAAACCGAGGTCGGCAGCTACCGCCTCGGGGTCCAGCCCGAGCGAGCTGCCGGCCAGAGCCCCCGACCCGTACGGGGACAGCGCGGTGCGCCGATCCCAGTCCTGCCAGCGATCGACATCGCGCAGCAGGGCCCAGGCGTGGGCCAGCAGGTGATGGGCCAGCAGCACCGGCTGAGCGTGCTGGAGGTGGGTGCGACCGGGCATCGCCACCTCGATGTGCTGGGCCGACTGCGCCACCAGGGCATCCACCACGTCGAGCACCAGCGCGCTGACGCTGCGGGCGTGGTCACGCAGGTACATCCGGAACAGAGTGGCGACCTGGTCGTTGCGGGAGCGGCCGGCCCGGAGCCGACCACCGACGTCAGCGCCGGCGCGCTCGATCAGGCCACGTTCGAGCGCGGTATGGACGTCCTCGTCAGCTTCGTCGGGGCCAAAGGCGCCCGACTGCACATCGGCCAGGAGCCGGCCCAGACCGGCCAGCATCGCGGCAAGCGTGGCATCGTCCAGCAGGCCGGCCCGGTGCAGCACCCGGGCGTGCGCCCTCGACCCCGCGATGTCGTAAGCGGCCAGCCGCCAGTCGAAGTGGGTCGACTTGGAGAGCGCGGCCAGTGCGTCGGCCGGGCCGCCGGCGAACCGGCCGCCCCACAGGCTGATCCTGCCTGCCTGCGGGGCGTCCGGCATACCGCTGGTGGTGCTGTGATCCGGCTGGCTCACGTGCCCAGCCGCTGGTCACGCCCCGAGGCGATCTTGCTGGACAGGCCATGCAGGTGGATGAAGCCCTTGGCCTGGCTCTGGTCGAAGGTGTCGCCCTCGTCGTAGGTGGCCAGGCCGAAGTCGTACAGGCTGGTCTCTGAGCGACGACCGGTGATGGTGGCACGGCCGCCGTGCAGGGTCATCCGGATGTCACCGGAGACGTGCTGCTGGGTGGAGGCCACGAAGGCGTCCAGCGAGCGCTTCAGCGGGCTGTACCACAGACCGTCGTAGGTGAGCTCTCCCCACTTCTGCTCGACGCCACGCTTGTAGCGGCCAAGCTCTCGCTCGATCGTGACGTTCTCGAGCTCCTGGTGGGCGGTGATCAGGGCCAGCGCTCCCGGCGCCTCGTAGATCTCACGGCTCTTGATGCCGACCAGGCGGTCCTCGACCAGGTCGAGGCGGCCGACACCGGCGTTGCCGGCCCGCACGTTCAGCTGCTGGATCGCCTGAAGGACGCTGCACCTCTTGCCGTCGATGGCGACCGGGACGCCGGCCTCGAAGGTGATGACGACCTCGTCGGCGTCGTGCTGACGTGCCGGGTCCTTGGTGTACGTGTAGAGGTCCTCGATGGGGGCGTTCCAGATGTCCTCGAGGAAGCCGGTCTCCACGGCGCGGCCGAAGACGTTCTGGTCGATCGAGTAGGGGTTCTTCTTGGTCGTCTCGATCGGCAGGTTGTGCTCCTCGGCGTAGTCGATGGCCTTGTCACGGGTCAGTGCCAGGTCGCGGACCGGGGCGATGCAGGTGAGCTCGGGTGCCAGGGAGGTGATCCCCACCTCGAAGCGGACCTGGTCGTTGCCCTTGCCGGTGCAGCCGTGGCCGACGACGGTGGCGCCGTGCTGCTTGGCGGCCTTGACCAGGTGCTTGACGATCAACGGGCGGCTCAGCGCCGACACCAGCGGGTAGCGGTCCATGTACAGGGCGTTCGCCTGGATCGCCGGGAGGCAGTACTCGTCGGCGAACTCCTCGCGGGCGTCAGCCACGTAGGCCTCGACCGCGCCACAGTCGAGGGCGCGCTTGCGGATGATATCGAGGTCCTCGCCGCCCTGGCCGAGGTCGACGGCAACGGCAACGACCTCGGCGCCGATGGCGTCGGCGATCCAGCCGATGGCGACGGAGGTGTCGAGACCTCCGGAATATGCAAGAACAACGCGGTCAGTCATCGGTACTCCTTGTTGGTGTCATCGCCAGTATGACGACGCGCGGGGTGGTTCGGGTGGTCGTTCGGGTGATCGGCCGGGCGTTTGCCCGGATGGCTGCCCGGGTCAGCGAGCGGGGTCGTTCGATCGCGGCCGGCCAGGGCGTGGAGCCGGTTCGCCAGGGCGCGGCTCTGCTGCTCTCCGCCGGTGATGATCATGATGGTGTCGTCGCCGGCGATGGTGCCGAGAATGTCCGTGTCGTCCGCGTGGTCGAGCGCCGAGGCCAGGTAGTTGGCGGCCCCCGACGGGGTGCGCACGATGACGAGGTTGGCCGAGACCCGGGCGGTGACCAGGAGCTCCTCGCACTGCCGGCGCAGGCGAGAACTGACCTCGTCGGGACCGGGGGCAACCCGGGCAGTGCGGTCGCCGCCCTCCCCCGGAACGGCGTACACGAGCGTCTTGCCGTCGCGCACCTTGACGGCGCCCAGCTCGACCAGGTCACGCGACAGGGTCGCCTGGGTCACCGCGAAACCGTCGTTGGACAGGATCTCAAGGAGCTCGCCCTGGGACCGCACGGTGCGACGCCCGAGGATGTCCAGGATCAGCTGACGCCGGCCAGCCCTGGTCTGCGGGATCACGACGCGGTCTCCAGACCCTGAAGCAGGGCCGGCAGCGCCGTGACGAACGAGTCGACCTGAGCCTCGGTGACCACCAGCGGGGGGGCCAGCCTGATCACGTCCGGGGTGGGCGCGTTGATGATGAAACCGGCGGCCAGGGCACGGTCGGCCACCACTGCCGCCACAGCGGCCGACAGCTCGATGGCGCGAAGCAGGCCGGCTCCGCGGACCCCGCGGACCAGGGGGTGGCGCAGGGCGGCGACCGAGCCGACCAGATGTTCGCCCACAGAGGTGGCGTGCGCCAGGAGGTCGTCCTTCTCGATCGTGTCCAGGACGGCCAGACCCGCGGCCGCGGCCAGCGGGTTGCCGCCGAAGGTGGTGCCGTGCTGACCGGCCGCCAGCAGCCCGCTGACGTCGGGGCCGAACGTCACCAGGGCACCGATCGGCACTCCGGCGCCCAGTCCCTTGGCGACCGTGATCGCATCCGGGACGATCCCGGCCTGCTGGAAGGCGAACCAGGTCCCGGTCCGGCCCACTCCGGTCTGCACCTCGTCGATGATCAGCAGTGACCCGCTCGCCGTGGTCAGCTCACGAGCCAGCCGCAGGTATGCCGGGTCGGCCGCGACGACCCCGGCCTCGCCCTGGATGGGCTCGAGGAACACGGCGGCGACATCGGCGCCGATGGCTGCGCGAAGGGCCGCTTCGTCGTTGAGCGGGAGGTGGCTCACCGAGCCGATCAGCGGCTCGAAGGGCTCGCGATACGCCTGCTTGTGGGTCAGTGCCAGTGCGCCGGTGGTGCGCCCGTGGAAGGCTGCCTCGGCTGCCACCAGGGCGCTGCGGCCGGTACGGCGGCTCAGCTTGATGGCGGCCTCGATCGCCTCGGTCCCCGAGTTGGCGAAGAACACGGCTGAGCCGGCCGGAGCGCCGGCCACCGACAGCAGCCGCTCGGCCAGCTCGATCTGCGGCGGGGTGGCAAAGAAGTTGGACACGTGGACCAGTGAGGCAGCCTGCCGGCAGATCGCGCCGACCACGGCGGGGTGTCCATGGCCCAGCGAGTTGACGGCGATCCCGGCCAGCAGGTCCAGATAGCGCTTGCCGTCGACATCCCACACGTAGCAACCCTGGCCGCGGGCCAGCACGGCCTTCGGCCGGCCGTAGACACCTATCAGGGAGTGCGCGTAGCGGTCGAGGTAGGTCTCGCTCTCCAGCGCCGGCATCAGAGCACGCTCCGGGCGGCACGCTCATCTGGGGCGGCGTCCGGGACGATCTCGTCCGGGTCGGGGTCATCGGGGGCGAGGTCGTCAACCGCAGGCCCGTCGTCGTCGGCGCGCAGGCGGGCGACCCGGTCCGCCTCGGCATCCGAGACGATCATGGTGCCGATGCCCTCGCTGGTGAAGACCTCCAGCAGCAGCGAGTGAAGCTGGCGCCCGTCGATGATGTGCGCCTGGGGAACGCCGCTGGTCACTGCGCGCACGCACGCCTCGAGCTTTGGCCTCATCCCGGCGTCGACCCGGGTCAGCAGGTCGGCCGCCGCGCTCACGGACAGCTGGGAGAGCAGCGAGTCCCGGTCCGGCCATCTGGCGTACACACCCTCGACGTCGGTGAGCACCACCAGCTTGTGGGCGCCCAGGGCAACCGCGAGCGCTGAGGCAGCGGTGTCGGCGTTGACATTGAGCACCTGTCCTTCCACGTCGAGGTCCGGGGCCACGGTCGAGACCACGGGGATCCGCCCGGCGTCCAGGATGTCCATCACCGCCGAGGGGTTCACGCTCTCGACGTCGCCGACCAGGCCCAGATCCACCGGGATGCCATCGACGACCAGGTCGCGTCTGCGTGCCCCGAACAGGGCAGCGTCCTCGCCGGACAGTCCCACCGCCAGTGGCCCGTGCTGGTTGAGCAGCCCGACCAGCTCGCGGCCCACCTGGCCGGTCAGCACCATCCGGACAACCTCCATCACCTCGGGAGTGGTCACCCGCAGGCCGCCCTTGAACTCGCTGGTCAGCCCGACCCGCTCGAGCATGGCCGCGATCTGCGGACCGCCGCCGTGAACGACGACGGGGCGCAGACCCGCATACCGCAGGAAGACGATGTCCTGGGCGAAGGCTGCCTTGACCTGGTCGTCGACCATGGCGTTGCCGCCGTACTTGATGACCACCAGCGCCCCCCGGAAGCGCTCGAGCCACGGGAGTGCCTCGACCAGGATGTGTGCCTTGGAGGCCGCAGCCGCCAGCCGGTCCGTCGTCATGTCGAGTACGCCGAGTTCTCGTGGACGTAGTCGTGGGTCAGGTCATTGGTCCAGATGGTGGCGCTCTGCGTCCCGGCGTGCAGGTCGACCTCGACGTGCAGCTCGCGGGCCGACATGTCGACCAGGGCCCGGTCCTCGCCGACGCCCCCCGCCCGGCACACCTGGATGCCGTTGAGGCTCACATCGAGGGTGCCCGGGTCGAAGGCGGCACTGGTGGTGCCCACCGCGGCGAGCACCCGGCCCCAGTTCGGGTCACCGCCGAAGACCGCGCACTTGAAGAGGTTGTTGCGGGCGATCGCCCGGGCCACCTCCAGGGCGTCCTCGACGCTGGCCGCGGAATGGATCTCGATCGCGATGTCGTGCTGGGCGCCCTCGGCATCGCCGATCAGCTGTCGGGCAAGATCTGCGCAGACCGAGGTGACCGCCTCGCTGAGCTCCCCGGCCAGGGGGGTGACGCCCGAGGCGCCCGATGACATCAGCAGGACCATGTCGTTGGTGGACATGCAGCCGTCCGAGTCGATCCGGTCGAACGTGGTTCCGGTTGCCCCGCGAAGGGCCGCGTCCAGGTCGGCCGGCTGTGCCACCGCGTCGGTGGTGATGACCACGAGCATGGTGGCCAGCGCAGGTGCCAGCATGCCGGCGCCCTTGGCCATCCCGCCGACCGACCATCCGTCGCGGGTGGCCAGCGCCTGCTTGGCGACCGTGTCGGTGGTCATGATCGCGGTCGCTGCGGCCTGTCCGCCGGTATCGGACAACGCCGCAGCGGCTGTGTCGATCCCGGCAATGATCTTGTCCATCGGCAGCAGCTCACCGATCAGGCCGGTGGAGGCGACCACCACGTCGCCGGGCGACACCCCGAGCACGGCGGCGAGGTGTTCGGCGCTGCGATGGGTGTCGACAAACCCGGCTGCGCCGGTGCAGGCGTTGGCCCCGCCCGAGTTGAGCACCACCGCGTCGACCCGGCCGTCGGCCACCACCTGACGGCTCCAGGTCACCGGTGCGGCCTCGACCCGATTTCCGGTGAACACTGCCGCGCCGTGATGGTCCGGGCCGTCGTTGACGACGACGGCGAGGTCGGGCCTGCCGCTCGGTTTGAGGCCGGCGGTGATGCCGGCCGCGCGGAATCCGGCAGGGGTGGTGATCATGGGGCAACTCCTGCGGTTGGCAGCGCTGTGGTCTCAGGCAGGCCCAGGGCGAGGTTCGCGCACTGCACCGCAGCGCCCGCGGTCCCCTTGGTCAGGTTGTCGACGGCAGCCACCACGACAACCCGGCCGGTCCGCTCGTCCAGGGCGACCTGCAGGTGGACGTTGTTGCTGCCGAGGACGTCCGCGGTGCGTGGCCACTGGCCCTGCGGCAGGAGGTGGACGAAGGGCTCGTCGGGGTAGGCCGCTTCCCAGGCTGCCCGCACGGCAGCAGCGGTGACGCCCGGCCTCACCCGGGCCGTGCAGGTCGCCAGGATCCCTCGCGGCATCGGCGCCAGGGTCGGCGTGAAGGAGACGGTCACCGGCGCCCCGGCCGCGGCGCTCAGATTCTGCTCGATCTCAGGCGTGTGCCGGTGGGTGCCGCCGACCCCGTAGGGCGACATCGAACCCATCGTCTCGGCGCCGAGGAGGTGCGGCTTGACGGACTTGCCCGCTCCGGAGGTGCCGCTGGCCGCGACGATGACGACGTCGTCGCCCTGCAGGACTCCGGCGACGAACCCGGGCGCCAGGGCCAGGCTGCAGGCCGTGGGGTAGCACCCCGGGACGGCGATCCTGGATGCGCCGGACAAGGCCTCGCGGCCCTTGTGTCCCAGCGGCAGCGGGAGCTCGGGCAGGCCGTAGGGCCAGGTGCCGGCGTGGCTGCTGCCGTAGAAGTGCTGCCACTGCTGGGCATCGGCCAGCCGGAAGTCCGCGCCGCAGTCGATCACGATCACGTCCGGCGCAAGCTGACCGACGATGGCCGCGGACGCACCATGCGGCAGGGCGAGGAAGACGACGTCGTGACCGCGCAGAGTCTGCGCCGTGGTCTCGGCCAGCACCCGGTCCGCCAGAGGGGTGAGGTGCGGGTGGATGTCGCCCAGCCTGCTGCCGGCGTTGGACGAGGCGGTGAGCGCACCCAGCGCTATCTCCGGGTGCCCGAGCAGCAGTCGCGCGATCTCTCCACCCGCATAGCCGCTGGCCCCTGCAATCGCTGCCCTGATCATGCGCATGACTATACACACCGGTGAGAATGTATGCAGACTCAACCCAGCGGGTCGGACGCACCCCAGGGCCGCAGACGAAGAGTGCGCGCCGCAGCGTCCAGCCCGGCCCCGGCCTGCTCGCGCAGCGACCCCGCCGTGTCAGCGCCGGCCCTCACGAAGCGCCCCGACCAGGCATCGAGCTCCCCACCGGCCAGCGCCAGCACCAGGTCCGTGACATCCCCTGGCTCGGTCCACCCGGTGCGGCCGCGATGCAGCCCCATCGAGAGAGTCATCTGGGTACGCACCACCCCCGGCGCGAGGTCGAAGGCCCGTATGCCGTGTGCCCACCCGGCCTCGTGGATGCTCCCGGTGATCCGGGCCAGCGCGGCCTTGCTGGCGCTGTAGGCGCTCAGCTCAGCCCGCCCGCTCGTCCCGGCACCACTGTTGAGGTTGATGATCCGGCCTCCGCCGGCGGCGATCATCGGCGGCACCAC
>JBBRZQ010000182.1:0-7416 GCA_038236535.1 Actinomycetales bacterium
CAAGAAAGCCAGTGTGACTCAATTCCGTTCTGTAGCAACAGAATTGGGTTAGTGGGCCCCGTCGGGCTCGAACCGACGACCTACGGATTAAAAGTCCGCAGCTCTACCAACTGAGCTAGAGGCCCGGGGTATGGGAACAACCCTAGGAAGAACGCTAGGAACAACTGCATACAGGTAGGGAGCCTAGCGACTCGTGCAGCCTACGTGTGCTGAGGTCAACCCGATGTGTCCCGCCAAGGTGGTCCAAGAAGGCGAGAAGATCATCCTCGCGCCAGGCACGCTTGACGATAATCGGCTCCGCGCGATGCACCGACACTTCGCGGCCGAGTTCCCACCCTGTTCGAACGTCGCGTTGTCGTGGGAGGTTGGTCAACGGCCAGCTCCCGGCCCCTGAGTCGCCCAACCGTCTCACGGCGGGCGCTAAAGATAATCCAACGAGTGCCGCCACAGCTGAATTGGGAACGGACGATCAAACGAGAAGCAGTTCTTTTCTAACGGTTCAGTCATTCACGAATTTCACGGCAGCAACGGGAGCTAGACCATCCTCAGCTGGGACGAGTGGACCGGTGTCCGTGAGCAATGTCGCTTTGGCTCGTGGTCGGCGAAGAGGGCGTGCCTGACCGGTCGAAATACTAGAGAGGGGACGGTGAATCTTCGAGGCAGCAGGGCATCCCGCCTTACAGCCCGATGGCATCTCCAACTTCAGCGGCCGGTGCGACCAAGAGAAGACCGATGAGAACCCGGTGCCGAAGTCATTGATGGCGATGCGGGCGCCCAACCCTTCAACGTGTTCAGCGCCGCGATGCCTCCGTGGACATCAGCTGCAAGTGCGGTTTCGGTGAGACGTGCGGCCTCCCGGCATACCGTTGGGGGCATGAAGCACGGTGCGCGTGGGCGGTTCGCGGCGGCGCGGGTGGCGCGGCTGGCCACGATGTCTCCGGGCAATCGCCCGCACCTCGTGCCGGTTGTCTTTGCTGTGGTGGGAGACACGGTCTGGACCGCAGTGGACGCGAAGCCGAAGTCGACGCGGTCGCTGCGGCGGCTGGCGAACATCGAGGCGAACCCGCGGGTGAGCCTACTCGTCGACCACTATGAGGAGGACTGGTCCGCACTGTGGTGGGTCCGAGTGGACGGGACGGCGAGGCTCGTGCCGGTTGGGTCCGCTGAGGGTGCTGCGGGGGTGGCCGCTCTGGTCTCGAAATACCCGCACTACCAAGCGGAGCCACCGCCGGGGCCGGTGGTCGTGATCACCGTCGATGGCTGGAGTTCCTGGGACGCACGATGAGCGGACGTAGGAGTGATCGGGCCTGAACCAGAACCCCCAAGCCTTCCAGTTACCGGATGACGATGGGTCCACGGCGTACCAACAGCAGTGGGTCATTCGCCAACCCGAGCTGGGCGCTATGACGATGGCAAGCCGTCTGGGCGAGCAGACCCGCAAGACGGCGGAACCGCTAGTTCCGGCCTCGGCAGGATCATCGCGTAGACCGGTTCCTCGGACGCGGGGAGCCACTCGGGTCGAAACCGCCCCACCTCCTGCCAGCCACGGCTCACGTAGAGGCTCACCGCCCCAAGATGCCCGGCCACAACGTCCAGCACTGGTGCCCCACCGTCAGTGAGGGCCCGCTGCGTGGCACGGGCGAGCAGCGCCGAACCGATGCCGTGCCGCGACAGGCGACGATCGGCGTATAGGACACTGATGCAGCGCAACTTGGTGATCGGCACACCGTGGGCGGCCGCCCACATCTGCCCGAGTTCGTCGTCCGCGACTGATTGGATCGCGACGTGGCCGACGACGTGGCCGCCGAGCTCGGCAACCCAGGCCTCACGCTCGCTGGGACGACGGAGGAAGCGCTCGGGTGCGCGATCTGGCGGCCAGCGGAACGGGTACTGCGTCTCAGCCTGCTGCCGGGCGAGAATGCCAATCAGCGTCGGTATATCGACGTCGCGTCGGAGCCGGGTCAACACATCGGGCACGACCCGAGTATAGAAGTCAGCGCTTGCCCCACGGGCGCGCGACGGCCATCGGTGATCGCGACGTTCGATTACTCACGCATCGGTCAGTCGATGATTGGACCAGTCAGGCGGGTGGCCCGCCCGGTGACCTCGACGCCAGGAGCGGAGTCGTCGAGGTCGACGATCAGCCGGCTCGGTGCACCCATGTCCTGGCCCTGCACGATGGTGACCCGGCCCGGGACCGGGGCCAGGTGCAGCGCTCTGAGGTAGCCACCGAACGCGGCAGCTGCAGCGCCGGTAGCAGGGTCCTCCACGACACCGCCTGGAGGGAACGGGTTCCGGGCGTGAAACAGGGTGGGCGTCTCGGCCCAGAACAGGTGAACAGTCGTCCAGCCCTGCTCGGCCGTCAGCAGCTCTAGCGCGGGGAAGTCGTAGTCCAGGTCCGCGAGTCGCTCACGCGTCGCGGCGGCGAGGATGAGGTGGTCGTTGCCGGCATAGGCGATGTGAGGCGGGTATCGGTCGTCCAGGTCATCGCGGTCCCAGCCCAGGTTGTCGAGTGCGCGGGACACCAGAGCGTCCCCGGCCGGCGCCGTGCGGGTGGGCACCGAGGTCAAGGTTGCGGTGAGCCCGTCCGGGGTCTGGCGGGGACCACTGTCACCGGACCAGCGACCGTGTCCAGGGTGACTGCGCCGGGGCCGGCGCGTTCGGCGAGCGCGGACGCTGATGCGATCGTGGCGTGGCCGCAGAACGCGACTTCGACGCGGGGACTGAAGTAGCGCATCCCGAACCTGGCGGACTGGCCGGTCGGGGTCAGGAACGCGGTCTCCGAATACCCGACTTCGGCGGCGATCGCGATCATGCCGGTCTCGGTCAGGCCCGTGGCATCGAGGACCACCCCGGCCGGATTGCCGCCCTGCCCGTGGTCGGTGAAGGCCGAGTATCGACGTACATCCGTCATGTGATCCATCGTCCTGGGTAAGGGGCAAGGGTGCCGCAAAGGGCAGGACCTGTGGCGCAAACCGATCGCGCGTTTGCGTCCGGTCTCTCTCCTTGGAGGAGGCGGCTCAGCAACGTCTGCTGGCCGTTCAGGCCCCTTTGCGAAGGCCGACCAAGTCAGCACTGACCCGCCAGAGCCGGGCGGTCTCGGCCATCGGTCCGCTGGGGATCCTTTCCATCGACCCGGGACCATGGGCGGCGATCACACGCTGATGGCGACCTTGCCTTGGGCGTGCCCCTGTCCGACATGATCGATCGCCTGGGGGGTTTCGCTCAGCGGATAGGTGCGGTCGATGACCGGTGTGAGCTTGCCGGCTTTGATCAGCTCGTTGAGGGCGGTCAGGTCGTCAAGATTGAACGAGACGAGAAAGGGCCGCAGCTTGTGACTCACGAACCGTGTCAACACATACGCGCTGATCACGCGACCCCCGCCGGCGAACCAGTGGTTGTCGAATGCTCCGCCGTTCGGGACGAGCGTTCCGGTGGGGGTGAGCGCGCGTCGGAGGTCAGACAAGGAGTGGTTCGCCACGTTGTCGAGGATGAAGTCGTACTGCTGCTCGCTCCGGGTGAAATCCTCCCGGGTGTAGTCGATCACGTGGTCTGCGCCGATCGATCGGACCATCTCCTCGTTTCGGGGGCTGCACACGCCGGTCACGTCCGCCCCGAGTGACTTCGCAATCTGCACTGCGAAGGTGCCGATGCCTCCGGAGGCACCGTTGATCAGGACCTTTTGCCCTGCTTGGACGTTGCCGCGATCGCGCACTGCCTGGAGCGCGACGAGCCCGGCCATGGGCACGGATGCGGCCTGTTCGAAGGTGACGTTGGCGGGCTTCAGCGCCAGCGCGTCCTCGGCGGCAGCCGCGTAGTCGGCAAACGAGCCGATGCACCAGCCGAAGACCTCGTCACCTGGCCGAAACCGGGTCACGGCGGAGCCGACGGCCTCGACCTGACCCGCGACGTCCGTGCCTCGAACACTGTTCCTTGGCTTGCGCAGCCCGTACGCCGGGCGGGCGACGTACGGCAGGCCGCTCATAATCGCCCAGTCGGCCGGGTTGACGCCGGCCGCACGAACGCGAACCAGCACCTCGTGGTCCCCGATCGCAGGCGTGTCGATGTCCCGAAGTTCCAGGACCTCGGCCGAGCCGTACCTGTCTTGAGCCATTGCCTTCATCGTGTCTCTCCTTCGCCTACAACTATTCAAGGCCTTCCAGCCCGAGGCTGCTTGGCACTCGGACCGCGAAGGCTTAGCGGTCGCCCTGAGGCGTCTCAGCGTCCCGGCTGGGGGGTCAGTGATTGGTGCGGTCGTCCCGCTGAGGGTGGTTGTCCGGGTTGTCCTGGTTGAGCTTTCGAACGATGCCCTGGATGTAAGGGGCGACGGGCTGAAGCCTTTGACCAGCAGCCAGACGGCGAGCACCATTTCCTGGACGCTGGTGGTTCGACTTCGCCCTGGAGCTGGGCCATGCAGTGCGGGTAGATGCTGGCGTAGCTGGTGGTGAAAATCCTGTGTCCTGGCACTGCCCGGCCCTCCCTCGTCCAGCGATCACACCGATCCCGCCACGGACGCCGTGCCCGCGCCGCATTCGGTTCGCGCTCTCTCCTCCCGAGCATGCCACAGGCCCCATCCGTTGATGCGTCCTACCGCCGCCAGCCGGCGGCGGGGACCAGTGCGCCGATGTGCGGGCAGTCCCCCCAGGGCCCCGTTTCGGCGGCCTCATCCGCCGCCAGACATGGCGAGCAACTCGCGACGACTCGACGTAAGGGTCTTGGTGAACACCGCCTTGAGATGATCCTGAACAGTGAGATCGCTGATCGACATCAAATGCGCCACTGTGCGGGTGTCAGACCCGTCGGCGAGGTGCTTCAGTACCTCGGCCTCGCGGCCCGTCAGTCCATGGGAGCGACAGAAGACGTCACGGCGTTCCGCCGGCGAGCTTGCCTCCATGGTCACCGCGATGTCTCGAGTCTCGATCTGCTCGGGGCCGCCGAGACGGTCTGCCCGCAGGGTGAGCCATGTGCCGCCGCCCAGGTGCACACGGGCCTGCGGTGGATGGGCATCGACGCCCGCTTCGGTAGCCAGAAGCTGAGCCGCCACGTTGTAGGCGCTTGCCGGTACGGGACTTCCTCCCAAAGGGGGAGGGATGAGCGCGCTCAACCACTCCTGGGTCTGGGGGGTTTGGGCGCGGATGGTGAGATCGGGGGCGAGAACCAGCGCGCCGGGACCGCGGGCCCCCGGATGAATGTCGCCAGCCGTGAACCCAGCAGCCTGCACACCGCGTAAACGGGAGGTGAGCGCCGGTCGTACGTCGGCCAGGGCGGCGACTTCGTCGTCGGTGAAACGGCTCTCACGGCGCCACAGATCCAGGAACCCCCACCAGCCGAAACGGTCCCTGAAGACGACTGAGACCACATCGACGATGCCGAGCCCGGCCAGGTGCTCGCGCCACAACAAGCTCGCTTCGAGACGCCCGCCTGTCGCCTGCTGCAGGCTCGCACATCCGTTCGCGGGAAGTGCGGTCCACCTGTTTACAGGCGTGAGGTACTTGAGGCGGATCAGGTCCGGCAGTGCGGGCAGGTTCGGGGTCTCAGCGACAGGCGAGCAGCCGACACTGGTCACTGGATCGGTGAGCAAAAAAGCATAGGCATCAAAAGGTATGTAGGCCTCGATGACGTCCAGGAGCCGTGCGCGTAAGGCACGATCGTCCTCGCCAGTGAAGGCGATGTGCTCCAGGGCTGCGTAGAGGCGTGCAGCCGGTACCCGACCTGTCACGCTGCCAGCCTATCGCCGGACGAACTCCCAGATTGCTGGGATGGTGGCCGTCGTCGGTCCGGCCTAGCGTTGAGATGGACCAGTCGAATTTAGGCCCGGGAGGGACCATGTCCACGCTGTTCATCGAGCATTCGATCAGTGACTTCAACACCTGGTACGACGCGTTCGGGCGGTTCGCTGCCCGGCGCAAGGAAGGCGGCGTGCTTCGCGAGCGGATCATGCAACCGATCGACGATCCGCACTACGTGCTCATCGATCTCGAGTTCGCCAATGTCGAAGCGGCGCGACGCTTCCAGCAGTTCCTCGAGACTGAGGTCTGGTCGAACCCGACCAACTCACCTGCCCTCGACGGCAGCCCACGCTCACGCATCGCGGACATAGCACCCGTCCCCATCAATTAGCAGAGCGCAAGGGGCCGAACGCCACTCGGAGAAGCGCATGGGAGGGCACACTTCGATGGCGACACGACCCGTGGGGATTAACGCGAACCGCTGACCTGTTTATAAGGCTGCGGAGCCGCGGCCCCGGCGTAGGGCGTCGGGGGACTGTTCAGTTGAGAGGATCGCGCGATGGACCACGAGAGTGCTTTGAGTGAAGTCAGTCGGGCCGCGTTGCACCAGAGTCAGGTCATCGATCTGACGACGAGGGGCCGGCGTTCTGGCCAACTGCGGCGCATCGAGATCTTCCTCCACAGCGATGACGGCCAACTGTTCATCACCGGGATGCCCCGGGCCGACCGTGTGCGTGACTGGATCTACAACATCGAAGCCGACCCACACGTCGTTGTCCACTTGAAGCAGTCGGTAGTCGCGGACCTGCCGGCGAGGGCGCTAGTCCTCACTGACCCCGACGAACGCCGGCCCCTCATTGAGGCGGCCGCCAAGCGATGGGGTCGCACGGACGTGCCGGACATGCTTCGGCACAGCCCGCTCATCGTGCTCACAATCGACGGCGAATCCGCCGAAGATCGGATCGACTCGTAGCGGCTGACGGCATCGAACCGAGAAGAAGCCTGGGTACCACCGCCGCCGGTCGAACGCTGGACGGCGAGGCGGGTGCAATTCTCCAGGGCTGGGCGCGTCGTCCTTTCGCCGCGAACCGGCCAGTCCCATTTGGCACGCAGAAGGAGCCGCTTCGAGCAGAACCCGTCTCAACGCCGGACGGTCACGGCAGCGACTCCTTGACGCCCGTACACCCAGCACATGAGTTCGGACGGGGCCCCGCTGACCACCGTCTTTGTGGCACCTCCCGTTATGTGCGCAGAGCGGCCGTCCGTGCTTTCGAGAACGAGTCCCTTGATGCGCCGGCGATACAGCTGCCGGGCTGCAACCTGGACCCGCAACCACAGCGCATCCTCCAAGCTCGACCCTGGCTTCTCCTGATCGACGCCGTTCGCGCGAACCACATCCTGGGTGTGGACGAAGTACTCGCCCAACGCGTGCCGGTGGCCCTCGAACCGGTCGAGCGGCATACACGCGATAGCGCCTGGTTCGGCTCGCAGCCTCGCGACCAGCTCGGCGTACGACCAACGGTGTCGGATGCGATCGGCGCGCCGTGTGGCCGTCGCGGCCAGCGCGGGGATTGCGATGCCCGGCCATCCGAGCGGATCGTGCTTGAGAGTCCACAGGTGGATCGCGAGATCGTGCGCCGACCATCCCGCGCACAGGGTAGGAGCATCGGCGCTGACTTGGTCGAAC
>JBBRZQ010000183.1:0-7397 GCA_038236535.1 Actinomycetales bacterium
AGGGACGCCGCCTCGAACTTGCGCGGCTGACTGGCACCACGGGACAGGACCTCGGCTGAGACCGGGTCCCACGCCAACGTGGCAGTGACCGGGACCTGAAGGACCTTGCTGACCTCCCGTGGGCCGTAGGGCTGGCCCTGACCCACCACCAGGATCCCGAGGTTGGCGGCTGCACCGGTTCGCTCGAACTCCTGACGCAGCGTGTCAGCCCACGACTTCGCACCGGCCAGCGCCGGCAGCGTGCTGCGCGTGACCAGAAGCGCCAGGTCGGCGGCGTGCACAAGCGGCTCAGGAGCCCCGCTGAGGCCAAGCCGGCCGGCGTCGACGATGACGTCCTGCCCGGTGCGCTCCAAGGCCCTCAGAGCGCCGGAGAGCGGCTCCCACAGGGGAAGCAGGCTCCGAGCTTGGCTGTGCGCTCTCGTGCCGGGCAGCAGCTGCACAGCGCTGTCCGGGATCGCCATGGTCACCGTGGGCAGATCCTCAGCCAGCGTGCCCTGCCGGTGGGACATGGCCAAGTCGATCAGGCCGGCGGTGTGAGTGACCTCGCCCCGGAAATAGCCTGCGAGGATCCCCGACGCACCGGTGGGGTCAGCCTCTACGAGCAAGACGGGGCGCGGCCACGCCAACGCCAGACCAAGCGCAGCGGTCGTCACCCCAGGCGACCCGTTCGCGGAGGTGAGCACGATGAGGGACATTCAGCGCTCCCGGCTGTCCAGGACGAGGGCGACCTTGCCAGTGGCTGCGCGGGCGGCTAGTCGGGCGGCGTCGGCCGCAGGAACGCTCACGTCGACGACGGTCTGCCCGCTGTCACCACTGGTGCGAACCTCGACCACGGTCGCCGTGATGGCCACAGGCTCGCCGGCCGCGGCGTCGCCCTGATCACCGGGCGTGGAGACGATGCGGACGTCATCACCAGTCTGCAGCTCGGTGGCCGGCATCATCGCGGGAGTCAGGCTGATGCCCACGATCGACATGCCCTTGGCCGGCAGGACCGCCGTCGCCAGGTCCTCCTGGGTTACCAGGCCGCCAGCGGCCAGGTCCATGGCTGCTCGCTTCCCGACAACGCTGTCCAGATCGGCAGCTGACATTGGTCTCAGGGCCGGGTCGACCCCGACCTGGGCAGTCATCAGGTCATCCCGAGTGATCAGCTCGCCACGGTGCACGGTGGTCCGGACCGCGAGGACTTCCTGGGCGGTGCTGGTCGACGTGTACGCCCACACCGCCAGCAGCGCCCCCAGGCAGATGGCTGCAACGGATCCCGCAATGAGGATGGGCCGGCGGCGCAGCTTGGGCGGGGGGGCCAAGATCTCCCCCGGCGGCGACGGTGTCGCGGTTTCCTTGGCCCGTTTGGATTTCCGGTTGGTCTCGGGTGTGGTGTCGAGTGACATCGCGAAGCTCCCCCTGGGTTGGTGGACGGTCGGTCAGCTGGTGGTGCCGAAGTAGGCGGTGAGGGCCACGGTGATGAGGTGGCCGCGGGAACTGGCGGCGAGCTCGCCGACGAGGTGGTCGAGGGTGGCGAAGTCCGCCTCACGCATCCGGTAGTTCAGTGGAGTGAGCGGGCCGTCCCCTGCACGAGAGGTGCGGGACCGTCGAGACTCGAACAGCGAACCCCCGGAGACCGATACAGGGTGGATCAGGTCCTTGAGCCGAGGGTAGGTCTCCTCGATCGCGCGAATGATGATCTCCGCGTTGGACAGGCCCTCGGCGGCGTGTTTGGCCGCGATGGGCTCCACCAGCCACACGGGGATGTGCACATTGGAGGGCCGGACGCGCTGTTCAGGGCCCTTCGTCGCCGGTGCCTCGTCGAGGGATCCTCCCGGGGGCTTCGGTATCGACGCTGCGGCCTTCTTGGGGGTCCTGGTGCGGCGACGGCTCGTCATCTCCTTCGCTATGACCGGCGGAGTAGTGGGCGTCTCGGGCGGCTCTGGGGGCCCTGCCGGCTGTGTCACGGTCTCGGTGGTGGCGTCGTCGACCGCGGCCGCCGGGATGGGACGCCGGCGACGCGGCGGCAGACTGAGATTGGCGACGTCAGGCAGGTCATCGTCCTCGAAGTTCGCAAGCCGTCCAGGCTCGACCTCGCGCGCGGCACCTTGGTTAGCCGTCATCGAACCTGACCTCCTACAGCAGCGTTCTGCGCGTTCTCGGCCGCGGAGATCCGGTCGCAAATCTCCTGGGCGAGGTTCGTGTAGTCACCGGCGAGGGAGTCGGCGCTGCCCGACAGGGCCGTCGGCAGGGCGATGACGTTGGACAGGTCGCCCTTGCGGCGGGCGGTCAGGGCGTCGAGGCGCTGGGTCTGGGAGGCCACCGCGTCGCGGGCGAGCTCGTGCGCGAGCTGGCCTCGCGAGCGGCAGTCGTGAGCGGCCGTCTCGGAGTGGCGGATGAACGTCTCCAGAAGGGGCACGCTCTCCCCCACCTCATCCAGGCGCGCCTTGGTGTTGCGTGCCACGCGTGTGGCGGCCGGGTTGTGCGCCGTGACCACCACCCCGAGGTAGGCCAGGTCCGGGTTGTTCTGTCGGGCTCGGCGGACCCGCGGGCCTACGCCCTTGAGCCCGTCCCATGACGCCTGGTCTGTCTTAGTCGGAATGAGCACCCAGCGAGCTGCAGCCAGCGCCATGTCCTGCAGCTCGCCGTTACCCGGCGGGCAATCCATGAAGATCAGGTCGTAGTCGTCCGCGACCGCGCCGAGGCGGGCCGCGAACTCGGCGGCCACCGAGCCGGCAGGCAGATCCTCGGAGGTGGGCATCTTGGCCAGCTGGCCGAGCATCTCGAGGTTGCGGCCGCCGTACACGAAGTCGAGCCCGTCTCGGACGTCACGGACGATCGGCAGCGGGGCTCCCGACCAGACGGCGTCGACCAGACCCTTACCGGCATCGTCGAGCTCGGCGTTGATGAGCCCCAGGTCCAGCTTGAGGTTGCCGCTTATGTCGAGGTCGATCGCCAGGACGCGCATGTTTCCTTTGGCTGCGAGGCAGCCCGCGACGTTCGCGACGATGCTTGTCTTGAGTACGCCACCCTTGCCGTTGATGACCGCGACCACGCGTGACAGTGCGTCCAGGTCGGGTACTTGGGGCTCGGACATTCGTCCCTCCATCATGCTCATGCCTACAGAAGGTGACGATCGGCGCGGGTCTGTGACAGATCCCGATCAGTTGACCGTCAATGCACCGGCCACGGTAGCCGCGTTGACCCTTCACAGGCGGTCCAGTGTGGGTCCACTGTCCCCCAATGGCCTATCTGTGGACGGACCATTGGCGGCGTGTTGGCTGTCAGTTACCAATCCGTTGCCGGTCCGTAGCCGCTCAGTAGTCGGTCAGTTGATCGCCTGTGGATGATCTACCGACAATCTGCTGACGGGGCACCAACTCTCCACAGCCCCACAACAGATCAGCTATAGCCCATCTGTTGCCCGTCTACTGATGGTCTGTTTTCGTAGTGGTGTGTATCCATTGCCGCCGTGGTGGGAACCCGGTGACGCTCCGTTGTCACTCCTGGTGTGCTGCCGGTGTGGCACTGGTGTGCGAGTGGTGTGAGCGCGCATCATGAGTCTGTGACCACCGCAGCCGTCATCCCGACCGCCGCGCTCCGGAATCGGACCCCGGAGCAGTGGCTCGACGACATGCACTGGCACCGCCGGATGTTCACCCAGAGCCACTTCCGCTGGGCCCCGGAGGACGCGACTCACGTCGCTCTGCATTACACCCGGGCGAGGGTCGTCTTCGAGACACCTGCACACCTGCGCCGGCTCGACGCGCAGCTCATGGAGCTGCGCGAGTGGAAGAGCCAGATCACCGACGCCATGGCGGCACCCCTCGCAGAGGCCCGCAGTCGGTATGCCGGGGCCAAGTGGGAGCAAGCCCTGGCCCTGATAGGCCTCACCGACTACGACGTTCGGGTGCTCATCGGCACGGCCCACCGCCAGACCCAACTCAACCCTGACGCCAAACGCGCACTTCGCGGATTCCCGCTGCCCAACCCCCTGACGAACGTCTGGGAGCTACGGCAGATGGCCTCGATGTACCAGGGCGCCGAGAACATCCTCGAGGACACCAGGTGCGACCTTGTCCTCGAACTTGAACCACGCCACGGGCTGGCTAACCTCGCCTCCCTCACCATCAGCCGCACCGCGCATCAGCTCCAGTTCGAGCTCGATCGCCAGCGGCAGGAGCGTGGCGGCCCGGGCGACCCCCGCCGGGCCCCCTCGCAGCGGTACTGACCCCCAGCGCAATCAGGTAAGGAGGTCGGCGCTACCTCCGAACCTACGCGGCGCCCTGGGGTCCTCCCTCAGTCCAAGGCTGAACCCATGTGGGGACTCGCCGACTCGAGCTCTCTACATCCATGGCCCCCACGGCTTCGTACCGGGGGAGTGTTTTCATCACTGATTTCATCGCTCCTCAGGAGCGATGAAAACGCCCCAAAACTGTTTTCATCCCCACTTCCCACCCCCACTTCCCACCCCGATTCCCACCCCAGTGGGAAGTCAGAAACAGCACCTGAGCTGCGGCGATGGTCACGATTCCCACGATTCCCACCAAACCCACACCGTGTCCATGTGTGCGCGCGCGTGCACTTCGACCTCGGACCGCCTGCCGGGCCTCGGAGGAGGATGGGGTGTCACAGATGGGACAACGTCGGCACCTTCTCTGTACGTGACCGGAGCGACGCGGATCTGCCATCCCCTCGACACGCCACGCCGTGCGGCGTCCCTGATTCTGAGTCACGGCCCCGCTAGAACTGACCCATGGCAGTCACCACCCGGCGCAAGCCTGGACCCGTGCCCAAGGGAGCGCGTGCGCAATTCACGTTGCGCCTGCCCGCCGACCAGCTCGAGATCTACCGGCAGGCCGCGGAGGAGGCGGGACTCGCCCTGGGGGACTACATCGCCGAGCGCCTGGCTCACGTACACGAGCTTCCAGTCCCCGAGTACGTCTACCGCCAACGCGGCGGGACAGACCAGCAGTTACCGATGGCTATGTAAGACACCAGAAACGAAGAACGCCACCCCCAGATGCTTGGCGGCTAGGTGGGGTGGCGGCTCCGACGAACGAAAGGCTGGCGTGCTTTCGCTAGACACGAGGGTACCTGATCCTGCATCAGGACTACCCGTTGCGCTACGGCGTGTTGCCCCCACGGGGGAGACACGTGACTGATCCCGTGGGCGGACGCGGACTGAGCCACTCAGGACCACGCGCATCTCTGGACCGGGTCCTGACCGCTCTCCAGCGGTTGGGTCTAGCGGTCCGATCCCAGCGGTCAACGTCGGTCATGGCGCAGTGCCCGGTCCACGACGAGGGGACTGGGTCCCTGCACGTGACCTGGCAGTCGGGGCAGCGTGGTGGTTACGTGCTGCTGCACTGCTTCGGCTGCCAAGCCCGCGCCGAGGACCTCGTCGCCCCGTTGGGGCTAACCATGGTCGACCTCTTCGACGAGCCGCTGCCGGAGCGTGAGCGCGCATTCAGCAGGGTGGGCAAGTCACCTGAGCGGCGGCGGGCTGCCCAGCGGCGCGGTCGCCTGGGGCGGTTGCCGGCGCTCATTGTCCGCGCCCAGACCTCGAGCGAACCCGAGCACGAGCACAGCTGGGTCGAGGTGGAGCGGTACGCGTACGTGGATCTGCGCGGGGAACCGGTGCAGGAGGTGATCCGCGAGGAGTGCACTGTCGAGGGACGTCACAAGCAGTTCAAGCAGGTGTTCGTGACGGCGAGCGGGAGCCGAGTCAAGCAGAAGCCGCAGGGCTTCTTCCCGGTGCTGTATCGGGCGCCACAGGTCCGTGACGCGGTGCGTGATGGCGTCCCGGTGTGGGTGCTCGAAGGGGAGAAGGATGTCCACTCCGCTGAGCGTGTAGGGCTTGTCGCCACGACGAACACCCAGGGTGGGAGGAGCTTTCCTGACGAGTTGGTCGACTGCCTCGAGGGTGGCACGGTCATGGTGGTGCTGGACCGCGATGCAACGGGCTGGGCACGTGGGGTCGATCTGCATCGCAAGCTCACCGGGGTGCGGGCCAAGGTTCGGCTTAAGCTTCCGGCGGTTACCGACGCCAAGGCCGACTTCACCGATCACATCGAGTCCGGGGCAGCGGTTGGCGACCTCATCGATGTCTCCGTCGATGAGGTCGCCACCTGGGATGCGCTCAAACCGGTGCAGGACAAGCACAAGCTGCTGATGCAGGCCGTTGTCGAGGCCCAGGCGCGCCTCGAACTGGCCGAGACAGGAGACGATCCCGACACCAATCGTCGGTACGCGAAGCGGTGGGCTGCCGAGACCCAGATCCGTCAGGAGGCCCTGCGAGACCTGGTCGACCGCGTCCACGGACATGGAATGCGGGTCGGGACGGTGTGGGCGGGGGAGGCCATGCAGGCCGCGGATGCCCTCTCGGCCAGCGGCACTGCCGAGGCTCGCCGCTGCCATCACGCTGCAGGGGTCGCTGTCCCGCAGTCGCTTCGGCCCGAGCCGGCGGCGAAGCCTGCGGCGAGGCCCGACATCGAGCCCGCTGACGGCTGCGGGGGAGAAGCTGCGGAGTCGGCGTTCCCGACGGATCCGTCGGCCCCGCAACGTTCCTCGGGCAACCGCAGCGGCGCCGGGGCCACAGCCCCGGTCTTCCGCGAGCTTGAAGGGCAGATCGTGCAGTGGGAGCCGAGCCGGCGGCGACGGGCGGATGACTGGGACGAGGAGGACGACGGGCAGGTCAAGGTCATCCTGACCACGGTGGTGAAGGTGACCGTGCGCGAGTTCCTCGAGGTGGAGGAGGACAACGACGTCGAAAGCGTCGAGCTCCTCGGCCGGTCGTCTACGGGAAGGAAGCGGGTCAGTGCTCCGCGTCAGCTGGTTGCGGTCAGGCTTGAATACCCGGACCCGGTGACCCAGGAGCAGATGGAGATCCGAGTCATGGCGGACCAGTGGCGCGACCACTCGTGGGTGGAGTCGCTGCCCGGTCCAGTGGACTACGACCACAAGCGGGCCGGGCTGGACACACTGCAGCGGGCGATCCTTGCCATCAGCGGGAACGTCGTCGACGAGGTCCTGTACCGCTCGACTGGGTGGCGCGTCGACGGCGATGGCCGGCACCGGTTCATCCACCGGCGCGGGGCGATCACCGCCGCCGGGCATGAGGATGTCGAGGTCGCGTTCTCCGGGCCGATCGCACGGTACGACCTGCCCGACCCCACGCAGGATCCTGAGCAGTTGCGGGAGGCCTTCCTCGAGCACTCGGCTGCCATGCTCGACCGGATCCCAGCCCGGGTGGCGGCGCCGCTGCTCGGGCAGGTGTTCCGGTCGGTGCTGGGCCACAACCCGTGGGTGCTTACCTTGGTTGGGCCGCCGGGAAGCTACAAGACGTCGGTGGCCGCGAAGGCGATGCAGCATTTCGGGGAGTGGTGGGAGCACACGAAACCGGCCTCGTCGAT
>JBBRZQ010000184.1:0-7391 GCA_038236535.1 Actinomycetales bacterium
AGGCGAGCACGTGCCGCGTTTCGAAGCGATCGTGCACAACACCAAAGCCCTGCACACCCGCCGAGCGCTCGAGAACTTTCCCACCATCGTCGCCCGCCTGGGCGGCATGGTCGACCGGTTCACCAGCATGCTCGACTGCGTCGACGTCTCCTTCCTGCCCGACGGCATCCTCGACCAGCTGCCGACACCCTCCCAGATCGGCGCCACCCGCACCGGCGGCGTCGACGTCAACAAGCCCCGCGCCCGCGCAGCGCTGGCCGCCGTACTCGCCCTTGCCGTCTCACCCGAGGGGTTCACCGTCGCCGACCTCGCCGCCAAGGTCCGCTCGCTCACCGGCCAGAGCCAGGACGAGTACACCATCCGGCAAGCCGCCTACGACCTGCGCAAACTGCGCGGCAAACAACTCGTCGTCAAACCCGGCCGGACCCGCCGCTACCAGGTGCCCGGCCAGGCGGCTCGCACCATCGCTGCCCTGCTCACGCTGCGTGACCAGGTCATCGCACCAATCCTCGCCGGCGTCCGCCGACCCGGACCCGGACGCCCACCCAAGACCCGCACCCGCATCGACCGCGACCACGAAAACATCCGCGCCGGCATGCGCACCCTCTTCCGCGACCTCGCGATCACCACGGCCGCATAGACAACAAATTGTCGATCACAAGGCGCAGGCGCCTAGTTAACGTCGGGGTTCGCGAGGACCCGGCTTCGTCGCGGCCAGGCAGCACCCGTGGACCCGTCGGAAGTAAGCCGGCCAGCGTTCATCGGTACCCGTGAGCACCCGCGTATCCAACATGAGCGCTCGCCGGCAGGATCGGTAGAGCGGCAGCAGCTGCGCTCCACGCCGCGATATGGCGTCGGTGGGCCGTCCGGGGGCAGCTCGTCGTGCGCTGAGAGCTCGAGGCAGGTATCTGGGGCGTGGGCCACGTTCGGGTGCCGGTCGTCAGCGGCCTTCGAGCCGGCGCCACCCGCCTGCCCGGTTGTTCGCGACGATCTGGGCGAGCATAGTGGTGAGGGCCTGCATGGGGATCGGGTCGTTCTCGTGGAAGGCGACCGTGCGGGCTGTGCTGTTGGTGTGGCCCGCGGTGATGATGTCGTGGGGGTCGGGAACGATGGCCCCGTCGTAGAGGAACAGGTTGACATGGTCCTTGGCAGCCAGGAGGGCGCACACGTTGCCGTCGAGGACGAAGTAGGGCCGCACGCGCCGCTTGACGGTCTCGGCCATTGCCGGGTCGACGTTGTGGATGAGCTCGCGTAGCTGCTGGCATAGGTCCCGTTGCCAGCCGGGAAGGGACTTGAGGTAGGCGTCGACCCCGGGGTGGGGTGTGTAGGAGGTCATCCCTCTTCCATCCTTTCTTGGCGTCTAGTGGAGTAGCCCGAGAGCCACGGCGATGATGAGGAGCTTGACCAGCCAGTCTCCGGCGTGCATGGCCGCCGTGATTGCGGGGCGCGCTCCCACGTCATCGAACCGAGCAGCAGGACGACTGGGAAGCTGACCCAGAAGGCGATGGCGAGCAGCAGCCCCCGGGGCAGGCTCGTCATCTCGGCAGCGTGCGCGAGCCAGGCATACCCGCAGGCGAGGACGAGGGTGCGGGCCAGTTCGGCCCCGACCTGCCAAGGCGTTGGCCGGCCGCGGTCGAGGGCGGCGCCCCCCAAGGCGCGCTTCTCGAAGGGTTGGGCGAGCGAGTAGTACCCCGAGCTGGCCACGAATGCGGCGACCGTCGCCGCGGCGACTGCGAGAACGATCATGAGGACCTCCCGTTTAGTACGTATGGGTACTCTAAGGTGGCGCGAGCGTACCGTCAAGTACTAAATTGCTGTCGTGAGCACCGAGCCGACGACCATCCACCTTCCTCGCCGCGGGCGACCCCCGGGAAAGTCCGGCCGCGACCTGCTGGCCGTTGCCCGAGAGTTGCTCTGCGAGCGTGGGCTCGGCGGCACGAGCATGGAAGCGGTCGCGGCTGCCGCGAGGATCTCCAAGCAGACTCTGTACGCGCAGTACCCCTCCAAGAGCGACCTCTACACCGCCGTCGTGGAGGATTGGGTGGAACAGGGGCGCACCGCGCTGGCCCCCTCCGTCGAGGCCCTCGTTCGCGCCGAGGATCTCCGATCGGGCCTGGACCAGTGGGCGAAGGCCCTCCAGAGCGGCCTCCTGAGCGCACCGGTCCACCGGATGCGCACCCTTGTCGCCGCCAACGCCACCACCCACCCCAAGGTCGCCGAGACCTATGCGCGCACCAGTTGGGCGGCGAACATGGCACTCCTCGCCGACGCCCTCGCCACCCTCGCGGCGGGGCACCGGCTACGGATTGTTGACCCCGCCATCGCCGCGGACCAACTCGTCTGGTTGATCCTCGGCGCCCCGCTGAATCAGGCAACCATCCTCGGCACCCATCGACACGGCTTCAACGGGGACCGCCTCACCCGCATCCGGAACGAGGGGATCGACACCTTCCTGGCCCGCTACGCACGCACCCAACCGAAACACACCCGAGCACGTGCCGAGGGCTAACACTCGCGGAATGGATTGGGACCGGCGCCGGCAGGCGGCGAAAGGACGTGGCCGGGTCGAGCTGAGCGTCGATGCCCACGGTCAGGGTGACAGCCGCGGATCGGCGTTGCGCACGCTGTCGACCAGCACGCACGATGTCGTTCATGTTGCGCACTGACCGGCTGCTGCTGCGCTCCTGGCGTCCCGCTGATCGGGCGCCGTTCGCCCTGATGAATGCGGACGCGGAGGTCATGGAGTTCTTCCCCGCCCCGTTGACCCGCGGGGAGAGCGATGCCTTCGCCGACCGGATCGAGACGGGCTTCGCTGTGCACGGCTTCGGGGTGTGGGCGGTCGAAGAGATCAGCACCGGCGCGTTCATCGGCTTCGCTGGCCTTCTCCACCACACGTTCAAGGCGTCCTTCACTCCGGCATTCGAGATCGGCTACCGGTTCGCCAGGCCTGCCTGGGGGAAGGGTTACGCCACCGAGGCCGCCCAGGAAGCCGTGAGGTTCGGCTTCGAACGCGCGGACCTGGGCGAGATCGTCTCGATGACCGCGGTCGGGAACGTCCGCTCGCGCGCCGTCATGCACAAGCTGGGCATGACTCAGAACCCCGACGACGGCTTCAACCACCCGCGCGTCCCGCAGGGCCACCCGCTGAAGTGACACGTCCTGTACCGACTGACGAGCGAGCGGTGGCACGAGTTGCACCTGGCCGGCAACGGCTGAACGCGGCGAAGTGACTGTGAGGACGCGCGGCCAGCAGCAGAAGCGGATGTTGCTCCTGTCGATCGAACGGGTAGGCCGGAGCAACTACTGAGCCAGGCACCTCGGTTCGATCTACTGTCTGCGCATGACCCCAGACGAACAGGCGAACCTGACGAAACTGGTTGGCGTCGTGGCTGACGAGTACGGGCGGCTCACTGAGGATGGCGTCATCGAGCTGGCGCTGATGAACCCGTGTTGCTGTCTGGGCGGCTTCGTCCTGTCCGGCTACACGCTCCACGAGCCAGGACGCGAGGGTGGCGGTGACGACGCCGAGTAGGGCGATGCCGCCGAGCATGAGCCCGAAGGCGATTAGGCGTCCGGTGCCGGTGACGGGGTACTGGTTGCCGTAGCCGACGGTGGTCAGCCTGTGTCGGGACGGCGCTCCAGGTCAGCGGTCGGCACGTTGTAGCGCAGCCCCAGGTACTGCACGAGCTGGTCGGCACGCTCCGAGCCTTGGATGCGCAGACCTTCGACTGCGCGCAGCACGCGGTACACGTCCGGCAGGTCCTGGTCGTGCACGTCGAACGGGGGGCCGCCCGGGTCGACGAGGATCGGCGGGTACTCCTGCTCGACGACGTCGTTCAGCCAGTCGTAGCACCGGGCGAGCTGGCCCTTGTAGTCGGCGTCCCATTCGTAGCGCAGGCACGTCGCCGGCAGGTAGCGCACGTCCTGGACGGCGACCGGCTCGAACGGGTTGTCGGAGTAAGCCACGACCTTCACGGCCAAGGTGAGGTTTCCCGGCGAGCCGGCCAACCTCAGGTCGAGCCGGTTTCCCGCCAACCGGTACGTGAAGTTCACGGTCTCCGGCCTGGGAACCTTGGTGTCGAACACGGTCGGGTCGGACGGGATGAACACCTCGATGCCCAGAGCCAGGGGCTGGTAGGCGACCGGTGACTCCGTCAGCAGGTAGCCGTTGATGTACCAGTGGTACTTCGGTGCGTTGAACCCGTACGACGTGACCAGCTGGGTCCACACGTAGTCGGTGCGCACCTCCTGGAAGGTGTACGAGCCCGACAGACACGGCTCGTCGATCAGCACTCCTACCGGTTCGCCCCTGCCGTCGGTCGCCTGAACGATCGGCGGCTCAAGGCTCACGGACGTCTGGTTCGCGAAGACGCCCGCCAGGAGCTGGAACTTGACCCATTCATCGTTCGGGCCGCGCTCGATCAGACGGGCGGTGAACAGGGGCGCACGGAAGTCCAGGTCGCCGCCATCCAGCGGCAGCACCCCGGTGTATCGCACGCGCTGGTCGGTCACGCTGACCGAGTGCATCACGATCGCGGCGGGCGGGCTGCCGTCGCCGATACCCTGGTCGTAGCGCTGCCCGTGGCGACGCAGCTCGAATGTGAGCCAGTTCCCGGTCAGGACCGGGTCGATGGACGCCAGCACCGGCAACGTCGCGCTCGCCGTCAGCGTGCGTGCGTGGTCGAGGGCGAACAGCGTGACCGTGAAGGGCGTCTGGCGGTAGGTCTGCGGCACGACGACCACGTGTGCCGACCCGTCGAACCAGGGATAGAACAGCAACTGGGACGGAGTTGTCATCGGGCCGCTGATGCGTTGTGCCGGCACCTGGAAGAACGGGCTCGCCTGGGCCGCGTACGGGTCGCCGTCGGGCAGTCCCGCGATGCTCGGCCGCAGGAAGTCGGGCGACGTCCCGCCGTACGCGCGGGCGCTCATCACCGAGTACGGGTCCCGGTAGTCGGTGTCACCCGCGGCGACCTGGGCTGCTGTGGTCGAGTAGTCGAGCTCGTGATCGAGGCCGAACGCATGACCGAGCTCCTGGCACACCCCGTCGAACGGTGAGCCGACGTCAACCACGCACACGCCGATGGCCTTCGTGCTCCCATCGGCGCGGGGGACGGTGTACAGGCCCGCCTTCACGCCGAACATGTCGGTCAGCTGCGCGCCCCACATCAGGACGAGGTCGAACTGGTCCCATGGAACGTTCAAGTTCTCGGTGGCGTCCTTGAGCACGGCGTTGACCAGCAGCGACCGGTTGGCGACCGTCACGGCCGGACGAGGGTCCGGGATCAGCTGGGCGGGAAAGAGCTGGGTGCGCAGGTCGAAGTAGCCCCAGCTGGACTCCCACCAGTAGTTGGCGAGGCTGAACGGGATCGACGGGTTGAGCCAGTTTTGGAAGACGTCGTCAGGTTGGTCGTGAACCGCACCCGCAGGACCGCGATCACGGTGGTTGGTCCGGGAAAGAGACGCTGGTGGACTGGCGCATCGCAGAACCTGCTCTCTGGTGGGCGCAGCGCGTCGCGGGCCCTGCAGGAACCGTACGCCCCCCTTCCAGGCGAGCCATCCAATAACGGACCAGCATGATCGTTAGGTCGAACATACGTCGGCGCCGCAGTGCCTGGATAAAGTCGGCCTCACGCTGAGGTATACGAGGACGCTGGCGGATGCACCGCGATCGAGGGGTGGTGGGGACGGTCCGACTGGCGGTCCACTCGTGTGCCAAATAGCGCTGATCGCGGCAGATGAGGACGTGGTGTGGTTGACGTGAGGGTCACACGCCACTCCCACCTAACCGCGCGAAGGGAGATCGATGCCGGCCCACGAGGTACAGACCAAGTCGTGGCCTCGGGATTCCACTCGGACGATGTCGCAATTGCCGAGGGAAGAGGCTCGCGCCCACTGGTAGTCAAGATTCGTTAGCAACCGCGGCAGCATTTCGAGCAGCACGGCGCCGTGGCTCACCAGGAGCATGATCCCGCCGTCGGACCGATGTCTGTCTACGACTGTTCGAACGAATGGCACAAAGCGGTCCTGAACATCGACGAGGGACTCGCCGCCCTCAACGCACGCGTGAATCTGTCCGCTGGCCCACGCCCCTTCGACGGCATCGTGAATGGCCCAGGCGTCGTCGTCGCCTCTGCCCTCAACCACACCGCAGTCAATCTCTCGCAACGCATCGGCCGACGCGACCGTGGCCCCAGCGGCCAAGATCTGAGCGGTCTGCCGGGCTCGTGGAACTGGGCTGGTGTACACGCTGACGAGTTTCTGCCCAGCGGGGGCGAGCCGTTCACGGAGAGTGTGAGCTTGCGTTCGACCAAGGTCCGTGAGGTCGTGCGACAAGTTCCTGTTGGAGATGATGTGTAACTCGTTGGCGGCGCTGTGCCCGTGCCTCGCAAAGACAAGCTCCATCGAAGGGATGTTGCCACCAACGCCAGCGGATGACCCGCGACTTGACACATTCCGACCGGGCAAGGGGGTCTTCGCTGTCCTGAGCCCACCATCCTGATCGGCATCGCAGTGCGCGGGTCGTGGTCAGATCAGACAACGTCCGACTCTCGGCAAGTCGGCCCGTCGACCGGGTGGGGAGTTGGGATGCCGTCAGGTGCCGGAGGCCATGTAGGCGGCGAGGATGTAGTTGGGGTGGCGGTCGCGGTTCTTGCGGGCTCGGTCGTACCGCATGGTGGTGCGGGGGTCGGCGTGGCGGGCGGCGATCTGGACGTCGCGTAGGTCGACGCCGGCGTCGAGCATGGTGGTGACAAACGTGTGTCGGAGCATGTGCGGGTGCATCCGCGGCAACCGGACGCCGGCTTGGTCGGCGAGGGTGTGCAGGCGTCGGGTGGCGGCGTGCCGGTCCACCCGGGTGGCGCGTCGGGTCCGCAGGATCGGACCGGACGGCCGTCCGTCGGTAGCGTGGTCGATGGCGCGTCCGACCGCTGGCGGCAGCGGGGTCAGCACGACTTTGCCGCCTTTGCCGGTCACCCGAAGGACGCGGTGGCCGTGTTCCTCGCCGAGGTCGGAGATGTCGGCGGCGCAGGCTTCGAAGATCCGCAGCCCGAGCAGGCCCAGCATCGCGACGAGGGCGAAGTCGTTCGGGTTGATGGAGAGCCGGGCGGCAGTGAGGATGGCCTCGAACTGCAAGTGGGTCAGCCCGAGGGTGGGCGACTCGGGTGGCACGTTCGGTCGCCGGACGTGCTCCGCCGGTGACGTCGGTAGTGTTGACCGCCAGGCTTCCTGAGGACGACGGCGTCATCGTGAGCTGATGTTGCTGCGGTTCGGGGACTGGGGTCGGCCGGTGGCTTGCCGTGGTTGGTGTGCGACGTCAGGGTGAGGACGTCGTGAATATGGGCGACGGCCCTCCCGTACGTCGTGATGGACGCGGAAGGGCCGTCTTGGTG
>JBBRZQ010000185.1:0-7359 GCA_038236535.1 Actinomycetales bacterium
GACGTCGTCGCCGCCGGCACTGCGTACGGCAGCTCCGACGCGTTCGCCGGGGAGCAGATCAACCTCGAGTTCGTCTCGGCCAACCCGACCGGCCCGATCCACCTGGGCGGGACACGCTGGGCGGCCGTCGGCGATGCGCTGGCCCGGATCCTCCAGTTCTCCGGGGCCGAGGTGACCCGCGAGTACTACTTCAACGACAACGGCGCCCAGATCGACAGGTTCGCCCGGTCGCTGCTGGCCGCGGCCAAGGGTGAGCCGGCCCCCGAGGACGGCTACGCGGGCGCATACATCGACGACATCGCCACAGCGATCATGGCGACCGAGCCGGGCATCCTCGACCTGCCTGAGGCAGAGGCGCAGGAACGCTTCAGGGTGCTCGGCGTCGACCGGATGTTCACCGAGATCAAGGCGTCGCTGCACGACTTCGGGGTCGAGTTCGATGTCTACTTCCACGAGAACGCCCTGCACGAGTCGGGGGCGGTCGACCGCGCCGTGGCCCGGCTGACCGACCTGGGCGTGATGTACCAGAAGAACGGCGCCACCTGGCTGCGGACCACCGACTATGGGGACGACAAGGATCGGGTCGTCATCAAGTCCGACGGCGAGCCGGCCTACATCTCCGGCGACCTTGCCTACTACCTGAACAAGCGTGAGCGCGGCTTCGACCGCGCCTTCATCATGCTGGGCGCCGACCACCACGGCTACGTCTCGCGGATGATGGCCATGTGCGCGGCTTTCGGCGACACCCCGCACGCGAACCTCGAGATCCTGATCGGCCAGATGGTCAACCTGATCCAGGACGGCAAGCCGGTGCGGATGAGCAAGCGGGCCGGGACCGTCGTGGTTCTTGAGGACCTCGTCGAGGCCGTCGGGGTCGATGCCGCCCGATACGCCCTCACCCGGTCGTCGACCGACTCGATGATCGACATCGACCTGGACCTGCTGCGCAAGCACACCAACGAGAACCCTGTTTACTACGTCCAGTACGCCCACGCCCGGACCTGCAACGTCAGCCGGCTGGCCGGCGAGGACGGTGTGCGCCTGGCCGACGGCTTCGACCCGTCGCTGCTGACCCACGACTCCGAGGCAGCGCTGCTGGCGATCCTCGGGGACTTCCCCAGGACGGTCGCCCAGGCGGCAAAGCTCCGCGAGCCGCACCGGGTGCCGCGCTACCTCGAGGACCTCGCGGGCCGCTACCACAAGTGGTATGACGACTGCCGGGTCCGCCCGCGGGAGACCGGGGAAGAGATCACCGACCTGCACCGGACCCGGCTCTGGCTCAACGAGGCCACCCGGGTCGTCCTGGCCAACGGCCTTGGCCTGCTTGGGGTGTCTGCCCCGGAGCGGCTCTGATGCGGGCCCATGAGGCCGGCGCCCTGCACGCGGAGGGCGGACACAGCGGCCCTTCGTGGCTGAGCCCCCCGCAGGACGTGAACGCCCTGGTCCGGCAGCTGTGGGCGGGCTCGGTCAGCCGCTCGGAGGCGGGCGCGCTGACCATTGCCGGACTGGACGTCCGGGCGATCGCCAACGAGTTCGGCACCCCGGCATACGTTATTGACGAGGCTGACTTCCGCGGGCGGGCACAGGAGTTCAGGAGGGTCTTCGACGAGGTGTTCCGGGACCTGTGCGGCGGCGCCGACGTGTACTACGCGGGCAAGGCGTTCCTGTGCACCGCCGTGGCGCGCTGGGTCGACGAAGAGGGACTGGGCCTGGACGTCTGCTCCGGCGGCGAGCTGGCCGTGGCGGTCCGGGCCGGCTTCCCAGGTTCGCGGATCGGCTTTCACGGCAACAACAAGAGCCTCGCCGAGATCGAGGCGGGGCTGCGCTACGGCGTCGGCCGGATCGTGGTCGACTCCTTCGAGGAGATCGAGCGGGTCGCGGAGTCTGCCGGGCGGCTGGGGCTGGTCGCCCCCGTCATGGTCCGGGTCACCGTGGGTGTCGAGGCGCACACCCACGAGTACATCGCCACCGCGCACGAGGACCAGAAGTTCGGCTTCAGCCTGGCCGGCGGGCAGGCGGCCGAGGCGGTCCGGGCCATCGTGGGCCACCCGTCGAGCCTGTCCCTGCTCGGCCTGCACTCGCACATCGGCAGCCAGATCTTCGACACCAGCGGCTTCGAGGTGGCCGCCCGGCGAGTCCTTCGGCTGCACCTGGAGGTGGCCCGTGAGCACGGCATCCAGCTGCCCGAGCTCGACCTCGGTGGCGGCTTCGGCATCTCCTACACCACCCAGCACGACCCGTCGTCCCCGCGCGACCTGGCTCTGGGAATGGCGCAGATCCTCGAGCGTGAGTGCCGGGCCGCCGGCGTGCCGGTGCCCAGGATCTCGGTCGAGCCGGGCCGCGCCATCGCCGGGCCGTCGACCTTCACGCTGTACGAGGTGGGCACCGTCAAGGAGGTGCTCCTGGACGGTGGCGCCTCGCGGACCTACGTGGCAGTGGACGGCGGGATGAGTGACAACATCCGTCCGGCGCTCTATGACGCCGACTACTCGTGCACGATCGCCAGCCGGGTCAGCGAGGCGCCGCCCATGTTGGCCCGAGTCGTGGGCAAGCACTGCGAGAGCGGCGATATCCTTGTCAAGGACGAGTTCTTGCCCTCAGACGTCCGGGCGGGGGACCTTCTGGCCGTGCCCGTCACTGGTGCTTACTGCCGGAGCCTGTCCAGCCAGTACAACCACCTGCCCCGCCCGCCGGTGGTTGCTGTCGCTGCGGGCAGGGCGCGTCAGATCGTGCGGCGCGAGACGATCGAGGACCTGCTGGCCCTGGACGTCGACTGACCGCATGCCGGAACAACCGGTCTTCACAGGGTGGACGACCGGCAGGATGGATACGAGCGTCCGGACCCGAGCCGGACCAAGGGAGCGATCGTGAGCCAGACCGAGAAGCAGGCGCAGCCGTTGCGGATAGCCCTGCTCGGATGCGGAGTTGTCGGCTCGGCCGTGGCACGGCTGCTGACCGAGAACGCGGGGGACCTGGCCGCCCGGGTCGGCCGCCCGCTGGAGATTGTCGGGGTCGCCGTCCGGCGCGCGGACAAGGACCGTTCCGAGACGGGTGTGGACCCCTCCCTGTTCACCACTGATGCCCATGAGCTGGTGACCAGGGCCGACGTCGTCATCGAGGTGATCGGCGGGATCGAGCCGACCCGCACCCTGATCCTGTCGGCGATGAAGCATGGCGCCAGCGTGGTCACCGCGAACAAGGCGCTGCTGGCCGAGGACGGGCCGCGTCTCTACCAGGCGGCCCAGGAATGTGACGTCGACCTGTACTACGAGGCGTCGGTCGCCGGTGCCATCCCCCTGCTGCGCCCGTTGCGTGAGTCGCTGGTCGGCGACGACGTCCATCGCATCCTCGGCATCGTGAACGGCACCACGAACTACGTGCTGGACAAGATGGACAGCACCGGCGCGGGCTTTGCCGACGCCGTGGAGCAGGCGCAGGCCCTTGGCTACGCCGAGGCAGACCCGACCGCCGACGTCGAGGGGTTCGACGCCGCTGCCAAGGCTGCGATCCTGGCCTCGCTGGCGTTCCACACCCGGGTCGGTGCCAAGGACGTGTACCGCGAGGGCATCACCGAGGTCAGCGCCGCTGATATCAAGGCCGCCCGCGACATGGACTGCGTGGTGAAGCTGCTGGCCATCTGCGAGCGGATGAAGGGCGACAGCAGCACGCCGGGCGAGGGCGTCGCACACCAGGGTGGCATCTCGGTGCGGGTGTATCCCGCGATGATCCCGCGCACGCACCCGCTGGCCGGGGTTCGCGAGGCATTCAACGCCGTCTTCGTCGAGGCCGAGTCCGCGGGCTCGCTCATGTTCTACGGGCAGGGCGCCGGCGGTGACCCGACCGCCTCCGCCATCCTCGGTGACCTGGTCGCGGTGGCCCGTCACAAGGTGGTCGGCGGTCGCGGGCCGGGGGAGTCGACGTACAAGGACCTGCCCATCCTCTCGATGGGCAAGGCCCTGACGCGCTACCACATCCGGCTCGACGTGGCCGACCGGCCCGGTGTGCTGGCCCAGGTCGCGCTGGCCTTCGCCGAGCACGAGGTGTCTATCGAAACCGTTCGGCAGCAACCCCTCTCACCCGATCCGGACAACCCGCACGAAGGGCGCGCGAGCCTGGTCGTGGTCACCCACACGGCCACTGATGCTGCCCTGTCCTCAACGGTCGACGCGCTGGCCGCCCTGTCCACAGTTCGTGGTGTCACCTCGGTGATGCGCGTCGAAGGCGAGTGAGATGTCCCCTACCAGTACCCAGCCCAGCACCGATGCCGCCAGCCAGGCCGCCCGGACGGGGGCTCACCTGTGGCGCGGCGTGATCCTGGAGTATGCCGACCGGCTGCCGTCTCTGGCCGGCGCGCCGGTGGTGACTCTGGGCGAGGGCGGTACCCCGCTGATCCATGCGGCCCATCTCTCGGCGCTGGTCGGCGCCGAGGTCTTCATCAAGTTCGAGGGAGTCAACCCGACGGGCTCGTTCAAGGACCGTGGCATGACGGCCGCCATCTCGGTGGCGGCCCGGCGCGGCGCCAAAGCGGTCATCTGCGCCTCGACCGGCAACACCAGTGCGTCGGCCGCCGCCTATGCCACCAAGGCCGGGATGACCTGCGGCGTGCTGGTGCCGGACGGCAAGATCGCGATGGGCAAGCTCAGTCAGGCCATCGCTCACGGCGCCACCCTGCTGCAGGTGGACGGCAACTTCGACGACTGCCTGACCCTGGCCCGCAAGCTGGCCGAGGCCTACCCGGTCGAGCTGGTCAACTCGGTGAACCCGGCCCGGATCGAGGGCCAGAAGACGGCAGCCTTCGAGATCGTGGACGTGCTGGGCGACGCCCCCGACATTCACTGCCTGCCCGTTGGCAACGCGGGCAACATCACGGCCTACTGGCGTGGGTACCGCGAGTACCACCGCAACAGCGAACAACCGGGCCCGGCAACGACGCTGCCGCGGATGTGGGGCTTTCAGGCCGAAGGATCGGCGCCGATCGTGCTGGGCCACCCGGTCGACGACCCCGAGACCATCGCCACCGCCATCCGGATCGGCAACCCGGCCTCGTGGCGGCAGGCCGAGGAGGCACGAGATGACTCAGGCGGCCGGATCGACGCCGTCTCGGATGCCCAGATCCTGTCCGCCCACCGGCTGCTGTCCGCCCGGGAGGGCATCTTCGTGGAGCCCGCCTCGGCGGCCAGTGTCGCCGGGCTGCTCGCTGCCCATGCGGCCGGGCTGGTCCCGGCCGGGTCCCGCATCGTGTGCACGGTGACCGGTCACGGGCTGAAGGACCCGTCCTGGGCGCTGAAGGACGAGCAGGGGGCCGAGGTTGTTCCCACCCGGGTGTCCGTCGACGCCTTCACCGCGGCAACGGCGCTCGGGCTCGGGGGCTAGGTCGTGGCCGGATCGGCTCTTGTCAGTCTCGTCAGCGGGTCCTCGGTCCGGGTCCGGGTCCCGGCCAGCAGCGCCAACGTCGGCCCGGGATTCGACTCCATCGGGCTCGCCCTGGGGATCTGGGACGAGTGTGTCGTGACGGTGACCGCCGAGCCCGGCCTGCGGATCGAGGTCGAGGGTGAGGGCGCCGCCGACCTGCCCCGCACCGATCTGAACCTGATCTACCGTGCCATGCTGTTCGCCTGGCAGCGGCTGCACGTCCAGGTTCCGGCCGGCTTGCACGTGAGCAGCCGGAACGCCGTTCCGCAATGTCGGGGCCTCGGCTCGTCGGCGACCACCATCGTGGCCGGAGTCGTTGCCGCACAAGGACTTTGTGACATAGCGACCGGGCGGGGCGGCGCCGGCGATGATGGCGACGGCGGCTTCGACCGGACTTTCACCAACGACGTCGCCGCGGCGTTGGAGGGCCACCCTGACAACTCATCGGCAAGCGTCTTCGGCGGGATGACGCTGTCCTGGACCGACGATGAGACGCCGGGCCAGATCCACACCGTCGCCCTCGGGGTGAGCGCCGACGTCATACCCCTGGTCTTCGTGCCGGCAGCCAGGCTGTCCACGGCCAGCGCCCGCGCGGTCCTGCCCGGCCAGGTGCCGCATGCCCTTGCCGCCCGGAACTCCGGACGGGCCGCCCTGCTCGTGGAGGCGGTCTCCCGTCGCCCCGACGTGCTGCTGGCGGCCACCCGTGAGTGGCTGCACCAGGAGCAGCGTCGCGCCTCCTTCCCTGAGTCGATGGCCCTGCTGGATGTCCTTCGGGTGAGAGGGCACGCGGCGGTGATCTCCGGTGCCGGGCCCAGCGTGCTGGTGCTGACCACCCAGGCGCAGCTCGAGGACGCGTGCGCCCAGGCGCAGGGGTCCCTGTGGCGGGTGCTCCGGCCAGGCATCCCTGAGTCGGGAGCCCTGATGGAGCGGCTCGTTCAGCATCCGGGCCTGAGCACGGGCTGACCGTCGGGTGGGGCCAACGGGTGGCACCGAAGCGCCAGACCGTACCGAACGGTGTTATATTGACGATGCACCCCGGTAGTTACCGGCGATCGTGTTTGATCATGGAGATCACCGCAGGTGCGTCAACCACTAGCAAGTGCACCTTTTGATGCACGCGGCGTCTTCACGCCGGCTCAGTGGTTTCCCAGACGTCAGTGTCCCGCAGTCAAGGGTCGTCTGACACCACATCCCCGGTCCAGCACTCTGCGTGGACCGAAAACGAGGGGAAAGGTCCTTCGTGACAAACACCACCTATCTCGCCAGCGTGCCCGCCAGTGGCACCGGCGAGACCGTCAAGCGCGCAGGCAGTCTTACCAGCATGAAGCTGGCTGAGCTCCAGGGCCTGGCCGGCAGCCTCGGCCTGACCGGTACTGCCAAGATGCGCAAGGGCGATCTGGTCGCCGCGATCAGGGGTCGCCAGTCCGGCGCCCCGACCCAGCCTGACCAGGCACCTGCCGCCGCCGCCCCCGCTGACTCGAGCTCCGCCGCGACCGCACCCGCCGCCGCCGCCCCCCACGTTGAGCCCGCCAGCCAGGCCACCGAGTCGTCCACCGAGCGGCCGGCTCGCAGCTCACGCCGGTCACAGCGTCCCGTCGGGGTCTCACCGGCTGGAGAGGTCGCCGTGCCGGTCGTCGTGGCTCACGTCGAGCCGGTTGCCGCGGTTCAGGCCGAGCTGGTGGCCGCGCCGCAGGACGCGCCGGCAGTGGCCGCCCGGCAGGACGCTCCCCGCGAGGACAGCGCCGATGACGACGGTCGCGCGCCGCGTCGCAATGACCGCCAGAACGACAATCGACAGAATGACAACCGCCAGCAAGGTGACCGCCAGCAGGGCGGCCGTCAGAACAACCGTCAGCAGGGCGGTCAGAACGACAACCGTCAGCAGGGCGGTCAGAACGACAACCGTCAGCAGGGCGGCCAGAACGACAACCGTCAGCAGGGCGGTCA
>JBBRZQ010000186.1:0-7269 GCA_038236535.1 Actinomycetales bacterium
CCTGGCTCCGGGCAGCGGTGTGCTGACCCAGCTGGATGCCCTCAAGGTCGGGATCGCGGCATGGCGACTCGGGGCGGGACGGGCGCGCAAGGAGGACGAGATCCAGGCTGGCGCGGGCATCGAGATGCACGCCAAGCCCGGCGCGGTCCTTCGAGCCGGCGACCCACTGATGACCCTTCACACCGACACCCCTGAGCGCTTTGAGCGCGCCATCGAAGCACTGCAGGGTGCGTACTTCATCGCGCCAGACGACTCACGGCCCGACCTGTTGCCTCTGGTGATCGACCGGATCAGCTGAACGCCCGGCACCACGGGTGTGTGTCGGCGGTGCCGCTAGTGTGGGCGGCGTGCCCCGACTCATCAGCGAACCCGCGCGTATCCCGGTCCCAGGCGGCAAGATCATCAACGAGCATGTCGGCCTGATCAGCACCGGGACCTTGGCCGTTTCGGTCGCCCACATGATCGCCCCTCCACACTGGGGGGAGCCCTTCCAGACACCGGAGTTCGACGAGATCACGCTGGTCCTCAAGGGCGCCCTGATCGTCGAGCACGAGGGCGGACCCACGACCGTCCTGGCCGGGCAGTCGATCCTCACCGATGCCGGGGAGCGGGTTCGATACTCCTGCGGACCGGCGGGCGCCGAGTACGTCGCTGTCTGCCTCCCGGCTTTTGCCCCCGACACCGTCAACCGCGAGGACTGATTGCTCACCGACGACACTCTGCGCCGCCTCCCGAAGGCGCTGCTACACGATCACCTCGACGGCGGACTCCGCCCCCAGACGATCATTGAGCTGGCCGAAGCTGTTGGCTACCAAGGCCTTCCGGTGCATGAGGGCGACGCGCTGGGGGCCTGGTTCCGGGGGAGCGCGGACTCAGGGTCGCTGGAACGTTACCTCGAGACGTTCGGCCAGACGCTGGCGGTGATGCAGCGTGTCGAGGGACTTCACCGCGTCGCCAGTGAGTGCGTGCAGGATCTGGCCGCAGACGGGGTGGTCTATGCCGAGGTGCGTTATGCCCCTGAGCAGCACCTGGAAGACGGGCTCTCTCTCGAGGAGGTCGTCGAGGCCGTGAACGCCGGCTTCCGCGACGGCGAGCGAATCGCAGCCAGGTCGGGCCAGCGGATCCGGGTGACCGCGCTGCTGACGGCGATGCGCCAAGCTGCCAAAGGGACCGAGATCGCGCGGCTCGTGGTGCGCTACCGCGATGAGGGTGTCTCTGGCTTCGACATTGCGGGGGCCGAGGCCGGCTTCCCGCCCACCCGGCACCTCGACGCGTTCGAGTACCTCCGTCGTGAGAATGCCCACTTCACCATTCACGCAGGCGAGGCCTTTGGGCTCCCCAGCATCTGGGAGGCGATCCAGTGGTGCGGCGCCGACCGACTCGGTCATGGCGTGCGGATCGTTGACGACATTCGGGTCGCGGCCAGACCGTATGCCGCAGACGTCGCCTACGCGGCTGAAGCGGACCCGTCCGAGGTCGTCCTCGGCGGGCTCGCGTCATACGTGCGCGACCGGCGGATCCCGCTGGAGATGTGCCCGAGCAGCAACGTGCAGACCGGCGCCGCCGAGTCCATTGCGCTGCATCCGATCTCGCTGTTGAAGAGGCTCAAGTTCCGGGTCACCGTCAACACCGACAATCGCCTGATGAGCGGAACGTCGATGACCAGGGAGATGTCGCTGCTCGTCAACGATGCCGGGTGGACCCTGGAGGATCTGCGCTGGGCGACGATCAACGCGATGAAGTCGGCCTTCATCCCGTTCGACGAGCGGCTGGCGATCATCGACGACGTGGTCAAGCCGGGGTTCGCGGAGCTGATCGAGGTCTGACCGCCCCGGCTGGGACACCTTTACGAGGGTCGTGAGTCGAGCGGGTCCACCGGGATGAGCCGGCTGCGCAGGGCTGCGTCCCGGTCCAGCCGGATCGCGTCGCGACGACGGCGATCGGCGATGACCGCGGCGAGCACGAGCTCGGGATGCGAGTCGACCGGGGGCCGGGGAGCGACGTGAGCCAGGACTTCGTCGCTCAGCTGGGCGCCGAGAGTCGCGCGAGACTGGGTGCTCAGAAGTGGCGCCCGCATGAGGAACTGGCGGACCGCCATGGCCAGGCCGTCCGGCAGCCGGGCGATGTCTGCGCCGGCAGCCCATGCGGCGAGCTGCGGGGGCATCATCGGAGGCGGTGGCAGGGTCATGTGGACCCGCTCACGAACCACGTAGGTTCCGGCCGCGTAGTCGCCCAGCCTTTTGCCCTTGCTGCTCACCAACCCACTGACCAGGGCGGGCACGCCGAACAACATCCAGATCTCGACGAATCCGACCAGTGCGCGGGTCAGCGCGTGGCGAAATCCGATCGGCCCGGCGTCGTCACGGACAGTCCGCATGCCTGTGGCCAGCTTGCCCACCGAACGTCCGCGGGTCAGAGTCTCCGTCGCAGTAGGGATGCCGACCGTGACCAGTGCGAGGAGCACAGTCATCGCGACGCCGATGATGGCGTCGTCGGCGTTGCCGGTCATCGTGATGGCCACCACCAGCCCAACCGTCAAGGCCACGAAGGCAATCAACAGATCAAGGGCGCCAGACAGAGCGCGGATGGCGATACCGGCGGCGGGAAGCTCAAGAGCGACGGCCTCGCCCGTGACGAGGTCGTCGGCACCGACGCCAAGGGTGCTGCTACTCATCGCTCGCTCCTGCTCGTCGTCTGGTCAGCGTAACCGGGCATGCCCCACTTTCGGGGTCGGTCGCGAATACAGTGTGGTCGTGGATCTGGACGCGTTCGTTGCAGCCCATCAGCGGGAGTGGACCCGACTGGAGTACTTGGCGCGCCACGGTTCAGCCAGTGGGGCGGAGGCTGACGAGATCCTCGACCTCTACCAACGTGTCGCCACGCACCTGTCCGTCGTCCGTTCGGCAGCACCGGACCCGAGTCTGGTGACCTATCTGTCCTCGCTGCTTGCCCGGGCCCGAACCCGCTCTGCTGGAACGAGATCGGTGGCCTGGTCTGATCTGAGGGGCTTCTTCAGCGACACCTTTCCCGCAGCCCTCTATCGAACCCGGCGTTGGTGGATCATCGTCAGCCTTGTCAACGTCGCGGCGGCGCTGGTCATCGGGTGGTGGTTCCTCTCGCACCCCCAGTTCGAGTCCACGTTGATGTCCCCTTCCGAGATCGACAAGCTCGTCAACACTGACTTTCAGCACTACTACAGCGAGTTTGCTGCGACGCATTTCGCCGCAGAGGTCTGGACGCACAACGCCTGGATCGCGGCCCTGTGCATCGCGCTGGGCGTCCTTGGCGTCCCCGTGGTCTATCTGCTCTTCCAGAATGTGCTCAACGTGGGGCTCATCGGCGCGATCATGATCAACCACCACCGTGGCGCGCTGTTCTTCGGCCTGATCCTGCCCCACGGGGTGCTGGAGCTGACCGCGGTCTTCGTTGCCGGTGCCACCGGCCTCCGGCTGTTCTGGGCCTGGATCGACCCAGGTCCGAGAACTCGCGCCACCGCGCTGGCTCAGGAAGGACGTTCGGCCATTGCTGTGGCCCTCGGCCTCGTGGTCGTGTTGGCCATCTCGGGTGTTATCGAGGCCTTCGTGACGCCCTCGCCTCTGCCCACGTGGGCCCGGATCAGCATCGGAGTGCTGGCCGAGGCAGCCTTCCTGGTCTACGTATTCACGGTTGGTCGCTGGGCGTGGCAACGCGGTGTCACGGGTGACGTGGCGGCACGCGATGCGGGAGACACGGCACCCGTCGTCGGCTGAGATTGCCAAACCTAGGGATTGTGCGGCCGACCTGGTGCCAAACCTAGGGACGGTGCGGTGACAGCGGGGTGGTTTCTGGTTTGCCGTAGCACACATTGGGTGCCGAATTCTGTTTGTCCACAGGGCAATTCGCCGGGGTACCGTTGAGATTGGAGCTGGGGGGTGTGTCAGTGGTCGGGGTTAGGTTCCTTGTTATGGGACCTACTCCAACGATCGAGGCACGCCGGGCGGCGGGCTGCTGGCCGCGATGCGTGACCTGGCACCTCTAACTACCCAGCCCCACAACCCGCCAGCAACGGCGAGCACACAGACACGCCCGATCGTTTCACCGCATGCCCTCTAGATCGGGACACCGCGTCATGCCCGGAAGACCTGGCGGGCATCCCCGGGACGCCAGAGATGCTGAGCTTGTCCCCGTGACCCTGAATCGCCGGCTGAAACGTTTTTGAATCCGTGATCTGGGACTTGCGAGTACGGATGGTACTTTGCAGCATTCCCAGCCCGCCCAGGAAGCAGCCATGGACAAGGTCGTCGTCAGCGCAGCGGAAGCAGTTTCGGGGATCGTTGATGGCTCATCACTGGCGGTGGGTGGGTTTGGCCTGTGTGGAGTGCCAGGCGTGCTCATTGAGGAGCTCCATCACAGCGGTGTCACCGATCTTGAGGCGTTCTCCAACAACTGCGGGGTGGACGACTGGGGGCTGGGGATTCTGTTGAAGAGCCGTCAGCTCCGCCGGGTGGTCGTCTCTTACCTAGGTGGCAACAAGGAGTTCGAGCGTCAGTTCCTCTTCGGCGAGATCGAGATCGAGCTCACCCCTCAGGGCACGCTGGCCGAGAAGTTACGGGCCGGAGGGGCCGGCATACCCGCGTTCTTCACGCCTGCGGGGGTCGGTACCCAGGTCGAGTACGGCGGCGTGCCGTGGCGATACGCGCCCGACGGGTCCATCGCCAAGTCGTCTCCGCCCAAGGAGACCAGGGATATGGACTGGCACGGCCACAGGCAGACGTTCGTGCTGGAGCACGCGATCACTACCGACTTCGCCCTGGTCCGAGCCTGGAAGGGCGACAGACATGGCAACCTCGTCTTCCGCAAGTCCGCCCGCAACATCAACCCCTTGGCTGCCATGGCCGGGCGGGTCACCATCGCGGAGGTTGAGCACCTGGTCGAGCCTGGCGAGATTGACGCCGACGCGGTGCACCTGCCCGGCATCTACGTCCAGCGGGTCCTGCCCCTGACACCGGAGCAAGCTGTCGACAAGCGCATCGAGGTTCGCACCGTCCAGCGGGGGTAGATCTCGCCAACGGGCGATCGTCCGTAGGCCTCGAAACGAGAAAGTCCCGGTTCGGGTTGGTATGCAGGCAGGTTGACGGTGGATTCATCACCATTCAGTTGTCCCGATCTCTACAGAAGGCCCCGGCTCTTGAGCAGCAGGTAATGGTCGGTCAGGGCGACGGGAAGCTGCTCGGGCTCGGCGTCGATCACGTGCACGCCTAGGCGCCCCAGCACCTCGGCGGTGCGTTCGCGTAGGCCGATGCTGCGCTCCGCGGCCGCGGCATCGTAGACGCTCGCAGTGCTCGTGACGTCAGCGGCCATGGCCGACAGGGCGGGATCGGCGACCGAGGCCAGGACCACCCGGTGGTGACGGGTGAGCGTGGCCAACGTCGGCAGCAGACTCTCCTCGATGGCCGCAGGTTCGAGGGGGGTCAAAAGGACCACCAGCGACCGGCGGCGGCTTAACCCGGCGATCGCGCCAGCCATCATTGACCAGTCGGCCTCGAGCAGGGCGGGTTCCAGCGGAGCCATCGCGGTCACGAGTTCACCCAGGAGCGAGGTTCGACCTGCCCCGCTCAGACGGGCCCGGACCTGTCGGTCGCCAGCGAGGAAGTCGACATGGTCGCCAGCCCGGGACGCGAGGGCGGCCAACAACAGGGAAGCGTCCATGGCGGCGTCCAGCCGGGGCATGTCGCCCACTCGCCCCGCCGAGGTTCGCGAGGTATCCAGCACCAGGATCAGACGCCGGTCGCGCTCGGGCTGCCAGGTGCGCACGACGACGGCACTGCGGCGCGCCGTCGCCCGCCAGTCGATGCTGCGGACGTCGTCGCCGACCACATAGTCACGTAGGGAGTCGAACTCGGTGCCAGCTCCGCGAACACGCACTGCGGATCGGCCGTCGAGCTGTCGCAAGATGGCCAGACGGCTGGGCAGGTGCTTTCGCGACGTGAACGGCGGCAGTGCGCGGATGTGTCCCTCGATCGCGAAAGAGTGCTGGCGGGCAGCGAGCCCGAGCGGCCCGAGGCTGCGCACCGTTACGCGATCGGCTTGCCGATCGCCTCGCCGAGTAGGCGTGAGAGTGGTGCGGATTGCGACCCGCTCACCGCCGCGGACGGTGATCGTATGCCGGTCACCCGAAGCTCCCGCTGAAGGTTGCCAGGCGTCTCGAACGACACCGCGAAGGCGCCGCGAGGTCGGGTTGGTCAGCCTCAGAGTCGTGGATCCAGCGACCCCGAGCCTGACCTGCTGGACGCGGTCGCGACTGATCACAAGGCTCCGAGGGCTCAACGCGAGCAGCAGGTCCAGCCCGATTGCGCACAGTGTGAACAGCCACCAGATCCGGACGGTGCTCATGTTGGGCTGGAGCCAGACGGCGAAAAGCCCCAGCGCAAGAAGCGCCGGCGCCCGCCCTGTCAACGCCATAGGGACCGCCCCACGCGCGGGGTCAGGAACGGAATACGGATCGGTGAAGTCACGTGTGTTGTCAGCGGGGGACGGGGACGGATGAAAGCGCGCTGGCCAGCACCGAACCGACGCTGACGCCTTCGAGCTCGGCCTCTGGTCGCAGAGCGAGCCGGTGGGCCAGCGTCGCGTGCGCGAGTGCCTTGACGTCGTCCGGCGTCACGAACCCTCGGCCGTTCAGCCACGCCCAGGCTCGGCTCGTCGCCATCAGTGCGGTGGCGCCGCGAGGGCTGGCGCCCAACAACAGCGAAGGAGATTGCCGGGTCGCCCGGGCTATGTCGACGATGTAGCCGGTCACCTCCGGGGAGACGGTGACAGTCTGCACCGCTGCCACGCCGGCATCGAGGTCGGAACGATCGGCAACCGCGCGCAGGCCGGCCGCAGCGAGGTTTCGGGGGTCGAAGCCGTAAGCGTGCCGGTGAACCACCTGGATCTCGTCCTCGCGGGTGGGAAGCGGAAGCTCAACCTTGAGCAGGAACCGGTCGAGCTGGGCCTCGGGCAGGGGGTAGGTGCCTTCGTACTCGATCGGGTTCTGGGTCGCGGCGACCATGAAGGGGGACGGCAGGGGCCGGGGTGAACCGTCGACCGAGACCTGGCGCTCCTCCATGGACTCCAACAGGGCGGCCTGGGTCTTGGGGGGCGTCCTGTTGATCTCGTCGGCCAGGAGCAGGTTGGTGAACACGGGTCCCTCACGGAAGGAGAACTCGGCGCTGTGCGGGTCATAGATCAACGAGCCGGTGATGTCGCCGGGCATGAGGTCCGGGGTGAACTGCACCCGCTTGGTCTGAA
>JBBRZQ010000187.1:0-7242 GCA_038236535.1 Actinomycetales bacterium
AAGACGGTCAAGACCAAGGCCGCGAGCCCAAAGGTCAGGCCGATGGCTCGGCGCGGAGTGGGCCGACCCGGCGACGGCGAGGATGTTCGCGGCGCCATCCTGGCCGCTGCCTTGCACCAGCTCGAGTCGACCGGCAGCCCCGACCGGGTCACTGTTGCCGCCATCATCTACGAGGCAGGTTGCACGCCGCCGTCCCTCTACCACTACTGGCCCAACCGCGAGCTGCTCCTGCGGGAGGCCAGCGCCCGCGGCTGGGCGCTCTTCCGGGCCGGCCAGACGGGCGCCGTGGCCGATCAGCGCGACCCTGTCGAGCGACTACGCAGCCGAGGCCGCGCATACCTGGACTTCGCCCTTGCCAAACCGGCCCTGTTCAGGGTGCTGTTTCTTGAGCCCGTGGCGGCCGGCCCTGACCAGGCCTCCGCTGAGACGGGCGACGCGCTCAACGACCTGATCGCCGACGTCGCTGCAGCCATGGCAGCCGGACAGCTTCGCCCGGCCGATCGGCTCACCACGGCGCTGGCCCTGTGGTCGGCGATGCATGGGGTGGCCGCGCTCTGGGCAGTCACCCCGAACCTCCCGAAGGACCTCGCCCACGCCGTCGCCGACCTTGCCCAGGAGGCAGTCATCAGAGGTCTGGTCAGCTAGGCAGTCCTTGCTTGACTGGCTTAGCGAGGCTTGGCCAGGCCTGACCGGGGGCCAGGCTCAGTCTGACGGCCGGCCTACACCGGCGCAGAATGGCAGCGCGGCCGTGCCACGACCGTCGGTGAACTCGGGGGGCGTCTGGGTTGAGATTGAGCGGTCCGACCAGATCAGCCTGTTCGACGTCCGCGGCCGGGGAGCGTCGAGCACGGCCCAGACCGCCTTGCCTCCGTCCGCCGCGGGCAGTATGCCGAACGAGCGTGACAGGCCGGCGACGACGGTGAGCCCCCTGCCGCGCAGCTCAAGGGCCGAGGGCTGCTGACCGCGCAGCGCGGGACCGTGGTCGCGCACGGTCAGCCGCAGGGAACCGCGGTCCCAGGCCACGGACAGGTCCACTTCGGTGCCGGCGTTGACGGTCGAGCTGGCCACGAGCTCACCCACCACCAGACTCGCGAAGGGAATGACGCGACCGAGCCGCCAGTCCAGCAAGGTGCGGGTGACGAACTCCCGCGATGCCCGAGGGGCTGTCGGGTGCGGCGCCAGCTGGAGCCACTCACAGGTCAGCGTGGGGGTGGCCAGAACGGCGGAGACGGCGGTGACCAAGGACGAGGTCACGATCAGGTGCTTGCCCAGGGGGTGAGCAGCCAGCGCCTCTCGTATGCGGGGGTCCGGGCAGGCGACGGCCAGCGGGATCCCCGGCCAGGCGCACACGTGGCGCCCTGCTGTTGCCAGCACCTCGACGGCAATGGGATCAGTGCCCTCGAGCACCGCTGACAGGTCACAGACCACGCCGCGCGGTCCCTCGGCCAGCGCCAGCTGGATCGCCCGGTCCAGATCCCCGGCGACCTCGCCAAGCCGGCCCACCACATCGACGACCACCACCTGACGGATGGCGTGCTTCCGGGACCTGACCCGGCGCGCGGCGGGGGTGCGGGTGACGACCGGCCCGGGGAGCCCGGCTGCCGGGCTGACCGGGCCTGCCGCGAACTGAGGCGGGAATGTCGTCGGGTAGAGACCCACGTGGTGGGCAGGGAGCCCCTCGTACGGAATGCTCGGCGGCTGAACCATGGCGAACTCGTTTCAGTGGTCCCGGAACAAGGACACGAGCCACCGAGGTTCGGGGGTAGCGCGGGAATAGCCAGCGCCGCCAAGGTTCTAGAGAGACGTAGCAACTGTGAGAATACACCCAGCGCCATGCTCAACCCTTAAGTAACAGTTGAGACAACCGGCGGATCAGACGTGAAGCCCCACCGCGACGATCGCCTCGGCGACCAGACGAAGGCTGGCGTTGTTGTTGCGGGCGTGCCTGCGCATCAGCTGGTAGGCCTGATCGACGGTGACCGAGTTCTGCTGAGCGGTGATCCCCTTGGCCTGTTCGATGACGACCCTGGACTCGAGCGCCCGCTGAAGCTGCTCACTGAGCTGTTCCTGCTGGCGCAGCTTGGAAGCGTTGACCACATAGCTGGTCGCCACGTCGGCCAGCACCCCGGCCACGGCAATGTCCTCGTCCGTCCACTCCCGGGGCCCAGGAGAGTAGAGGTTGAGGGCGCCGATCATCTCATCGGCAAGACGCATCGGGATCCCGGCGACACCAGCCACTGACAGGCTTTCGGCTGTGGCCGAGAACTCCGGCCACCGGCTGGACTCCTTCCGGACGTCGCTCACCCGGACCACCTCACCCGTGTCGAACGCGTCCCGGCACGGCCCCGCCTGCTGTTCCTCCTGGTTGCGCTCCAGCTCACTGGAGGCCTGGCTCACCGCCGTGACAAAGCGCAGCCGCCCGCTGTCATCGGCCATGGTCACCCCGGCCCCGCTCAGGCCCAGCACCGAGGTGACGCTCTCGGTGAGCTCGGTCAGCGCCGCCTCGAGGTCATAGCGGGCGGGCAGCACCACGGCGAACCGTGACAGCGTCTGGAGGAACAACGGCTGGTCATACATCTGGGCGTCCCTAGGGTTGCGCCGCCGGATCGGCGGCTCACCGCGGCGCGGGACCGAAACATTCAGGATCGTGCGTCACCGCTCGGGCGCCACATGCTTACCTTTCAGCGTACCTCCGGGGAGTTTCCCTGGCGCACGTTTCGGCATACTCCGCGCAGGGGGCAACCCCGACATCCCTCCCCCGCCGCACTGGTCATGGTCCCCGGCACGGCCGGCTAGCTGACGCCCGCCTGGTCCATCAGGAATGCGAGCTCCCAGGCGTACTGCTTCCAGGCGTCATACCGGCCACTCATGCCGCCATGACCGGCGACCATCTCGATCTTGAACAGGACCGGCCGCTGGACCGGATCGCTGGTCACCGTCTCGCGGAGCCGGGCCACCCACTTTGCGGGCTCGACGAAATACACCCGGGTGTCATTGAGGCTGGTCGTGGCAAGGATGGCCGGATAGTCCGCTGCGGCGACGTTCTCGTAGGGCGTGTAGCTCTTCATGTACCGGTAGACGTCCTCGTGGTGAAGCGGATCGCCCCACTCCTCCCACTCCGGCACGGTCAGCGGCAGCGTCGGGTCCAGGATCGTGGTCAACGCGTCGACGAAGGGGACGGCCGCATGGATGGCCCTGAAGCGCCCCGGCGCGAGGTTGACCGCCGCCCCGATGAGCAGACCTCCGGCCGAACCGCCCTCAGCGACCAGCCGGTCGGCGGCCACCCAGCCGGAGCTGACCAGATGGTCGGCGCAGGCAAGGAAGTCGGTGAAGGTGTTGACCTTGTGCTCCATCTTGCCCGAGTCATACCACTGGCGGCCCATCTCACCGCCGCCGCGAACGTGCGCGATGGCATAGACGAACCCCCGGTCCAGCAGGGACAGCCGGGCCACCGAGAAGTAGGGGTCGATGCAGATCTCGTAGGCACCGTAGCCGTAGAGGAGCCCCGGGGCGGTACCGTCCGCCGTCACCACACGACGATGGACCAGCGAGATCGGCACCAGGGTCCCGTCCGGCGCGGTCGCCCACTCGCGGTGCTGCTCGTAGTCCGCCGGGTCGTAGCCACCGAGGACCGGCTGGGACTTGAGCACGGTGCACTCACCGGTGACCAGGTCGTAGTCCGAGATGGTCTTGGGGGTGACCATCGACTCGAACACGATCTGCAACGCCGCCGAGCCATACTCCGGGTTGTTTCCGGTACCCACGGAGTACAGCGGCTCATCGAAGGCGAGATCGTGGGCCGGCCCGAATCCCGAGGGAGCCGACGGGTCACGAGGCAGCACCCTCAGTGCCGTCAGCCCATCGCGTCTCAGGGACACCACGGCGTGGGACGCGAAGGCCTCGACCCCTTGCAGACGCTCCCCGGCCACCGTCTCGGCCAGCGACGACCACTGCTCGTGACCGGTCGCGTCCAGCGGCGCCTGGGCCAGCTCGAAGTCGGGGTGGTTCGCATTGTGCACGATCAGCAGACGATCCCCGGCCGGCTCGACGTCGTACTCGACCCCGTGCCGGCGTGGCGCCACCAGGTGAGGAGCACCCAGGGGCGTCGCCGCGTCGAGCAGCCACACCTCCGAGGTCAGCTTGGAACCCACCTGGATGATGACCCAGGCGTCATCACGGGAGGACCCGATCCCCATCCAGAACCGCTCGTCCGGCTCCTCGAACACGAGCACGTCACCGTGTGCCGGCGCGCCCACCTCATGACGCCAGACCTGATGAGGACGCCAGGACTCGTCCATCCGGGTGTAGAAGATGTACCGGCCATCCAGCGACCAGACAGCGCCGTAGCCGATGTCGGTGACCATGTCGTCGATCACCGTGTCCGTCTCGATGTCCCTGACCCGCAGGGCGAAACGCTCGTCGCCCTCGACGTCCACCGCGTACGCGATCCGGCGTCCGTCCGTGGTCACCTCGAAGGCGCCCAGCGCGAAGAACTCGTGGCCCTGCGCCTCGACGTTGCCGTCCAGCAACAGCTGCTCACCCTCGGGAGTGACCCCCGGCTCGAGCTGGGGCCGGCCGCTGCCCTGCAGACCGGACACCGTAGGAACCCGGCACTGGGCGGGGTACTGCTTTCCCTCGAACGTCCGCGTGTAGTACCACCAGCCGCGGTAGGCCTCGGGCACCGACAGGTCGGTCTCCTGGGTCCGGGACCTGATCTCGTCGAAGATCTGCGCCCGCAACGGCTGGAGGTGACTGGTCATGGCCTCGGCGTAGGCGTTCTCTTCCTCGAGATGGGCGATCACCGCCGGGTCGTCCTTGTCCCGGAGCCACTCGAAGGGGTCCTGGACGCGATCGCCGTGGTGCACCCGCTCGTGCTCGACGTGTGCGGTGACGACAGGCTTGACGATGTTCACAACGGAACGGTAGCGGACAGCCGGCTCAGGTCAGGCAGGATGGCCCCAGAAGGGCCTTCAGGTCACCGAACAGCGCCGGCGAGGCGGTGACCCGCAACGTGTCGTCGAGCCGCATCAGCACCGACCGCCCCGGCTGGGTGAGCTTGAGGTGGACCTCGGTGACACCAGGATGCTCACTGAGCACCCGCTTGATCCGCTCCGCCAGCCCGTTGGTGGCCCTGGCCAGTGGCAGGGTTACCACGACCGGCCCGCGCGGCCCGTCCTTGATGTCAGGCAGGGTGAGCTCCTGGGCGAAGATGGTCGGCGTCTCGTCGCGGCGGTTCAGGCGCCCGCGCACCACGCAGACGACGTCATGGCTGAGCATCGTCGAGACGGTCATGTACGCCGAGGGGAAGAACAGGCACTCGATCGCGCCGTCGAGGTCCTCCACCGTGGCGATGGCCCAGAGGTCGCCCTTCTTGGTGCGCTTGATCTGCAGCCCGGTGATCAGCCCGGCGATGGTGACGTTGGCACCGTCAGGCTTGGTGTCCTCGCCGGTCAGGGACGCGATCGAGGTGTCGGCGTGCTGGGCCAGGACGTGCTCGATGCCGAACAGCGGATGGTCGGAGACGTAGAGGCCGAGCATCTCCCGCTCGAAGGCCAGCAGCGTCGACTTGTCCCACTCTGTGGTCGGGATCGGGGGCATGGCCAGCAGCGAGGTGGCCGTCCTGGTCCCGGCGCCGTCATCCTCGAAGCCGGCAAAGAGTGAGTCCTGGCCGATGGCCTCCTGCCGCTTCTCGTCCGAGAGGGCGTCGATGTACGCCTCGTGAACCCGGACCAGACCCTGGCGGGAGTGCTGCATCGAGTCGAAGGAGCCGCCCTTGATCAGCGACTCGATGGTGCGCTTGTTGCACACCACGGCCGGTGACTTGCGCACGAAGTCCTCGAACGAGACGAACCGGCCCTTGTCACCACGCGCGGCCACGATCGCCTCGACCACGTTGTGGCCGACATTGCGGATCGCGGCCAGCCCGAACCGGATATCGGTGCCGACCGCGGTGAAGTTGGCCGAGCTCTCGTTGACGTCCGGCGGCAGGACCTTGATGCCCATCCGGCGGCACTCGTTGAGGTAGAGCGCCGACTTGTCCTTGTCGTCCCGGACGCTGGTCAGCACGGCGGCCATGTACTCGGCCGGGTAGTTGGCCTTCAGGTAGGCGGTCCAGTACGAGACCAGGCCGTAGGCCGCGCTGTGCGCCTTGTTGAAGGCATAGTCCGAGAACGGGACAAGCACGTCCCAGAGGGCCTTGATGGCCGCCGGGCTGAAGCCGTTGGCCACCATCCCCGCCTCGAAGCCCTTGTACTCGGCGTCCAGCACCGAGCGCTTCTTCTTGCCCATGGCCCGGCGCAGCAGGTCGGCCTTGCCCAGGGTGTAGCCGGCCAGCTTCTGGGCGATCTCCATCACCTGCTCCTGATACACGATCAGGCCGTAGGTGGTGCCGAGCAGCGGCTCCAGCGCGTGCGCCAGGTCGGCGTGCGGGTAGGAGATCTCCTGCAGGTGGTTCTTGCGCAGGGCGTAGTTGGTGTGCGAGTTCGCGCCCATCGGACCGGGCCGGTAGAGCGCGCCGACCGCCGAGATGTCCTCGAAGTTGTCGGGCTTCATCAGGCGTAGCAGGGCCCGCATCGGTCCGCCGTCGAACTGGAAGACACCGAGGGTGTCACCGCGGCCCAGCAGCTCGTAGGTGGCCGGGTCGTCCAGGGTCTTGCTCAGCGCGTCGAGGTCGATCTCGTCGCCGCGGTTGCTGCGCACGTTGATCAGCGCGTCGTCCAGGATGGTCAGGTTGCGCAGGCCCAGGAAGTCCATCTTGACCAGGCCGAGGGCCTCGCAGCTGGGGTAGTCGAACTGGGTGATGATCTGGCCGTCCTGCTCACGGCGCATGATCGGGATCAGGTCGAGCAGCGGCTCGCTGGACATGATGACGCCAGCCGCGTGCACCCCCCACTGGCGCTTCAGCCCCTCGAGGCCAAGCGCCCTCTGGACGACCTCCTGAGCCTGCGGGTCCTCGTCGTGCACCTGACGGAACGCGGCGGCCTCGGCATACCGCTTGTGCCGGGGGTCGAAGATCCCCGACAGCGGCACGTCCTTGCCCATGATCGCCGGGGGCATCGCCTTGGTGAGCTTCTCCCCCATCGAGAACGGGAAGCCCATCACCCGCGCGGCATCCTTGACCGCCTGCTTGGCCTTGATCGTGCCGTAGGTGACGATCTGGGCGACCCGCTCCTCGCCGTACTTCGCGGTGACGTAGTGGATCACCTCGCCCCGGCGACGCTCGTCGAAGTCGATGTCGAAGTC
>JBBRZQ010000188.1:0-7134 GCA_038236535.1 Actinomycetales bacterium
ATGATGGGCGGCCAGGGCCAGGGTCCGTCCACAGGCATGATGGGCGGCCAGGGCCAGGGTCCGTCCACAGGCATGATGGGCGGCCAGGGCCAGGGTCCGTCCACAGGCATGATGGGCGGTTCGATGATGGGCGCGATGGGGATGGTGTGGCTGCCCGGGCAGGGGACTGCGGTACGGTCCATCCCCGCGGCACGGGTAAGGGCAGCGTCGGCGGCCAAGGCATCCGGGTTGCATCCGGGCGAGGTGATGTGGTTTGACAACGGCTTCTATGTCGAGCTCAAGAACAGCGCGGGGCAGCCGGCGACCGAGGTGATCGTCGATCCCCGCACTGGCGCGGTGAGCACGGAGCCAGGTCCGGCAATGATGTGGAACACCCGATTCGGGGTGATGCGCGCCGGTGGCACAGGTGGCACCGGCGGGCCTGTCGACTCTGCGAAGGCACGGGGCATCGCCACCGCGTGGCTAGCCGCCAACCGGCCTGGCACCACGGTCCGGAGCATCGATGCCTACCCGGGATACTTCACGCTTGATCTCCAACGGGGCGGCGTGGTCAGTGGGATGATGTCGGTCAGCTCCTCCACGGGGGCCTCCTGGTACCACACCTGGCACGGAGCATTCATCTCCATGGAGGATTCCTGATCCCCGTCACAGCCAGTGCAGTAGCCACGACCAGCGCCGCTTTGCGGGTGTTGGTTGTAGACGACGAGCCCAGCCTGGTCCGTGCCGTGGCCGGCTACCTCGAACACGAGGGCTTCGTAGTCACCACTGCCCCCGACGGAGAGCAGGCTCTGGTCTCGGCGCGATCCGATCCACCCGACGTCATCGTGCTCGACCTGATGTTGCCGGGTATCGACGGACTCGAGGTCTGCCGCCAGCTGCGCACCTTCACCGACGCCTACGTGATCATGTTGACCGCCCGCAGTGAAGAGATCGACACCCTCATCGGGCTTTCCGTCGGAGCCGATGACTACATGACCAAACCGTTCTCTCCCCGAGAGCTGACCGCCCGCGTTCGCGGACTGCTTCGGCGACCACGGATGACCGGGCACATCAGTGAGAACCCAGCGGTGCGCACGATTGGGGACCTGAGCCTGGATCCCGAGGCCCGACAGGTCCTCGTGGGGCAGACCCCGGTCGAGCTGACCCGAACCGAGTTCGACCTGCTCGACGCCCTGAGCGAACGACCCAAGCTCGTCTACACCCGCAGCCAGCTCATCGAAAGGGTCTGGGGGCCGGACTGGGGCGGGGAAGAGCACCTCGTCGACATCCACATCGCCCACATCCGGGCCAAGCTCGGAGACGACCCGGCCACGGAGCGCTACGTTCGGACCGTCCGCGGTGTCGGCTACCGGATGGGGCCGGGGTGAGGGCATCGACTGACCGAGCCCCTAAACCGGCCCTGGGTCTGGCCTGGCGACTCTTCACCGCGATGAGTCTGGTCGTCATCGCCGGCGCGGTGACCCTGCTGGTCTCAGCTCTGCTGGTGGCCCGACCGATGTTCCACGCGCACCTAGACCAGATCAGGCCGCTCGTCTCCGCCCAGGCCCAGGACCACGTCGACGAAGCCTTCTCGAACGCTTTGCTCATCGCCTTGGCCGTGGGCGTAACCGCCGCCCTGGCGTCCGCCTTGCTCGTGACCTGGCTGGTGGCCAGGCGAGTCGCGGCTCCAGTGGCCCAAGTCGCGCAAGCCGCCCAGCAAATCGCCGACGGCGACTACCAGACCCGGCTCGGCCAACCTGGTCTTGGCCCGGAGTTCGACAGGTTGACCACGGCGTTCAACTTGATGGCCCGACGGCTGGAGACCACAGACCGGACGCGCCGGCACCTTCTCGCCGACCTCGCCCACGAGCTGCGGACGCCACTGGCCTCGATGCAAGCCACGATCGAGGCCATCACCGACGGCATCCTGCCGAGCGACCAGAGCACGTTGGCGACGTTGACCGAGCAGTCCCAGCGGCTGCACCGCCTCGTGGGTGACCTGTCAGCGGTTTCGCAGGCGGAGGAACGCCAGCTGAACCTGCACCCGGTGCTGGTCTCGACCCAGGAGCTCGTATCGGGGGCGGTCGCAGCAGCCGGACCGCGGTTCGAGGCCAAACACATCAGCCTCACCGCGGAGACCCACCCGGCCGGTAACGTGCTCGTTGACCGCGACCGGCTGGCTGAGGCGCTGGGGGCACTGCTGGACAACGCTCTGCGACACACCAGGAGCGGGGGCGTTGTCACCATCGCCGCCACCCGACAACACGACCGTTGCCGGATCGTGGTGACCGACGACGGCGAAGGCTTCGACCCCGCCACTGCCGACCAGCTCTTCGAACGCTTCTACCGAGGCGACTCCTCCCGCACCGCGAACGGCGCCGGAAGCGGCATCGGCCTGACCATCGCCAAAGCGATCATCCAGGCACACCACGGACAGCTACTGGGTCACAGCGAAGGACCGGGCACCGGAGCACAATTCGAGATCATCCTGCCGATCGCTGCTCGCAGGGACCCCCTGCGTCATCCTTGACGACTTCGGGTCGCGTCAGTCGCGTCAGTCGCGTCAGGCCCGGGCGCGCACGAGAACCCTTTCATCGGGCTCTCCTGTTGAGCTACTAGGCTGTCGCCTCTAAAGGGCCGGTATGAGACTAGGGTCGCCGCTCGGGAACACCCCGAATCCTTCATGGTCCTGCGGGCCTGGCTACGCCGTCAACGTCCAGCGGCGTTCTAGGATAAGACTGGTCTCCTCGTGTGGTGTGCGCTCGTCGGTCGCGTGAAGATTCGCTGAAGATGGACATCGACGGCCCTTGGCTTGACGGCTATGGACGCGTGAGCCAAGAAGCCTCCGGGAAACCGCTTCAGGGCCCCCGAATCGAGGAGGCATCGGTTACCTGCAGAGTCATGCCAGAGACAGATGCAAATTCGATCGGGAGGTCGGCGCGGGTACGCTGCGGCCACCGCGCCGTTACCGACTACCCCGGCTCTGCACTATGTACTGGTGAGGAGCCCATTGCGGGTGAGAGCGAGTGGGCGTACCTTAAAATTGCTGGGCATCAGCCAACCTGGGGTAGGACCGCCGCACATCGTTGCGTTCCGGAAGCTTCGCTCGCCGCCAGGTGTCGCCAGGAGGTACTTTGTCCAAAGGCCGTAGGATGCTTCCTCCTCGCTGTTCAGTCCACCGTTTGCGTGCCCTGCCCGGCCGCGCGTTCTGGGTACTGCTCGTCATCGTGGGCCTCGCGATGGGTTCTGTGACCAGCGCAGTGGGAGCAGTCGGGTGCGTGGACCGGGCTGGCCGTCGCCGCGTCAGGCGTGGTTCTGCTCCTCGCGTCGGCGCTGGCGTGCCGCGTGATGGTGGCGCTCGAGCAACGACATCGACGTGGGTCGGTGGGTGAGATGAACTCTCTTGCCGTGCGAGCCAGACCAGCGGCGGGCGCCGTGACGAAGATCGCCTGGGAGCATCCGCGAGGCCAGAAGCGTGGGGGTGGTGCTGCAGGAAAACGGCGTTCCTCTGCGGTCCGGAGGTTAGCGGCTCCTCCAGCGTCAAGATGCGTTTCGTATCAAGTGCTTCCGGACCTAGCGGTGGGCACGACACGCATCACAGAGCATTCCATGCAGGCGACCAGAGTCGGACGGTGACCACCATCGTTGCCGCGCCGACAGCAGGGCCATCTGCGGCTGGCGACGGGGCGCCCCCCCTACTCAAGGCGTCGGCCATCACCAAGTCCTACCAACGTGGCATCTGGCCGCGCCGGAGTGTGAGCCAGGTACTTACTGGCGCGGACCTCACCCTGTACCCCGGCGAAGTGGTCGGGTTGGTCGGGGAGAACGGCTCGGGCAAGTCCACCCTGATGAAGATCCTGGTCGGCGCGCTCGCCGCCGACCAGGGCACCGTCACCCGCAGCGGTCGTTTGGGCTACTGCCCGCAGGAGGCTCTCGTCTACCCGAGGCTGACCTGTGACGAGCATTTCGACCTGTTCGGCCACGCATACGCCATGACCGGCGAGGCCACGAAACAGTCGCGTCAGGGGCTCTACGACGCGCTCGGTTTCGACCGGTACGCAAGCACCCGGGCCGACCAGCTTTCCGGCGGCACCCTGTCAAAGCTCAACCTCGGCCTGGCCCTCCTGGCCGACCCCGACCTACTCCTCCTCGACGAGCCCTATGCCGGCTTCGACTGGGACACGTACCTGAAGTTCTGGGACCTGGTCGCGCAGCGGCGAACCGCCGGCCGAACCGTGTTGATCATCAGCCATTTCGTCGTCGACGAGGACCGTTTCGACCGCATCGTGGCCGTGCGAGACGGCAAGACCGGCCCGAAGTGACGACCCTGGTGCTGGTGCGCCGCTTCCTGACCGACTACGTCCGCAACCCGGTCAACCTGCTCCTGCTCGCACTGATCCCCACCGTGTTCGTCGTCGTCGTGGGTGGTTCACTCTCCGATTTCGCGGAGCTGCTCGGCGGCCCGCCCGGGTCCTCCGTGCAGACCGCCACCGCCGGCTGGGCCGCCGCGTTCCTGGCCGGCATCGCGATGTACTTTCAGACCGCGGCCACGCGTGACACCGACCGTAGAGTGGTCATCGCGGGCATACCCGCCTCGCGGCTAGCTTTGGCCCGGCTGCTCACCGGCGCGTGCCTCGCCCTGCTGGCTGCCACCACCGCGCTGATCGCTCTCGCCGCCCGCACCGGGATCGACTCCCCCGGGCGAGCCGTGGCAGGCACCCTGATGTTCGCCGTCATCTACGTGGCCATCGGCGCCGGGGTCGGCTCGGTAGTCAGCTCACCGGTCAACGGCACCGTGATCGTCTTGTTCGTGTGGATCCTCGACGTGTTCTTCGGTCCCGCCATGGGCGCCTCCGACCGGCTCGCCACGCGTGGGCTGCCCACCCACTTCGTCACCTTGTGGATGGTCAACCTGCCCTCCGACCACGGCGGACCGATCGGCGACCTGGGCTGGGCCCTTCTCACCACGATCGCAGCGGCCGTCGCGGCCTGGGCCCTGGTCGCCACCCGCAGCCGAACCGCGCACCGCAAGGCTCGCCAGGCACGGCCCGGGTCGAGGTTCGAGCAGGCCGTCGCCGCGTGGCGGGCCGCCTGGCAAGACGCCCGTCGCAACCCCACCCTGTGGGCGCTGTTCGTTGTCGTCCCGGCGGTGTTCATCCTCGGAGCCAACGCGATCACCCCGAACACCCCCATCACGTTCCTCCTCACCGGGCCCAACGGTCTGGTCCCCCATGCCTTCACGATGCTCGACGTGCACGACGCCACGATGGCACCGGTCGCGGTCGGCTCCCTCGCTGCCCTGGTCGGCCTGTTCACCGTGCTCGACAGCCACGGCGGCGACCGCCGCGCAGCCCTCGCGGGGCTGCGCCCTACCTCCTTGCTGACCGCCCGCCTCGGCGTGCTGCTCTTCGCCGCCCTCGGCGCCACCGCCATCTCGTTGGCCACCACCGCCCTGGTCTTCCACGCCGAACGCTGGCCGACCTACGCCGCCGCCAACCTCCTCATCGCCGTCACCTACGGCCTGATCGGTGCGCTGCTGGCCCCGATCTTCGGCCGGGTCGGTGGAGTGTTCATCGCGTTCCTGCTGCCGTTCCTGGACCTGGGCATCGCGCAGAGCCCCATGCTGCACGCCACGCCCACCACCGGCTCCAAGTTGCTCCCCGGCTACGGAGGCTCTCGCGTTCTGCTGGACGGCGCTCTGCTGCGCACGTTCGACGACTGGGTGGCGCTCTGGGTGGGCCTAGGCTGGCTGGTCGTCCTCGCCGTGGCCGTCACCGTGGTCTACCGACGCGCCACACGGCCCGCGCGCACACCACCAGCGGCGGCCTCGGTTCCGGCGGACAGGGGCGCCGGTCGCCACGAGCTCGCCAAGCGCTGACCGGGAACCGTATCCCATGCTGGTGCTTCTCGCCGAGTCGGCTGCGACCGTGCTCGACTGGTCATCGACTTCCTCTCGGTGCTGACGCCCCGGCTGCTGACCGTGGGTGCCGACCCGGGCGGGGGCGTTGATCAGCCGCCCATTAGCGCACCCCGTCACAGCCAGACCCGGCCCGCGGCAGGCTCTCCCGCGGGCCGGGTTGTTGTTTTGGCGTGCAGGCGGATGAGATACGACCCGGTGACCGTCGGATGCGCACCAAGATCCCCCAGCTCGAAGAGGCGTTCGTCGGGTACTTCACCGACCACCACCGGTTCCTGCTGGCCCAGATGCTCACCCGCATCGACGCCCTTGACGCGGACATCGCCGACCTAGAGACTAAGGTCAAAGTTCAGATCGCCCCTTTCGCGCCGACAGTGGCCCGCCTGCATGAGATCCCCGGAGTTAGTCCCATCGCGGCCGCCATGATCATCGCCGAGGTCTACGGACATGACCCGCTTCCCCCACCCCAACTTTCCTCCTGGGCCAGATTCGCCCCCGGCGTCAAGGAGTCCGCCGGACGTAAGAAGGGCACCGGCTCCACCGGCCACGGCGACCGATGCCTGGCCCGCGTCCTGGGCGACGCCGCCGTCGGGGCCAGCAGAACCAACACGTTCCTGGGCGAACGCTACCCGGGCATCGCCCGCCGCCGAGGTAAGAAGAAGGCAGTCGTCGCGGGCGGACGTTCCATCCTGGTCATCGCCTGGTACCTGCTGTGCGACGAGGAAGCGCGCTTCAACGACCTCGGAACCGACTACTACGACTCCCGTACCAAACCAGAAAGTAAGAAGCGCAACCACATCCGCCAACTCGATGCCCTCGGCTACAAGGTAGCCCTGCAGCCTGCCGCATGACCGACCCCAGCCCGCTCACCAATCCATTTTCGAGTCAGTTTCCAGGCCCCTTCCGGGGCCGCCGTGGAGCGGGGTGGGGTCGGGCTCGCCCGGGTGCACGCCGTTCGCTCCTTGATGCGGTCCGCTGGTGAGTTAGTTTGGCTTGGAGCCGTCGTGTCAGGGACCGTGGATTGTTGCCTTTGAGCACGTGACGCAGACTCTTTCGTCTTCCTTGACGGCTCTCTCCCGGGCGAGCCCCTTCTATCCATGGCGAGTTCAATCGGTCGTCGCAACACCGTTCTGATCTGAGGTGTTGTGAATGTCGTTGAAGAAGGACTTGATCGATAAGCAGGCGCGGTTCTGGGTGTTGATGGCCGGCGGCGCGACGTTGACGGCGGCCAGTGAGAC